>CALDOK010000165.1 GCA_937912125.1 uncultured Pseudomonadota bacterium
GGCCACGACCACGGCGCGGAGGCCGAGGACGCCCACGCTGGCCACGACCACAGCGAGCACAGCTACGTGGACCTCTCCGCCGCCGCCGCCTCCAACATCGGCCTGGCCCTGCACGAGGTCCAAGCCGAGGTCTGGTACGACCAGCTCAAGATCCCCGGCCTCATCCACGTGGACTGGGACCGCCAGGCCACCGTCTCTTCCCCCACCACCGTCCGCGTGGTGAGCCTCGATGTTCCCCCACACGCCACGGTCCGCGCCGGCCAGCGGCTGGCCGTGCTCGAGATGGTGGACAGCGAGCTGCGCCACCTCCAGATCCGGGCGGTGGAGGTCCGCGCCGAGCTCATCGAAGCACGCATCCTGCGCGACCGCACCCGCAGCTACCTCGACGCCCTCACCGCCGGCGGCCAGCAGGTGCGCGAGGAGCGCAGCAGGGTCGAGGCGGACTTCGAGGTCCTCGAGGCCAAGGTCACCTCCAACGCCAGCACCCTGAACACCATCCTGGCGGCGCTGGAGACCGCGGGCCTGAGCCGCACTCAGCTCGATGCCCTTGAACAGCGCGGCGAGCCCTCGACCCACATCAGCCTCTACGCGCCCAGCCTGCCCGGCAAGCCCGACATGGAGGTCATGGCCCGCGATGTACACGCCGGCCAGACCCTCGACGCGGGCAGCCCCCTGTTCGAGCTGGCCGCCCTGGACCAGCTGATGGTCTGGGGCGAGGCCTTCGAGGCCGACCTGGGAGCGGTGCGTCGGGCCGCGGCCGAGGGCCTGCCCGTCTCCCTGCTCTTCCCCGCCGAGGGTCGCCGGGTGGACGGCCTGACCATCCGCTCCCTCGAGGGCGCTCTGGACGGTGTGGATCGCACCACGCACTTCTTCGTCCCGCTGCCCAACCCCAAGGTCAGCGAGAAGACCGTCGACGGCGCCCGCTACGTGGACTGGCAGAACCGGGCCGGAGCCCGCGTGCAGGTCCTGGTGGGCACCGAGGAGGTCGGCGAGCGCCTGGTGATACCGTCCAGCGCACTGATCTCCGAGGGCGGCGCCACCCTGGCCTACCGCAAGCACGGTGAGCACTACGAGCCGTTGGAGCTCACGGTCCTCTCGGTCGAGAGCCGCCGGGCCGTGATCCCCATGGGCGCGGGCCTGGAACCGGGTGATCGGATCGTGTCCTCAGGCGCCCTGCAGGTCCACCTCGCCTACAAGCAAGCCACTGGCAGCGCGGGCGCGGCGGCCGACCCCCACGCCGGCCACAACCACTGAGCCCCCGATGCTCGACTCTCTGATCCGCGGCTCTCTGAGCCACCGCATGATGGTCCTGGGCCTGGCCGCGGCCCTGCTCGTGGCGGGCACCATCGCCATGCTTCGACGCCCGGTCGACATCTTCCCCGATCTCAACCAGCCCGTTGTCACGGTGATGGCCGAGGCCCACGGCATGGCCCCCGAGGAGGTGGAGACCCTGGTCACCCTGCCCCTCGAGGCAGCCCTGGGCGGCGTCCCCGGCGTGGAGCGCATGCGCTCTTCCTCAGCCGACGGCCTGGCCACCATCCGCGTGGAGTTCGACTGGGCCAGCGACATCTACCGGGACCGGCAGCTGGTGCAGGAGCGCCTGCAGCTGGTCACGGGAGATCTGCCTCCCAGCGTCGTGCCCGAGATGGCGCCCATCGCGTCCATCACCGGCGAGATCATGAACCTCGCCTTGGTGAGCCCGGACCAGAGCGTCGACCCCATGGAGCTGCGCACCCTGAGCGACTGGGTTGTGCGGCGGCGGCTGCTGTCGGTGCCCGGCGTGGCGCAGGTGGTGGTCATCGGCGGCGATCTCAAGCAGTACCAGGTGATCCCGGACCCCGACCTGCTGCTGAGGCACGAGGTCAGCATCAGCCAGCTGGCCGAAGCATTGGGCGAGTCCACGGCCAACACCTCCGGCGGCTACCTGCTCCAGGGCAACCAGGAGCTGCTGGTGCGCAACCTGGGGCGCATCCAGACCGTCGAGGAGATCGCGGACATCGTGGTCTCACCCCACCGCTCCCGTCCGGTGCGGGTCAGCGACGTGGCGCGGGTGGTCGAGGGTGCCGCATGGCCCCGGGGCACCGCGTCGGTGGCGGGCGAGCCCGCAGTGATGATGGCGGTCTTCAAGCAGCCGGGCACCAACACCATCGCCCTGACCGAGCGCCTGGACGAGGAGCTCGACCGCATCCGGCAGGCGCTGCCCGACGGCGCCCAGCTGCGCAGCGACCTGTTCCGCCAGGCCACCTTCCTGGACCGCGGCGTCGACAACGTGCTGGACGCCCTGCGGGACGGCGCCATCCTGGTGGTCATCATCCTGCTGATCTTCCTGGCCAACGGCCGGGCAGCCAGCATCACCCTGGTGGCCCTGCCCCTGTCCTTCGCCACCGCAGGCCTGGTCTTCCACTTCTTCGACATGGGCATCAACACCATGACCCTCGGCGGCCTGGCCATCGCCGTGGGCGAGCTGGTGGACGACGCCATCGTCGGGGTCGAGAACGTCGTCCGACGCCTGCGGGAGGCGCCCCAGGACGCCAGCTTGGAGCGCGTGGTGGCGGACGCCTCCTCCGAGGTACGCGGGCCCATCTTCAGCGGCACCCTGATCGTGGTGCTGGTGTTCCTGCCGCTGTTCGCGCTGTCGGGCATCGAAGGCCGGCTGTTCACCCCTCTGGCCGTGGCCTACATCGTGGCGCTGCTGGCCTCCATGGTGGTCTCTCTCACCGTCACCCCCGCCCTGTCGCTGCTGCTGTTCCGCAAGGGCGAGGGTCACCGGGTCCCCGAGGGTCGTCCCCGCGCGCTGCGCTGGCTCCAGGCCAGGTCGGAAGGCCTGATCCGCTGGGCCGTCAGCTGGCGCCGCACGGTGCTGGCGGGCTCGCTGCTCGCCGTGCTGCTCGCCCTGGTGGGCTCCACCTTCCTGGGCTCGTCCTTCCTGCCGCCCTTCGACGAGGGCACCGTGCTGGTGATGACCTTCCTGCCCCCGGGGACATCCCTGCAGGAGTCCACCCGGGTGGCCAGCGAGCTCGAGGCGCGCCTCGAAGACCTCCCCCACGTCCAGTCCATCAGCCGCTACACCGGCCGCGGCGAGCACGACGAGCACGCCCCTCCCCCCACCATCTCCCACCTTCTGCTCACCATGGACCCCGACACGGACCTCAGCCGCGCCGAGGCACTGGCCCAGGTCCGGGAGCGCTTCGGTGATGTGCAGGGCGTCAGCCTGAACGTGGGCCAGCCCCTGGCGCACCGCATCGATCACATCCTGTCGGGCGTACAGGCCCAGATCGCCATCAAGGTCATGGGCAGCGATCTCGACCAGCTGCGCGCCACGGCCAAGAAGGTCCACGACGCGGCAGCCGAAGTCCCCGGGGTCATCGACCTGTTCCTCGAGCCCCAGGTGCTGGTACCCCAGATCCACGTGGCGCTCGACAAGGAGCGCCTCTCCGAGCTGGGCCTGGCGCCGGGCACGCTGGCCCGGGAGCTCGATATCGCCTTGGGTGGCCACGAGGTTGGCCAGATCCTCGAGGGCGAGCGGGCCTTCGACCTCTTCGTGCGGCTGGACGCGCCGGCCCGCGACTCTCTGGCCGCAATCCAGCGCCTGCCCATCGGCCTGCCCGGGGGCGGCTGGGCGCGGCTGGGCGAGCTGGCCACGGTCCAGCTGGCGGCGGGACCCAACAGCATCAGCCGTGACGACCTGCTCCGACGTGTGGCCGTCAGCTGCAACGTCGAGGGGCGCTCCCTGGGCGAGGTGGTGGGTGACCTGCAGGCCGCCGTGGCGCCCATCGAGGCCGCCATGCCCGAGGGCAGCTTCCTGCGCTTCGAGGGCCAGTTCCAGTCCCAGCAGCGGGCCACACGCCTGGTGCTCCTGCTCTCGCTGGCCTCCCTCGTGGCCATGCTCACCATCCTGTACGGCCAGTTCAGGTCTGTGAACCTCAGCCTGCAGGTGCTGGTCTGCGTCCCCGCCGCCTTCGTGGGCGGGGTGCTCCTGTTGCTGGTCACCGGCCAGGACTTCAACGTGGCGGCGCTGGTGGGCTTCGTGTCCTTGGCGGGTATCGCCACCCGCAACGGCATCCTGCTGGTCGCGCACTACCTGCACCTGATGCGCGAGGAGGGCCTGGCCCTGGACCCCGAGCTGCTGGTGCGCGCTGGGCGCGAGCGGGCGGCCCCGGTGGTCATGACCGCCCTGACCACCGGCGCGGGCCTGCTGCCTCTGCTCTGGGCGGGCGGCGAGACCGGACGTGAGCTGCTCTACCCCGTGGCCACCGTGGTCATCGGCGGGCTGGCCAGCTCCACCCTGTTCGAGTTCCTGCTGCGCCCCGCCCTGTTCTGGACGTTGGGCCGCCGCGAGGCCGTGCGCCTGACCACCCCGCGCAGCCGCTGGACGGGCTAGCCCGACCCACCGTCCAGCAACGTGCGGACCGCGCCGGCCAGCTGCTGGGCAGCGAAGGGCTTGACCAGCAGCCGCGCACCCTCGACCGTGCTGTCGATCTCGGCCAGGTGGTCGCCCCCGTGGCCTGTGACCAGGAGCACCTTGATGCCCGGCCGACCCAGCTGGAGACGCCGGGCCAGCTGCGGCCCACTGATGCGCGGCATGTCGATGTCCGAGACCAGGACGTGGATGGGCCCCACGTGTTGCTCGGCGATGAGCAGGGCCTCCCCCGCGTTGGCCGCCTCGAGCACCTGGAAGCCGGCTTGTCGCAGACCCCGCGCTGCTCCCCGCCTGACCTGAGGCTCGTCCTCGGCCAGCAGGATCGTCTCGCCGCCTCGCGCCGTGGCTGGCGGAGGCACGGCGGCGGTCAGAGGCCTCTCAGAGCCGTGCACTCGGGGGAGGTAGATGTGAAAGGTCGTCCCCTTGCCCAGCTCGCTGTCGACCCGGATGGTACCGCCGGTCTGCTTGACGATGCCGTAGACCGTAGCCAAGCCCAGCCCGGTGCCCTTGCCCAGCTCCTTGGTGGTGAAGAAGGGCTCGAAGATGAGCTCGAGCTGCTCGGGCCCAATGCCGACGCCCGTGTCCTCCACCCGCAGCTCCACGTACTCCCCGGGGGTGAGATCCGGGTGATGCTGCCCGTCCACGACCTCGTGGTCGAGCACGCTGATGCGCAAGGCACCGCCTTCGGGCATGGCGTCCCGGGCGTTGACCGCCAGGTTCATGAGCACCTGGCCCATCTCGCCAGGGTCGGCATGGATCCACCCGGCGTCCGGCTTCGCGTCGACCTCCAGCTCGATGCCGTCCCCCACCAGGCGCCGGATCATGCTGGTGATCTCGACCACCAGCGCCCCAGCCTGCAGGTGAACGGGCTTGAGCACCGCACGACGCCCGAAGGCCAGCAGCTGGCGCGTGAGATCCGCGCCGCGCTGGGCGGTCTCGACGATGGTGCGGGCATCCTCGGCCAGCTCGCTGCCAGGCTCGAGGCCCGCCAGCAGCGACTCGCTGAACAGGCTGACCACCGCGAGCAGGTTGTTGAAGTCGTGGGCCACACCGCCAGCCAGGCGACCGATGGCCTCGAGCTTCTGGGCCTGACGAAGGAGCGCCTCCTGCTCCCGCACCCGCCGCTCGCTGCGGAGCCGCGCACGCTCCGAGCGTCGGTAGTCCAGCACCTGCAGGATGACCGGACCCAGGATGCTGGCGGCGTCGACCTGGCGGTCGCAGAAGCCGCCCGGGCGATTGGCCACGGCCAGGATGGCCACGGGCGCACCGTCGCGACACAGGGGGACGAACAGGATGTTTTCCACCGCAGGGTGCCCCGTGGGGAGACCGGTGCTGGCCGGGTGCTCAGCCGGCTGGTTGCAGACCAGAGGCTCCGGCTGGCTCAGGGCATAGGCCCACAGGCCCCGCAAGGGCTCCGCCCCAGGGAAGTACTCGGCGAACTTCCCGTCGCTCGCCGCGGCCACCACCGACGCACCCACGGCGAAGCTCTGGGCCAGCCTGCCGTCGGGGCCGATGGTGCCCAGCAACCCCATGGCGGCGCCGGTGAGGTCCATGGCGACCCGGACACAGGCGCAGCCCAGGCCGCGATCATCCTCGCCCTCGAGGGTACGCAGCAGCAGCCCGTTGATGGCGTCGGCCAGGCGCATCTGCCGCTGCGCATCCCTTCCCCGCTGGATCTCGGAGATGTCGATGAACGAGCCCACCACGTGACTGGGCGCACCCTCGGCGTCCTTCACCAGGCTGGCCGTGCCCACGGCTGTGAAGCTGCTGCCGTCGGCGCGGCGAGCGACGAGCTCGTCGGTGACCGAGCCCTCGGCGATGACGCGCGCGAAGATGGCCACGGCGGCATCGCGGTCGGCCCACCAGTCGAAGACCGAGCCGCCGACGACCCCTGCGGGGGATGGATACCCCCACATCGCCGCCAGCGCAGGGTTGACGTAGCTGGCCAGTCCATCGAGTCCGGTGATGCCGATGCCCACGATGCTGCTCTCCACTACCTGGGCCAGCAGCTCCTGGTCGGCCTTGGCCCGGCTGCGGGCGATGGCGGCGCCGAGCTGGCGGGCGAGCAGGGTCAGCGCGCCCAAGCCGCCTGGATCGAAGCTCTCACGGGTGTGGGAGCAGAGGTACAGCCCCCCAAAGACGGCCTCGCCATGCAGGATTGGGAGGATGATGGCCGCAGTCACGCCCTCGGCCCGGTCGTGCTCGTCCTGGGAGGTGCCATCGTCGGGGAGATTGAGGAAGGTGGTGTCTCCCGCCAATCCTGGCTGGAGCATCGGATGGTCGAGGGGTATCGCCTGCCTGGCTCGCAGGTAGGCCGGGGTGAAGCCCCGATGACACGCGATCTCGAGGCACGAGCGACCCTGATCGATCATGTAGACCGCGCCGCTGTCGGCCCCCGACAGCCCGATCGCGTGGGCGAGCGAGGTGCCCAGGATCGCCCCCAGCTGGCGGGTCGCCCCCAAACCCTGCGCCAGATCGAGCTGGGACTGCACCTGCTGCTCCAGGCGAGCGCGCAGGCGAGCGTTCTCGATCTCCAGGCGCTCGACCTCACGCGCCGGGTCGGTGGCGCGACCGCTCACAGCGCACGCTCCAGGCCAGGCAAGGGGCTGGGGCGCCCGAACAGGTACCCCTGGAACAGATCGCAGCCCAGCTCGACCAGGACGTCTCGCTCGGCCTGGGTCTCGATGCCCTCGGCCACCACGAGGATACCCATCTCGCGGCAGACCCCGGTCATGGAGCGGACGAGCTTCTGGCGAGTGGAGTCGGTGTCGACCCCGCGGATGAGGGACATGTCGATCTTGACGATGTCGGGCTGCAGCACCACGAAGCTGGTGAGCCCGGCGTAGCCCGCCCCCAGATCGTCCACGGCGATGCGGAAGCCCAGCTCCCGCAGCCGCTCCACCCTGGCGCGCAGATCCGCGACCCCAGCGAGGCTGGCGCGCTCGGTGACCTCGAGCACCACCCTGGAGGCCAACGCGGTGAGGGGCGAGCGCACATCGAGCAGATGATCGTCCGCCAGATCCCGGGGATGCAGGTTGACGAACAGCGTGTCCGCGGCACTCAGACTCTCGCACGCCCGCGCCACTCGTTGGCGGATGAACCGGCCGAGCTCATGGACGCGCTCGAGCCTCTCGGCAGCGTGCAGGACCGCCTCGGGATGGGGCAGGCTGGACTCGGAGGAACGCAGCAGGGCCTCGTACCCGAAGCGCTCGCCAGTGGCGGCGTGGACGATGGGCTGGAAGGCCAGCTGGAAGCCCTCGAGCACGCGCTCGAAGGACGCCTGGAGCCCCTGGAGGTCACGGGTGAGCCCGCCTGGCAGGCCCGCCAGGGCCAGCGCCTGGCGCTTGAGGTAGGCCAGCCGGCGCACCTGCACGGCGCGGGTGACCAGCTGGATGAGCTCGGACGGCTGGAAGGGCTTGCAGAGGTAGTGGAAGGCCCCGTACTGCACCGCCTCGATGGCCGTCTCGAGGCTGGGGACCCCCGTGACCAGTACGAAGGGCAGGTCCAGATCCCGGCCCGACACCGCCTTGAGCAGCTGCATCCCGCCCATGCCAGGCATGGAGATGTCGCTGAGCACGCAGTCCACCTCGCAGGCATCCAGCGCCTCGAGGGCCTGCTCTCCGTCACAGGCCTCGACCACCTGGAACTGCTTTCGGGTGAGCATCCGCGCCATGCCCCGCCGCAGGAGAGGATCGTCCTCGACCAGCAAGACCCGACCCCGCTCGCCCGCCAATGCCGCCACGCCACTCTGCTTCACGCCTACCCCCGACTCACCAGCGCTTGAGGAGAGGTGCGCACAGCCCTGTCTATACTGGTGAGAACGAAACCCTACCAGGAACAATCCACAAAGGCCAACCCCAAGAATCCGGACACGACCCGGCACGCCGCGCGGTTCACGGACCACTCGCCCGGCGCTCCTGGAAGAAGCGGTCGGTCTCGCGGGCGATCACCCCGGACAACAGCAGCAGTCCCACCAGGTTGGGGAAGGCCATCATGCCGTTCATCAGATCGCTGAGGTTCCAGACCAGCTCCACCTTGAGCACGGCGCCCACCGCGACGAGGGCCACAAAGACCACGCGATAAGGGGCGACAGCACGGGCGCCGAAGAGGTAGGCGATGGAGCGCTCGCCGTAGTAGCACCAGCCCAGGATCGTGGAGTAGGCGAACAGGATCAGCCCCACGGTGACGACCAGGCCGCCCACAGGCCCCGCAGAGCCCACCTGCCAAGGCAGGCCGATGGAGAAGGCCTCGAGGGTCAGCGCGGCGCCGGTGGAGCCGCTGGTCCAGGCGCCTGTGACGATCAGCGCCAACCCTGTCATGGTGCAGACCAGGATGGTGTCGATGAAGGTCTGGGTCATGCTGACCAGCGCCTGGGAGACCGGGCTGCGGGTCTGAGCGGCGGCGGCGGCGATAGGCGCAGAGCCGAGCCCAGACTCGTTGGAGAACACGCCCCGCGCCACACCGAAGCGGACGGCCTGCTTGACCAGCGCGCCCGCGAAGCCGCCCGTGGCGGCCGTGGGAGTGAAGGCATGCTGGAAGACCAGCGCGATGGCCGAAGGCAGCTGGTCGATGTGGATCACCAGCAGCGCCATGGCGCCGCACATGTAGGCCACGATCATGACGGGAACGAGCACGCCGGTGACCCGTCCGATGCCGCGAATCCCGAAGAGGATCACCGCCGCGGTGAGCACCGCGAGCACCACGCCGGTGATCCAGGTGGGCACGTGGAAGGTAGTGACCACGGCGTCCGCGACGGAGTTCACCTGGACCATGTTGCCGATGCCGAACGCGGCGATGGCGGCGAAGAAGGCGAACAGGGCTCCCAGCCAGGGCGCCTTCAGGCCATCTCGCAGGTAGTACATGGGCCCACCGGCCATCTCCCCCCGCTCGTCGGTGGTCCGGTACTTCACCGCCAGCACGGCCTCGCCGTACTTGGTGGCCATGCCGAAGAGGCCGGTGACCCACATCCAGAACAGGGCCCCAGGACCACCCGCCGCTACGGCCGTGGCCACGCCGGCGATGTTGCCTGTGCCCACCGTGGCCGCCAGCGCGGTCATCAGCGCCTGGAAGTGCGAGATGTCACCCTCGGCGTCCTTCTCGCGGCGCACCACGAAGGCCATCCACAGGCCGTAGAGCAGCCCGTGGAACTGGACCCCGCGCAGCCGAATGGTGAGGTACACCCCGGTGCCCACCAGCAGGATGAGCATGGGGGCGCCCCAGACCCAACCCGAGGCGGTGGCGACATATGCGGCGAGAGCTTCCATTCCTTCCTCCGCTGGATGGCCAACCTACAAGGCAGAGCGCGGCGGCGCAAAGGGGCGCTGCCCCGCGAGAACGCGCAGCTCCTGTCCGCCCCGAGGCTCACCAGGTCGGCCGCAGCCCAGCCACGGCGGGTGCGGGCCTCGGGGACAACGCCAGACCAGGAATCAGTGACACCCTCGGGCGGGCGCACAGGCGGTGATCGACGGGCCATGGTCATCGTTTCGGCCGTTCGGCCTCCACGACGACCACGGCCTCCCTTTGTTGGCGCGCCGGGGCACATTCGTGCCCCGGAAAGAAACAACCGTACGTTCGATGCTGAAAACTTGGCGCCTGGCCGAATCCTGGGTCATAGCCGTTCGACGAACCTAGGCCTCGTCCTCCTTGGCGTCGTCTTCCCGAACCACCTGCGGGGACTGGAGCTCGTCGGCGAACAGGGCGCGGTAGGCCTTCTCGGACTCGAGCCTGTGCAGGTCGATCATTCCGCCGGTGCTCTCGAGGATCACCCGCAGCTGCCGGAGCACGGCCTCCATCTGGTCCAGCTGGCGAGGGAAGGCGTGGGCGACCGCGTACAACCCCGAGATGGCGTGCCCCAGCTCGGTCTCATGGGCCTTCCAGCGCGCCCGATCGTGCTGCATGCGCCGCCGATAGCGGTACACCGCCTTGCGGGCCAGCTCAAGCTGCCGCGCCACCTCCTGTGCCCCGCCAGCCTGCTCGACCTGGGCCTCCCGCTCCCGACGGGCCGCGCTCGCCATGGCGCGCACGCGCTTCAGCTCACGGGCCTGCGCTTCGACCAGAGAGCGCGCCATCTCGACCTCGGCCCGGGTCCGGTCCGCCTCGGCCCGTGCGCTGCTGGCGGCTTCCCTGCTGCGCTGCTGCTCCAAGGCGGCCTCGGCCGCTTCCTGGCCGTGCTCGCCCAGGCTCAGCTCGACCTGCTCGAGCCGGACCCGCGCGTGGTCCAGCTCCTGCTGTAGCTGCGCGACCTGGCGCTCGGCCTCATCCGATTGGTGGTCGAGCTGGAGCTCGAGCTCGCGGGCCCGGTCCGCCTGTCGCTGGTGGCTCACCCCGATCTCGGTGAGCTCGCGCTCCAGAGCGGCGGCGCGCTCCTGGCTCGAGCCCAAGGCGTCCTGGTCCGCACGCCGCCCATCCTGGCTCTCTTGGACGGCCGCCCGTGCCTGCTCGAGCTGGGCCTTCAGGCTCGCGCGCTCAGTGCTTGCCTGCTCGAGGGCCGCACCCTGGGCGAGCTGATCGGCGGTTGCCTGGGCTCGCTCGGCCTTCGCGCTGGCCTGTTCGGCGTGGGCCTGCTTCAGCTCGGCCTTCAGGGCGGCCTGATCGGAGCGGGCTTGGTCCAGCTCGACCTGCAGGGCAGCCCTGCCGGTGCGGGCCAGCTTCAGCTCAGCCTTCAGGGCGGCCTGGCTGGCGCGGGCCTGGTCCAGATCGGCCTTCAGGGCCCCCCGGGCCATGCGGGCCAGCTCCTGCTCGTCCGCCAGCGCATCGCGCGTGGTGCGGGCTTGCTCCACCTCGACCTGCAGCAGCTCGCGGTCGGCCTGGGCCTGCTCGAGCGCGGCCTGGCTCACGCTCCGGGCGGCTTCGGCCTGCTCCACCCGGCTCTGCAAGGAACGAAGCTCGGACGCCTGCTCCTGGCCCCGGAGGCTGGCGCTCTCGTTCATGGCGCGGGCGGTGCGGATTCCGGCCTGGGCGCGCTTGTGGTTGGCTTCGATCGCAGCGCGGGCCGTCTCGCTACTCTCGGCTCTCAGCTGCAGCTCCGCCAGCCGCTCGCACAAGCCGGCCTGCTCCAGCTGAAGCTGGCCGATGAGCTTCGTGGCCGCGCGGTGGTCCTGGTCCATGGTGCGGAGATCGGCCTCGAGCTTCAGCATCCGCTCCCGCTCGTCCACGAACTCCTGGCGAGCGTCGGCGAGCTTGCTGCGCGCCAGGTGGGCTTCGACCCGAACGACGCCCACCTCGCGACGGGCCGCCTCGGCGCGGCCGTGTTCGCCGATGGCGTCCCGGCGGGCCCGCGCCAGCTCGCGCCGCACCCGGCTGAGCTCGGAGCCAGCGCGGTCCAGCTGGTCCCGCAGGTCCAACAGCTCCTCGTCGTTGCGCTGGATCTCCTGCAGCGTGCGGCGGAACTCGAGGACCAGTGTGTCCAGGCGTTCCACGGCCCGGTCGGGTTTTCCACTGACGGCGTCCAGCAGCTCCCAGCGCTGAGCCAGGGCCGCGGGGATAGGCGCCGTGACCTCCTCGTCCCGCTCGGAGCCGAGACTCAGACCGAGCGCACCCGCCCCTGGCGCCTCGTCGACGTTCCAGCCCCCGAGTGGGGATCGGGGAGCAGTGGGGGGCGAGCTACGGGCCATGGACGTCCAAGAGAGGGGGAGAGACGATCAGTACAGGTCTTCGTCTGCGCCCTCGGTGACGGTCACCAGGACGATGGTGTCGCCGAGCAGATCGTCACTCAACCCAGCCCACGCCTCCTCGATGCTGTCGGCATGCTCCGAGGCGTAGGCCATGACGTGCAGTACCTGCTTGACCCAGGCGTCCTCGTCGGCCACGTTCGCACTCGAGAGCGGGATGTCGGCCAGCTTGCCCTCGAGCAGGTCCCGGGCGTCCTCGACGGTGTAGGGATCATCGGGCGGCCAGCCATAGGCCCGGGTGACGCTCACGCCGATCATCAGATCGTCCATGTCCACCAGCAGGTCGGTCTTCTTGCCGCCCTCGTCGTCGTAGACGATCTCACCCTCGGTCTTGAGCAGCGCGGCGAGCTCGCAGCGGTACAGCAGCTCGTAGGAGAAGACCTCGGAGATCAGGGAGCTGCCCCCCAGGTTGCCGTCGTCGTAGACCTCCTGGCCCCCCTCGGAGAGCTGGTCGTAGTCGAAGGCGACCTGGCCAAAGTCGATCTGGTTGCGGAAGATCGACGGCTCGGCCTGGGTGAGCTCGCCCGTGTCGAGCACACCGCAGTCACCACTGATCTCCCCGAAGCCGTCCAGGGGTACATCCGCGTCGGTGTCGCTGTCGGCGTCGCTGTCGGCGTCGCTGTCGGCGTCGCTGTCGGCGTCGCTG
>CALDOK010000166.1 GCA_937912125.1 uncultured Pseudomonadota bacterium
TCGTACGCTACAACTACGACTACACCGAGTGGACCTACGTCCGCGGGCTCCCCTTCATCCCCAACCTCGGCTTCGACGCCAACGTCAGGTTCTGACATGGCCGCCCTCCCCCACCGCGCTCTCCTGGCCGCCAGCACGCTGCTCGTCTCGGGCTGCGCCGAGCGCGTCCAGCTCTCGCAGTCGTGGGTCGTCGATCGGCTCCGCATTCTGGCCGTCCAGGCCGAACCCGCCGAGCCGGGCCCCGGCGACACCGTCACCTTCACGGGCCTCGTGGCCTCCCCCCAGGCCGAGCTCGAGCTGGTGATGTGGATCGGCTGCCTGGGGTCGGACCTGGATGTCTTCGGCTGTGAGATCGACGCCACCATCCTGGACGACCTCGGCGATCTCGACCCCGAGAGCATGACCCCCGAGGAGCTGCTCGAGCTCTACCAGACCCTGCAGGAGGCGGGGCTGATGGGCGTCGAGCCCTACCTGGCGCCCACCTTCACGGTCCCGGAAGACATCCTGGACGGGCTGACCGAGGATGAGCGAAACGAGGGCCTGTCCCTGTTCGTCCAGGTCACCGCCATCCCCCAGGACTCGCAGGGTGAAGACGACATCGAGCTGGGCCTCAAGCGCGTCCCCGTCAGCGACGCGGCCACACCGAACCACAACCCGGCCATCGACCACCTGCTCATCGACGGCGTGGAGGTCGACGCGGGCGTCACGGTCGAGGTCACGGGCAACCAGACCTACGCCTTCGAGCCCATCCTGAGCGACGACAGCATCGAGCCCTACCAGTACCTCACCCTTGATGGCGGCTGGGAAGAACGGGTCGAAGAACCCTACTTCTCCATCTACATCGAGCAGGGCTCCGTCGACGCGGTCAACACCCTCTACCCGTACTCGGACTTCGAGTGGACCGCGCCCCTCGACCCCAGCGATCCTGCGATGACCCTATGGATCGTGGTCCAGGATCGCCGCGGCGGCATGAGCTGGTGGAGCCAGGACATCCTGGTGCGATAGGGCGCTATCGTGCCCGTTGACCCGGTCGGTGGGCACCGCCAAGACCGACGCAGGGCTGTCGCTGACCACGCGCCAAGGACGTCGGTGGCTGTCGAGCAGCGCGCTCAGCGCTTGCCCGAAAGCGCTGAATAGGACGCCTACTCCTCGACCGGAGCCACGGTGATGTTGCTCGAGGTCGCGGCGCGGAACTCCTCGCAGCCCGCCATCTCGAGGGAGAAGCCCTCGCGGCAGCGCAGGCCGAAGACGAGCACCAGGCGCACGACCGTGAACCGATCCGTCACGTGACTGGCGGTGAGGCTGTGGGTACCTTCGGTCAGCCCCACCGCGGGCTTGGTCTCCTTGCAGCCACCGGAGCTGGCGGGCAGCCAGCGCCCCTGATCCGCGTCGAAGACCTCCACCTGCATGGTCTCGCACGCAGGCACGAAGATGGTCTCACCCATGGCGTTGGTGACCGAGGCAGCGATCTCCGCGCCCGAAGGGAAGCGGGAGCGTCCCACCTCGATGGTCACAGTGGGATCGGCGTGGAGTAGCGGAACGGCGATCAAGAGCGGGAGGATCATGGGCGGCCTCGTGGGAGCATTGCTCGGGGATCCCGAGCGCAGGCTCCTCGCAGATAAAAAAACTGCAAAAACCACTCCACGTCAACCCCCAAGGGCAGACCCACGCCGCAGCCGCCCTCCCCGGAGAGCCGGAGCGCACCGCGCCAGGCCGTCCCACCACCGACATCGAACCCGGGGGTCCAAGCCGGGGGCACGGGCGTCCGACGCCTACTCCGGGCCGCCCCACGCTCCAGAACGCCAAAAATCCCGTCTGTGGCCGTTCGAAAGCGCCTTACCATTTCTTGACAGGGCGGCCCTGGCCGCCGCTGCGGGAACCATCCTGTCTTCCTGTTGTCATCGGCAAAGGTTCTACAGGCATTCTCCCGCAGGAGCACCCCACTCCACAGCCTCACCACGCCGCGCCCCACCTTCGGACCGCGAGTGCTGGTGCCCAGCCAGGCCCCTGGTGTGAGCACGCTCGCAGCACTCGTGATATGGTCCGCCGACCTGTGGGGACCCATAATGTGGTCCCATGAGGATATCTGCAATCTCCGGAGTTGAGCGGATGTCGAAGATCCCAAGCGTCGCAACGCTATCCATGGTCGGTGCCCTCTGTGTCGGCTTCCTCACCCCCCTGGCCGCCCTGGCCGCTGACAGCCCTGCCGATGAAGCAGTGGACCGTCTGCAGCAGGTCGACCACACCCCGGCCCCGATCGAGAACCGGTTCTTCCTCAAGGCGAACCGCTTCGAGATCGCGCCGGTGCTTGGGTATGTGCCCAACAACCCCTTCGCCCGACGCTATGTGGGCGGGGCGTTGCTGGCGTACCACATCTCCGAGTCCATCGCGGCCGAGGGGGCGATCCTCTACTCGCCCGACCTGGGCCAGGATGATCTGAAGGGCCTCACCAGCACCTTGGTCCAGATCGCCCACCAGGGCGACCCGGACGCGGGCTTCCAGCAGCCGGTCGACAAGATGACCCTCGGGGCCACCTTCGCCCTGCGCTGGGCGCCGGTGTACGGCAAGATCAACCTGCTCGGCGAGCAGGTCTTGAACTTCGACTTCTACGGCACCCTGGGGCTCGGCCTGCTCTCGCGCGCCGAGTACTACGCCACCTACAACGACCAGTACCTCACCGATGGTTCTGGCTCGGTGGTCCAGCTGTCGCCGCCCAACAGCACCTACACGGTGCCCATCAACGTGGGCATGGGCTTCGACTTCTTCGTCAGCCAGTCGGTGGCCCTCAAGATCGACGCGCGGTCGTACCTCTACATCGGCAACCAGCCCGACTACGACCCGAACGACGACACCGATCTGGGCAAGCGCCTCTACAACAACTTCATCGCCTCGGCCGGCGTCAGCATCTTCATCCCCAAGATGAAGCCTCGTCTGTACGACTTCTAGCCTGGGCCCCCTGCCTTTCCTCCCTTCGAGGCACCATCGATGAAGCGCCTTCTCTTTACCGTTCTCTCCCTGACGCTCTGCACGGCCGGCACGGCCCTCGCCGCCGACGACACCCTCCTCTCCTCCCAGGATGGCCTGGCGCAGGACGACGAGGATGGCGGCGACGAAGAAGAGTCCCTCGATGACGTCCTGGACGACATCCTCGGCTCTCAGGACACCACCGATTCCATCTCCGAAGAGCGCGCAGCCGTCGAATCCGGCGACGTCGACGACATCGTCGGTGCCAACGCCGAAGAGGTCCTGCTTCCGGATCAGATGCGCAACAAGCGCATCATCAAGACCATCCAGAAGAAGAACTTCCTCAAGCTGGGTCGCTTCGAGATGACGCCGAACATCGCGTTCGTCACCAACGACCCCTTCCTCAATCGCTACATCGTAGGCCTCGGCTTCGGCTACCACGCCACCGAGATCTTCGAGATCGAGGGCAACTTCGGCTTCTCACCCAACCTGGGCGAGGCCGACTGGAAGCCATTGACCAGCCAGCTGGTCAACAACAACCACGTCTCCCCCGACCTCTCGCCCCTCACGGTCTTCGGCAACGCGACCTTCGTCTACGCCCCGATCTACGGCAAGGTCGCGGTCGGCCACCGCATCATCCCCTTCGACATCTTCGGTGCCTTTGGCATGGGCATGGTGCTCACCAACGATGATCTCGAGGCCTTGCAGCAGGAAGGCGACAAGTACGCCGAGGCCACCGCGAACCAGACCCACCCCACCACCAACTTCGGCGGTGGTCTGCGCGTCGTCCTGGGCGAGTCCCTGGCGCTGCGCATCGAAGGTCGGTCGCTGGTCTACATCGAGACCGTCTCGTCCACCACCCTCGAGATGAAGAACAACTTCATCCTCCAGGCCGGTGTCTCCTTCTTCTTCCCGGGCATGGACTAACCACCACAGGTCCGCCGCCCCCAGGGCATCTCCAAACCAACGCGCTCTCTGGAGCCACCCATGAAGATCTCTCGCCTGTGCACCGCCAGCCTCGCCGCGATGCTGGGACTCTCCTTCGCCACGGACGCCCACGCGCTGTCCTGCGAGGAGATCATGAACATGGTGAACGTCAACGTGCCCGTGCCCATCGTGGTCCAGACCATCGAAGACTCGGGTGAGCAGTTCTCCGTTGACGAGGTCCGCTGCCTGCAGAACGAAGGCGCCCCCTCGGAGGTCGTCGACGCCGCCAAGAAGCTCATGGCCGGTGCCGAGCCCGCTCCGGTCGAGCGCGGCGAGGCCGAAGTGCAGCGTGAGCGTGATCGCGAGCGCGCTGCCCGCGAACGCGAAGAAGAAGAGTCCATGCTGGGCGGCAACAACAGCGGCAGCGGCGCGCAGCTCTCGGACGAGGGCGCGGACGACAGCGCCGACCCCGAGCAGGTCAAGCAGGCCATCAAGCTGTTCCGGGCCAAGAAGCCCCTGACTGCCAGCTTGATGCTCTACGAGATGCTCGAGGACAACACCTTCCCCGAGCGCGAGGCTCAGATCCAGTACTACCTGGCTCGCTGCCTGTTCGAGCTCGAGATGTACCACACCTCGCAGTACTACTTCCTCGAGGTGCTGCGCAAGGGTCCGGACAATCCCTACTTCAAGCACGCCCTGCCCAAGCTCGTCTCCATCGCCCGCTACACCGGCGACAACTCCGAGCTCATCCGCGTCGTGGCCAAGATTCCGCCCGAGGCCTTCCCCCGCTCCGCGCGCAACCACCTGTTCTACCTGATGGGTGTGCGCCTGTACGAAGAGGACGACCTCTCCCGCGCGCGCAAGTACTTCGGTCAGATCTCCACCCGGTCCGACCTCTACCTCCGCGCCAAGTACTTCGAGGGCGTCATCTACAACCGCCAGGGCCGCCTCAAGTCCGCGGTGCGCTCCTTCCGAGACGTGGTCCGCGAAGACGTCGAGGTCGGCAGCCCCCGCGAACTCCAGGAAGTCAAGGATCTCAAGAACCTCTCCCTGGTGAACGTCGCCCGCATCTACTACTCCATCCAGCGCTTCGACGAGTCCTCGAAGTACTACGCGCTGGTGGAGCGCGACAGCATGTACTGGCCCACCTCGCTCTTCGAGGCCTCCTGGTCCAACTTCATGCGCAACGACCTCAACCTGACCCTCGGCCAGGTGCTCACGGTCCAGAGCCCGTACTTCTCCGAAGACGAGTTCATGCCCGAGGCGACCATCCTGCGCGCGCTGACCTACTTCAACCTCTGCGAGTACAACGAGGTCGAGCGCCTCCTCATCGGGTTCGAGGAGACCTACCGCCCGATGTACAAGGAGATGAAGAACTTCGTCCAGTCCTACGCCTCCCGCGAAGGCAAGAAGCTGGCCGACCAGGCCTACGACACCTACTTCACCAGCTACCCCCGCGAGTCGGTGCTGCCGAAGTCGGTCTTCAACAAGGTCCTGCGCAACCGTGACCTGGCCGCCTTGGTGCGCCACCTCGAGCAGATGGAAGGCGAAAAGGTCATCATCGACGCTCAGAAGGCCCGCTGGCGCGACAGCCTGGGCAACCACCTCAAGAAGGTGCTCGAGTCCGACCGCCAGCGCTACAAGCGCCGTGCCGGCCTGCTCTTCCTGTCCGAGATGGCACAGCTGACCGCCTACATGGGCGACCTGCTGGCACAGTCCGAGATCGTTCGGTTCGAGGTCGTGGACGCCCAGCGCGTCGACTACGAATACCGGATGAACAACATCGACATCATCGACTCCGCCAGCCTCCGCGAGGTCGACTTCGCTACCTCGGTCGACAAGGTCTACTGGCCTTTCAATGGCGAGTTCTGGGCCGACGAGCTCGGCTACTACCACTACACCGAGCAGGGCTCCTGCAAGTAGGCCCCTGAATCGCCCGACCCCAAATCCTTTCTGGCGTCGCAGCCCATTTTTTGGCATCGCACCTGGGAGTGAACCCCATGAAGATCCGCGCCACCACCATCGTTCCCCTGGCGCTGCTGCTGGCCGCCACCTCGCCCACCTGGCAGGGTGACGGCAGCTTCTCCCTGTTCTCCTCGGCCTACGCTCAGGACGACGAAGACCGCGAGGCCAAGGAAGACGGCCGCCGCGTGCTCCGCGCCAGGGACGTCACCGAGGTGAACCTCAGCGAGGAGTACCGCAAGCTCGCGCGCCAGAAGCGCCACGAGTCCATGCGCTTCCTCAAGGAGATCCTCAGCCAGGGCACCGCCCAGGGCGAGCAGAAGGCGGAGATGATCCTGCGCCTCGCCGACCTCTACTTCGAGGAAGGCCGCGACATCTACCTGGACGAGATGAAGAAGTTCGAGCAGGTATTCGACGCCTGCTTCAACGACGAGCGCTGTGAGACGACCAGCATCCACCAGGACGAGTACACCGTGGAGTCTCGCGACTGGCAGGGCAAGTCCATCAAGCTCTATCGCCAGATCCTCGCGAACTACCCCCAGTATCAGCGCGCCGACGAAGCCACCTTCTACCTGGCCTCCGCCCTGCTGGACACCGACCAGGCCGACGACGCGGTCAAGGAGTTCACCCGCCTGGTGCGCACCTACCCCGAGTCCAAGTGGGTGGCCGACGCCTACGTGCTCATCGGTGAGTACTACTTCGAGAAGAACAACGCCTACAAGGCGCTGGTCGCCTACCAGAAGGCCGCCACCTACCGCGACTCCCAGAAGTACGCCTTCGCCCTCTACAAGTTGGCGTGGTGCTACTACAACGTGGGCGAGTATGGCAAGGGCATCGACACCATGAAGACGGTCGTCGCCCACGCCATGTCCACCTCGGAGTCCAACGACCCCAACAAGAAGTCCAAGATCCAGCTGCAGGACGAAGCCCTCAAGGATCTGGTCCGCTTCTTCGCGGACGCCGGCGAGATGGACGAGGCCTACGCCTACTTCAACAAGCTCGGCAAGAAGGACCTCATCCGGTCCATGCTCAAGCGCCTGGCCACGACCTACTTCGAGCAGGGCAAGTTCGAGCAGTGCGTCCAGACCTACCGCCGTCTCATCGCCGAGGATCCCCAGTCCAAGAATGCCCCGGACTACCAGAACGAGATCATCGGCGCCTACATGAAGATGGGCAAGAAGCAGGAGACGGTCGCCGAGATCGATCGGCTTCTCAAGACCTACGGCAAAAACTCTGCCTGGGCCCGCACCAACGCTTCCGACCAGGACTCCCTCAAGACCGCCGCGGACTACATCGAGAAGAACCTCCGCAAGGTGGCCATCAACT
This sequence comes from uncultured Pseudomonadota bacterium, assembly GCA_937912125.1. Lineage (GTDB taxonomy): Bacteria > Myxococcota_A > UBA796 > UBA796 > JAFGLY01 > CALDOK01. The sequence goes on from CALDOK010000166.1 coordinate 7,180, forward strand.
ACCACGACGAAGCCAAGAAGCTGGGCACCGGCGGCGCCGCGCGCGAGACCTACGCGCTGGCCTACAAGGCCTACTCCGTCTACCTCAGTGAGTTCCCCGACTCCCAATACTCCTACGACGTGCGCTACGCCTTCGGCGAGCTGCTCTACAAGATCCAGAAGTACGACGAGGCCTACGCCCAGTACATGAAGGTCGTAGAGATGGACCCCAAGGGCAAGCACAGCGAGTTCTGCTCCGAGTCCGCCATCTTCGCCGCAGACGAGATGGTCAAGCGCGAGAAGAAGGCCGGCGGATCCGCCCCCAACCCGGGCAAGGCCACCGAAGCCATCGAGCTCACCGACTGGGAGACCAAGAGCTTGGCCGCGTTGGACCAGTACTCGAAGCTCTTCCCCACCTCCGACAAGACCAAGAACATCATCTACAAGTCCGCCTACCTGCTCTACAACAAGAACCACTTCAAGGACGCGTCCGACCGCTTCCGTGTGGTCATCGGCATGGACCCTGGGTCCAAGGAAGCCGAGCAGGCCGCCAACCTCATCCTCGACTCCTTCGCGTTGGTCGAGGACTGGCGCAACCTCAAGGACGTCTCCAAGGCGTTCTACGACCAGGACGGGCTGGGCACCTCCAGCTTCAAGCAGGAAGTGTTCAACATCTACGAGCGCGCGTCCTTCAAGCTCATCGAGGTCACCTTCGCGAAGGACCAGAACAAGGTCACCGCCGCGGACGCCTACAGGGCCTTCTACGATGAGTTCCCCAAGAGCGAGGTCGCTGACCTGGCCCTGAACAACGCCGCCGTCTACTTCCACGGCGAGGGCAACCTGGCCAAGGCCATGGAGACTCGCCACCTGCTGGTGGACAACTTCCCCAAGTCCGACTTCTACAAGGACCAGGTGGCTGCGCTGGGCTTCGACTACGAGTCCATCGCCGACTTCGCCAACTCGGCCATGTGGTACGAGAAGCTCTTCAACCTCGACGCCAAGCACGAGAGCTCTCCAGACGCCCTGTACTCCTCTGCCCTGTTCCGCCGGGCCATGGGTGAGTGGCAGGTCGCCATCAAGAACTACGAGAAGTACATCTCGGCCTACCCCGACAAGGAGAACGTCGAGGAGATCAAGCTCGAGATCGCCAAGATCTACGAAGCCAACGAGAAGTACTCCGAGGCATCCAAGGTCTTCCAGCGCTTCTACAAGGACGCTGACAAGGACACCCCGATCGCTCAGATCTTCTACGCGCGCCTGCGCTACGGCTTGGCCCTCAAGTCCATGGAGCAGACCAGCGCTCTGGACAAGCACTGGGCCGATTGTGTCAAGGAGATCAACAAGATCCCCGCGGGCACCGAGCTCGGTGAGGGCGTCGAGGTCATCGCCCAGATCCTCTACGAGGTGGCCGAGGCCGAGTACACCAAGTACGCCGCCAAGCAGATCGATGGCCCCGGCTCCCAGCAGCTCGGACGCAAGGCTCTCGACAAGCTGCTCCTCAAGCAGCTGACCGAGAAGGCCCAGGCCCTGCAGGCCATGGAGCTCACCTACGCCAACATCATCAACACCGGCGCCGGTGAGTGGGGCCTCGCGGCTCTGGTCCGCGTGGGTCAGGCCTACGAGAACATGGCCGAGTCCCTCGAGAACTCCTACATCCCATCCTACCTCACCGAAGATCAGGTGGAGTTCTACCGGATGGCCCTCGAAGACAAGATCTACCCGCAGCAGGAGAAGGCCGTCGAGGCCTACACCCGCGCGCTGGAGAAGTCCTTCGAGCTGTCGCTGTACAACGAGAACACCGCCTACGCGACCCGCCGTCTCGGCGAGCTGCGTCCCGACGACTTCCCAGGCCTCGAAGAAGGCCTCCTCGACCCAGGCTATGTGTCGACCCAGTCCTTCGATGCTGACTTCGAGACCGAGCTCTAGGCGAAGGGAGTAGAATCATGAATACCACCAAGCTCCTCACTCTCTTCATCCTGGCCGGCGGCCTGTCCCTCAGCGTTGGCTGCGGTGACAAGCCTCCCCCCGACGACATCGGTGACGGCGTCGTGGACTACGGCAACCCCAAGCAGAACTTCCGCTTGGGCGTCGACCTCATCGCCGCCGGACAGACCTCCGGCAAGGTGGACTACGAAGGCGCTTACACGCACTTCTACAACGCCACCATGGGTGACGCCGGCTTCGCCAAGGCCCACTACAACGCGGGCCTGTGCGCCGAGAAGCTCGGTCGCCGCGGAGAGGCCGAAGGCCACTTCCGTCAGGCTCTCGAGAGCGCCTCGGACTACACCGAGGCCCTGCTCGCCCTGGCCTCGGTGCTCACGGCATCGGAGAAGGACGAAGAAGCCATCGGTATGTTCCGCGCCTTCGTCGTGGCCCACCCCGAGAACCTCGACGTCCGAGCCAGCCTCACCGACGCCCTCATCAATGCCGAGATGTACGACGACGCCATCCTCGAGGCCCGCGAGATCCTCGCCCGCAACAAGGACAGCGTCCTCGCCTACACCTCACTCGCTCGCGTGTACCACGAGCGTGGTGAGTTCGACATGAGCTTGCTCTGCTCGCAGAAGGCGCTGACCCTGACCGACAAGGATCCGGGCATCTACAACGCCACGGGCGTCACCTACCTCGAGCTCAACAACGAGCCGGCGGCCATCGACCAGTTCAAGACCGCCATCAAGCTGCAGCCCAACCATCGCGACGCCAACATGAACCTGGGGTGGACCTCCCTGGACTCCGGCGACTACGTGCTGGCCAAGCGCTGCTTCGAGTCCGTCCTTGGTCTGTACCCCTCCAACGTCGATGCATTGCTCGGCTTGGCGGTGTCACAGCGCGGCGTCAAGGAGCTCGACGAGGCTTCCGCCACCTACGACAAGATCATGAAGCTCGATCCCGACAACGAGCTCGTCTACTTCAACGCCGCCACGCTGCACGAGAAGTACACCAAGAACTACAAGAAGGCCATGGCCTACCTGCAGGGCTTCGTGGACAACAACGTCGGCAAGATCGGCCCCGACCACGAGGTGTACGAGCGCATGGAGCGCGTGCGAGCGTCCCAGGCCGCAGAAGAGGCCAAGGAGAACGAGCGCAAGCGCCTCGAAGCCGAGCGCAAGGAACGTGAGGTTCGCCAGAAGGAGCAGCTCAAGGTCCTCGCCGAGCGCACCACCAAGCTCGAGGCCACCATGGCCAAGTACGGTGAGTGCCCCATCATGATCGAGTACGGCATGACCGACATGGGCATGACCATCCTCGAGCAGGCCCAGATGGTGGTGGAGACCAACGAGTTCTCCATGGCCGCCGACATGATGACCTTCTTCGACCAGATCGAGCCCGAGATCGACGCGCTCATCCCGTCTTGCGCCCCGGCCGCGCCCGCCCCGGCCCCCGCCCCGGCCCCAGAGGAGGCGGCAGCCGCCCCCGAAGCTCCGGCAGAAGATGCGGTGGCTCCCGAAGCCCCTGCCGAAGCTCCGGTCCCTGAGGAAGCTGTAGAGGAAGCCCCCGCTCCCGAAGCCGCAGCAGAGGAAGCCCCCGCTCCTGAGGCTCCCGAGACCCCCGAAGCCGCTGCTGAAGAAGCCCCCGCCGAGGACGCGCCTGCGGTGCAGGAGTAGCGTTGAACCTGGGGCATCCCAGCGGCCTCACCAGCTCCCGGCGTGTCCACGTCGGGAGTAGGTCGTTCGTGGGTGTCGCGGAACCGTTGGCGCGCCACGGTGTCCATCGACTTGCGCCCACATGGGCGTCCTCCCGCCTGCGCCTGGTCCCGTCCTATCCGGCGCCACCCCCTGTCCGACCGTTGCCAATTATGGTGCTTGCTTCGTGCAATATACCGCATGGACAGTGCTTTGACTGTAAAGTGACACGGTAGCCGTTGTCAAGCGGCTCCAATCCAAGCAAAATTCCCGCTCAACCAGGCGTGCTACGCACGCAAACATCCGCCTTTCCAAGCTGCTCATCACTCCCATGAAGGGCAGCCGGATCGCCTCGAGCCCACGAGAGGTCGTCCCATGAAGCGTCTCATCCTCACCATCACCCTCCTGGCCCTCTCGGCCACCCCCGCCCTGGCCCAGGACGACGACGATGCGTCCAGCCGCCGGGTCACCTACAAGTCCAAGACCGAGATCGACTTCGAAGCGGTCGAGGTCGCTGGTGAGCTGGTCAAGCCGCAGGGCGCCCTCCTCCTGGATCGCAAGCGCGGTTCTTTCAACCCCCTGATCAAGCTGCGCGCCGACTTCAACGACGAGATGGACTCGTCGGTGGACGAGATCAAGTAGCAGCTCCCGCCCCGTTTCCCTCCTCGCGAACACCCTCCGCCGCGAAAAGGAAGGTTTCAACATGTCCGACTTGGTATTGACCTTCGAGGTCTTCAAGGGCGAAGAGCTCCTCCACCGTGAGGAGTTCAAGGCCGAGAGCGTGACCATCGGTAAGGGCCCCGCCGCGATGCTTCGCGTCGAGAGCGAGTCCGTTGCCGATCTGCACGCCGTCATCAACGTTAACGACGACGGCTCCGTGCAGCTGCTCGACCTCGGCAGTGCCAGTGGCACCAAGGTCAACGGCGAAGCCGTGAGCAACGTCACCCTCACCGCTGGCGACGCCATCGAGATCGGTGAGATTCGCGTTGTGGTGGGCATGGACCAGCCCTTGGCTCAGAAGGCTCCCGACCAGGGGCTCGGCCACATCGAGGAAGAGGTGACCGCCGACGGCGTCGCCTCGACCGGCGATCTGGATCTCGAGCACAAGTCTCAGCAAGAGATCCTCCAGGAAGACATCTCCGAAGACGTCATGGCGTTCATCATGCGTTCGGGCACCGCCACCGGTGACCAGGGCATCGACCGCGCCAAGTCCAAGGTGCTCGAGGTCGCCGAGATCTGGGGCGACGTCATCCTCGACGTCAAGCACTTCCCCAAGGCTCGCAGGCCCGTCACCCTCGGCTCCTCCACCGGCCACCGCTGGCGCTGGCTCGGCATCCCCATCGCTTGGGTGCCCGGCGCGTTCGCCAAGGTCGCTTGGATGCTCGGCCCGATGATGTCCGAGGCCCCCGAGGAGTGGAAGAACGACTTCTACTGCCCCCCTGAGTCGCTGCCTGGCGACGACTTCGAGATGTTCAAGTGGGACGGCGGTCAGTACGTCTGCACCATCTCCGACAAGTGGGCCGGCTTCGTGGACATCGGCGAAGACCGCCGCACCTTCCAGGAGCTCATCGAGTCCGGAAAGGTCACCTCCGCTGGCGGCGGCCTCTACAAGCTGCCCATCGACGACGACACCCGCGTCATCGCCGACATCGGCCACGTGATCTTCTTCGGCCAGATGGTCTACCCGGGCCGCAAGGTCATCTCCAAGATCACCGACACCCTCGACTATCCCTTCTTGGCCATCACCATCTTCATGATGTTCCTCGGAGCCATGTTCGGTGTCATCCTGGCCACCATGCCTCCTCCTCCTGAGAACGAGGTCATGGAGATCCCTGACCGCTTCGTCGAGCTGCTGCTCGAGGAGCCTGAGATCCAGAAGAGCCAGGAGCCCGACAAGAACCCCGACGCGGGTGAGGGCGCCAAGGCCAAGAAGGAAGAAGGCA
>CALDOK010000167.1 GCA_937912125.1 uncultured Pseudomonadota bacterium
CGTACCCCATCGCGTGGAGCAGATCGAGAACCAGGTTCTCGAAGAAGGTGGGGGGCTCATCGAGCGCTGTCCCGACGGCTTCGCCGTGCTGGTGGACGACATCTCCGACCAGGATCACACGGTCCACCTGGTGCTCGACGCCCTGGCCCGCAGCAGCCGGGTGTGCACCGCGGTTGCGGGGGTGCAAGCCCCGCAGTGGACCACCGACCAGTGCCTGCTGGAGCCCCTCGAGCTCGTGGGGATCCGCAAGCTGCTCCGCTCCATCTTCGGCACCATTCGTGGCGGCCAGCGGCTGGCCGAGCAGCTGTACGATCTTGCCGAGGGCCTACCGGGGCCCACCGTCGCGTTCATGTTGGGTGCTGTGGAACGTGGCGCGATGGTCTGGCGCGCCCAGCGCTGGCACCTGGATCCCGAGCGCATGGCGCGGGTGTTGGCCGACGGCCTGCCTTCGACGGAGACCGAGCTGGACCTCACCGACACCGCCCTACAGGTGGGCGGTGCCCTGTCTCTGCTCCAGGTGCCCGTCAGCCTCGACTCCCTGGTCCCTGTGGTCGATCTGCCCGAACACCAGGTTCGCTTGGCCCTGAACGAGCTGGTGGACAAGGGTCTGGTGCGGCTGCAGGCTCGCCTGGCCAGCTGTCGCAGTGTCTTGGCTGCCAACAAGCTCGGTCGGCGAGTGGTGAACCCCGAGCGGCTGCATGAGCGGGTGGTGCAGGCCATGGTGCGCGCCCACGATCCCGATCTCGTGCGCCTGGGCTGGCACCTGGTGGGTGCTGGGGATGTCCGACGCATCGAGAAACTGGGCGAGGCGATCCTGCGCGCGGCGGTGGCTCGCGATGGCCGCGAGGCCGCCCGTCTGGCCGATGAGCTGTGGTCCCTCAACCCCTACCCAGCGCTCGTGGCACCTCGCATGCAAGCCCTGGCCTCGGCAGGTCGCGCGCCCGAAGCCCGCGCCTTGGGAGAGGACTTTCTGACCGATCGGGTGCCCATCGCTGAAGACATCGGCGTGCTGGTGGAGCTCGCGCGCAACTATGTGGACTATAGCTCCGACGACGAGAAGGCTCTGGGCTGTGTGCAGCGGGCCCGCGCCATCCTCGGTCGAACGGCACTCCCGGCGGCGCTGCTGCACGCCGAGGCCCAGATCCACTTCCGGGCTGGGCGTCACCAGCAGGCCCTGGCCTCTGCCAAGCGGATCGCCAAGGGGGGGCCCCCTGCAGCGGTCGAGGAGCTGGACCGCTGGCTACAGCTGCGGGTGGTATGGGCCCAGGCCCTGCACGAGCTCGGCGAACGCGAAGAGGCTCTGGGTACCCTCGAGGGCGTGCCTGAGTCCCTGGGCCGCGGTCGGGCCGCCCGTGCGCTGTTGGATGCGGCCTTGGGTCGGCTGCTGTGGCATGCGGGTCGAATGCGTGACGCCATCGATGCCATGGAGCGCGCTTCTCACGAGGACGGCGGTCTGGGAGCCCTGGATCGCGCCCGACTGCTGAACAACATGGGGGGTGCGCGGCACATGCTGGGGGATCGCCCCGGTGCGCTGGCCACCTGGGAACAGGCCCTGATCCTCTTCGAGCGCCTGGACGTGCCCATCGAACAGGTGCGCGTGCAGTGCAACCTCTGTGTTTCCTACCGCGAGGCGGCCCGCTGGGAACGCGCCATCGAGTCGGGCCTGTGGGCGTCGGGGCGAGCCCGTGAGCTGGGCGAGGCGCGCTACGAAGCCATGGCGGCTGGCAACCTGGGCGATGTCTACATGGCCCAGGGCTCCTGGCGGGAAGCTCAGCGCTGGTTCCGCCGCGCCGAGAGCTTGGCCAACGAGCATGGCTACGAGGACGAAAAGGCCGAACTGGATCGGCGCCGGGCCGAACTGGCGGTGCTCCGGCGGGATCCCCGTGCCACGGCGCTGACCGAGCACGCCTTCGCCACGGCGACCCAGGGCGACAGCCCGGTAGAGGCTGCGCGGGCCAGCGCCCTGTTGGCCTTCTGTCACGCCCGTGCGGGTCGGCTCGATGCCATCGACGCGGCCGTCGAGGCCGCGGTGGAGCCGCTGAGACAGGCGGGAGCAGGTGGCGAACTGGCCGAGGCGCGGCTGTGGATCAGCGAGGCCTATCTGCTGGTGGGTCGCAGCGACGAAGCCCTGGCCGACGCCACCCGTGCTCTGGTCTTCGCAGACGAGGTGGGGCACGTCGAGCTTCGCCGTCGCGCCGACACCCTGGTGGAACGGATCCGCAGCATCAAGGGCACCAGTGTGCGCGCCGATCGCCTCGAGCGCCTGCTCGAGCTGGCGGTGGCGGTGGCGCAGGAGCGGGATCTGCAGCGGCTGTTCGACTCCATCGCCCACGCGGCGTTGGACCTGCTGGACGCCGAGCGCGCTTTTGTGCTGGTCAAGGCCGAAGAAAGCGAGCCGGTGTTGGTGTCATCGGCCTTTGCCGATGGCGTGCACGGCGGAGAGCCCTCCAAGTCCATCGTTCGCCGCGCCATCGAGGATGGGCGTGACGTGATCGCCGCCGACCTGGGCGAGCGCGGAGAGCTGCGAGAGGTCGCCAGCATCGTGGACCTCGATCTGCGCTCGGCCATGTGTGTGCCCTTGCTCGAGGGTGAGCGTCGTCTGGGCGCCATCTACGTGGACAGCCGGGTGGTCTCCCGGCAAGAGCTGGAGAGCGCCGCGCGCCTGCTGCGGGCCCTGGCGGCCTATGGTGCCGTGGCCGCGGTCAACGCCGAGCACATGCGCGAGGTGGCTCAGCGTCACGAGAAGGCCGCCGAGGTGGCCCATGATCTGCGCAGTCCGGCCAGCGCTATCCACGTGGTGATCTCTGGCTTGCTCGAGGGCAAGCCCCAGGACGACCCCGAGCGCGAGCCCCTGCTGCGGGTGCTCGAGGCGGCTCAGCGCATCCGCTCCATGGCCAGCGGTATCCTCGAGGAAGTCCGCACCGACGAGCGCCCCATCGACATCTCCAGCTTGATGGACCGGGTGGTGGGTCTGTTGCGCCACGTGGCCGCCCAGCGCAGCGTGCGTCTCGAATTGGCCATCACCCCCAACCTCTGGGTCGAGGGGGATCCCCAGGAACTCTCTCGGCTGGTCACCAACCTGGTGTCCAATGCCCTCAAGTACGCCCCCAAAGACACTCGGGTGGGCTTGAGCCTGGCCTTGGATGGTCAGCAAGTGGTCTGCACCGTGCGTGATCAGGGGCCGGGCATTCCGGCGGGCATGGAGGAGTCCATCTTCGGCCGTGGCCACCAGGCCCCCGGTGCGTCGGCTGGCCACGGCCTGGGGCTGTACATCTGTCAGCGCGTCGTCAACGAGCATGGTGGCAGCATCAGTGCTCGAAATCACCGCCGCGGTGGGGCCGTGATCACCTTCCGGCTGCCGCGCCGCGTGCGCGCCTGGGACAGCATGCCTGCCGAGGAAGCCCTGGATTAGGGCTGGAGAAACAGGCTGAAGCAGATTCGGCTCGGCCGGTGAGGGCCGAGCCGAGTTGATGTCGGACGGGATTAGAACGGCTCGCTGCCCACGCCGCTGGCGATCACGCCCGTGCCGGTTCCCATGAACTCGCCCAGGCCGGTGCCGGCCATGGCGGTGCCCAGGCCGTAGCCCT
>CALDOK010000168.1 GCA_937912125.1 uncultured Pseudomonadota bacterium
CCCAGGCGCTCGAAGTCGTCGATGAAGACGTGCTCGTCCATGGTGCGGGCGCCCAGCAGGATGGGGGCCGAGCGGCCGGCGCGCTCGAGCTGCCGGGCCAGGAAGCGGATGGGGGCGATGCCGATGCCGCCGCCCAGCAGCACGGCGTGGCCCGGGACATCGAAGCTGCTGCCATAGGGCCCCCGAATGCCCAGCAGGTCACCGGGGCGGAGGTCCATCATGGCCTTGGAGCAGGGCCCGAGGCCCTTGATGGTGAGCGCGAGCTCACCGGCGTGGTGCTCGGAGATGGAGAAGGGCTTCTCACCCAGGCCCGGCAACCAGGCGAAGACGAACTGGCCGGCCCGGGAGGCCGGGAAGGCAGCGGGCAGCACGAAGCTGCGGGTGCCCGGCCCGTGCTCGACGATCCGGAGGATGCGCATGGCGCGGTGACCCCGGAGGGGGATCTCAGCCATGGGCCACCCCGATGATCTCGGTGACGCTGCCGCAGCCCTGCTCGGCCAGCCAAGCCTCCAGCTCGCCGTTGAGGACCTCCAGCAGCCCGGCACCGCGACGCCACAGGCCCGTGCCGACGCCAACGGCCGAGGCTCCGGCCATGAGCACCTGCAGGGCACCCTCGAGGGTCTCGACCCCGCCGGTGCCGATGATCGGCAGCGGGCAGGAACGGCGGATCTCCCAGACCGCCCGCACCGCCAGCGGCAGGATGGCGGGGCCCGACACACCACCGATGGTGTTGGTGAGCACAGGCTTTCGGAAGCCCGGCTCGATGACGATGCCGGGGCCGATGGTGTTGATGGCGGTGATCGCCGAGGCCCCGGCCTCGTGGCAAGCTCGCGCCATGAGCGCAAGCGAGGGGCAGTGGAAGGAGAGCTTGGTGGACACGGGGATGCCCCCCGCCGCCTCCACCACCGCGCGCGTGATCTCGGCCGTGGCCACCGGATCGGCTGAGAAAGGTACGCCGAACTCGGAGCTGACATTGGGGCAGCTGACGGGGGAGCGACGATCTGCGGGCCCTCGAAGACGCCGGTGCGTCGGCCTTCAAGAAGCCCATCACCCTGTTCGGCCGCTTCGCCTGGTGGGACAACCAAGGCGGGGCCCTGATGGCCTACCAGGGCTTCGATGCCACCACCACCCGAGTGCTCTACGACGGTCCCGATCCGCAGTGGGAAGACCTCGCCTGGTACATGGCGCGCGAGCTGGGGGCGGGGATGCCCTTCGAGTTCACCTGGTAGCCATCCTTCGGCCTTCTCAGGCCTCCGTGCTGGGCTCGTCGTCTGGATCGTCGTGATCTTCGCCCTCCCAGTCGGGCTCGCGTCGTCTCTGCCGTTCGGCGCGCCAGTCGTAGCAGTGGCGGCTCGAGCAGGCGTTGCGGGTGAAGAAGCGGCACCTGGAGCAGGTGTTGGGGGAACCGATCATGGTGAGCTCCTGTGGTGATCGGGTGGTGGTGGGCTCTGTGTTCAGCTTGCCCCAGGTCCGGGTACTGAGAAGCCTGCGCGCGGCCATGTGTGAGCGTTCCCACCCACACTGCGCGTGAAGCAAGGCGTTGTTCGCAGGTCTTCACGGGTTCGCCTACATTCTGGATGAGGCGCCGGCTTCGGGAGTTTACATGACACGCACCAGCTTGCTCTCCCTCCTTGGAGTGACCCTACTCATCGGCTCGGAGGCGACGGCCGGCGAGCCGCATCCTGGCGTGCAGGCTCTGGGTGACACCCACGAGGCCAGGCCTGCGCCGAGCCGCGCTCAGCTGACCACCCTGCTTCAGGCCCGTGATCTGGAGGGGCGGACCTTCCACCTGGACCAGGCCTTGGCTGATGGACCCGTGCTCTTGGTGGTGTGGTTCGCGGACTGCCCCACCTGCCCTCGGGCGCTGCAGCGCCTGGTGGAGTGGGCCCAGGAACAGCCCGTGCCCCCCCAGGTGGTGGGCGTCAACGGCGACATCACCCAGCAGCGGGCCTGGCTGCGGCCTTTCCTGCAGCGCAGCGAGCTCGATCTGAGGGTGCTGGCCGACCCCAGCGGCGATCTGCGCACGGGCCTGGGCCTCCAGCAGAGCCCAGCGGTGATCTTTGTGGGGGGCGACCAGGGCGGGTTCGCCTTGGTCACCCACCAGCCCTCGGATCGTCGGCTGAGCATGGACGGCCTGGCCCGGTCCTGGATCGATGCCGCGGCGCGGGACGAGGTCGAGCTGGCCGCTCGTCAGTCCACCCAGTTCCCTACCTTCTTGTAGTGCAGGCCGAAGGCCAGGGCAGCCACGATGGCGAGCACCACCCACAGGGCCAGGGCGCTGGGGGTGGTCAGCACGGTGGTGAGCTTGCCGGTCCAGTCCAGCATGGGCCGCGTGGCCCAGCCACCCGCTAGGGTGATCAACACGGTGCCTGCCACGAACTGCAGCGCGCTGTAGATGTTGGTGTGGGTCAGCACGCCAAGGCGGCCGCGATCGTCCAGGCGGAAGCGCTCGAGGATGACCCGGATGATGGGGTGGGTGATCATGTACAGGCCGGCCAGGGTGCCGCTGTGCTCGATGAAAGGCAGCAGCGCCAGCAGGATCAGGAACTGGAGCGTGTGTGCCGCTGTGGCGTAGACCTGGGCTGGGTGCAGGGGCACGCCGCGCAGCTCGGGGCGGGTGCGCACGACCTTGCTGTCCTCGCTGTGGTAGCAGACGCTCACCGGGCCGTCGGTGGGGATGCCGAAGCAGCAGCCGTAGACGAAGCAGCCCAGCCGGCAGATGGCCTCTCCCAGGGGCATCGCGATGGCATATGCGTCCATGATGGGGAGCAGGGCGACCCCGGCGAAGCGCGCGTAGCCCGCCATGGCCACCACCCCTCCGAACACGCCACCGTGGAGCATGTAGCCCGGCTTGAGCAGGGTGCGGATGGGGCTGCGGAAGATTGCGGTGCCGTCCAGCAGCACCGAGAAGCCTCGAGCTCCGATCAGGACGCCCGGCAGGAACAGCAGCACCGTGGCGTTCACCATGGCCACCGGGTCCAGCCCGATGGCGCCGTAGTACCAGGCCGCCAGGGCCAGGCCAGAGCAGAAGGCCCAGGCCACGATCAGGCCGTAGGTCACGAAGATGAAGTCTCCGACCCGGAACAGCACGGTCCTGTTGTGGAAGTCCATCAGCCAGGTCACGGTTTGACGGGCGGCAGTGGTGATCATGGGTTCTCTCCCTAAGCTCCCGAGGGACTTAGGCAGCTGACGGCTCGAAGGGGAAAGCGAACGGGGCCTTTGTAGGTTTCGCTACGAGGAATGTCCCGCCGCTGTGTCTAGCTTGCCCGTGCCACGTCTGCACAGGGAGTACCCATGCGCGCCCAGCAAGCCCGACAGCTCTACCTCGAACACAAGCCCTACCAGGGCGACGCCCTGGATCGGCACTGTCAACGGTTGGCGGCCTTCACGCTGCTGCAGGCCGAGCTCAACGGCGTGGAGCTGGACCCGGACTTCGTCGCGGCTACGACCTGGCTGCACGACATCGGCTTGCTGGTGAAGCTCGAGGGCACCCGCAACTACCTGGACCGGGGCCTGCGCTTCGTGGAGCCCTTGGTGGACTCCTGGGGACTCCCCGACCATCAGCGCCGCGTCTTCGAGGAGATGATGCTGTACAACCACGCCGCGCGGCCGGTCCAGGGCGTGTGCGAGGAGGCCGAGCTCATGCGCCGTGCCGTCCAGGTGGAGCACAGCTTCGGCGTGGTCACTCACGGTCTGGATCGCGCCCGGGTGCGCGAGGTCTTCGGGCAGCATCCTCGCCGGGGCCTCACGCCGGTGCTGCTGGACTTCGGCCGCATCACGGTGCTGCACGATGGCCCGGGGCAGCTGTGGCACATCTTCAGACCGAAGCTTAGGGATTCTCCAGCAGCATCGTGAAGCTGGTGTCCAACTGGGTGTCCAGCTCCACCAGGCCCATCAGGGGCTCGTAGTCTCGTGCGATGTCGATGGTGAGCATGAACAGCCCACCGCTCTCCTCGATGCTCGCCTCGATCTCACAGCTCACGGTGTCGTCGCAGAGTACTCCCAGCTCGCCCAGCACATAGCTGGCGTGGTCCTCGGCCATGCTGATGGGGTCGTCGCTCAGGGACAGGGGCACGGCCCGTCGCACGCCATCGCGGGCGGCCTGGACCAGGGAGGTCTTGGTGATGATGAGCCAGGAGACGTCCATGATGCCGCCGACCAGGAGCAGGAAGATGGGCAGGGTCAGGGCGAACTCGGTGGCGGCTACGCCACGCCGGGATCGAAGGGGGATCATTGCTGGATCTCCAGGAGCACCTGCGTTGCGGTGCCGACCTCCACTGGGGTGGGTACCAGCTCGAAGAGGGAGCGGTAGTCGGCGTCCACGGCGCAGAGCAGCAGTTCTTCGGGACTGGACCCGGACCGCTGGGTCTGTACGACACAGCGGTCGTCGCCCCCCGTGCAGGAGATGTTCAGGCTCGCGAGGCGAGCGCGGATGTCGCCGGCGGCGACGCTCTCGGGTGTGGGGTTGCTGTCTGGGTCGATGACCGCGCCGGTGCGGCAGCCCTCGTACACCGCGGCCTTGACCGTGGCGTGGGTGAACATGTACCAGCCCCAGTCCATGATGCCGATGGTCAGCACCAGGAACACCGGCGTGACCAGGGCGAACTCGATGACGTGGGTGCCGCGGCGGCGGCGCGGGGATGCCATGGCTCACTCCACCAACGCGATGGGGATGGCGCTCGCGACGGCCTCGAGGATGGCGGGGAGCTCGTGCTCGTCGGGGGTCTCGTAGAACTGCCCGTAGCCGGTGACCAGACCCTCGAGGTAGGCGCTCTGGGTGGCGTTGTAGCTCTCGTTGAAGGACACAGAGAAGATGGAGACGTTGTTGGCAGCGGCCCTGGCTGCGGCGTCGATGCCGCTGGCGCGGCGGGCGGCCTCGGTGCAGCTGGGGTTGTTGTAGCACTGAGGGCGGCCGTCGCTGACCAGCACGATCACCTTGAGGGCGTGGTCCAGGCCGGATGCGAGCAGGGTGTCCACCGCCAGCTCGATGCCGGTGCCCTGGTCCGTGCCGTCGCCGCCCGTGCGACAGTCCAGCATGTGGTCGTTGCCGTTCTCCTGGCCATCGGGGTCTCGGTCCTTGTCGCACCAGTCCAGGGTGTTCCACTGCGCTTGCACCGCTCCGTAGCTCTGTCTCACGTCGCCCAGGGGCGTCCAGACCTCGGCCCCGCCAGTGAACACGGTCATGCCGATCTGATCGTCGGGGAAGCCGGCGTCGTGCATGTAGTCGAGCAGCACCAGGTCGGCCTCGCGGGCCAGATCGATCTCCTGTGCGAAGGAGCCTGTGACGTCCTGGACCACCATGATCTCCCGCGGGCGCAGGGCGCCGGTGGCCGCGCGGTCAGCCACGCCCCAGTCGCGACCCGAAGGCAGCACGGCGCCGAGCCAGAGGTCCACGGGGCCCAGAGATGACGCGCCGCTGCGCTCCACCTGGACCTCCACGGAGTTGACGTAGTCATCTCCGGTCACGAAGGTGCGGGACGGGAAGTCCCACGAGCCGAAGCGGGTGTGCCGCCGGTCGAGCCGTGCCGCCTGGCCGCCTACCTGGTTCATGGCCACGACGGCTTCGGCCACCGCCTGGGCGGCGTCGGTGTCTTGGGAGCGCTTGAGCTCCACCAGCGCAGCGTGGGCCCCCGCGTCGGCGGCGTTCTGTGCCTGCAGGCGCACCAGGCGCAGCCAGGCGAGGTCGATGGCCAGGGCTCCGAAGCCCAGGAAGACCACCATGGCCAGGGCGGCGACCACCACGAAGCTGCCGCTGCGCGGGCCGGGCCGGTGGAGACGAGGGAGTGAGGTCTTGGCTGGCATGTTCTTCCCATTCGCAGCGTCCTCGGTCGAATCGCCTTGGCTGCGTCATGCCCACAGCTTGTGCTGTACGCGCGCGAGGGCAAGCCGCTGACTGGTGTCCGGTGGCTGTGCCTACCACCAAGAGATGGAAGCTGGCCGGAGACCGGGCTCGAGATGTTTGTGTGCGAACGCCTACGTGCCAGGCGGGGCTCACAGTCTGCAAGTGATGTGAAAGAGTGGCGGGTTGTGAGTGCGAAGGCCACTTATTCGAACTGTGGCAACGGGGAGCGACAACCACGAGGAACCACGCGGACCCGCCCTGCGCTACTCTGGCAGGGTGCTTCATGCTTCCTACCCGCGAAGATCACACGCCTTGGGCTCGGACCTGCCGCGTGGCACGGATCCTGAATAGCCCCTGGAGGTGCCCTTCTCGCGCCGCGGAGGCCGACATGACCCGCCCCCTTCTCAGCACCGTGTTCCTCCTCGCCATGGCCTCGCCGGCCGAGGCCGTCAAGTGGCGGAGCGGCGACGACGCCGGCTGGGCCTCACCCACCGACTCGCCCTACGTCGACGTCGCCGTGAGCACCCTGCACGCCTGCGCCCTGCGCGCCGACGGCACGGCGGTCTGCTGGGGGAGCCGATCCGGCGGGGCCACCAAGGTCCCCGAGGGGGAGCGCTTCCGCGCCCTGGGCGTCGGCCCGGGCATCTCCTGCGGGGTGACGACCGAAGGGGCCGCCCGCTGCTGGGGCGCCAACGCCAAGGCCATCGAGCGCAAGGCCCCATCGGTGCCGCTGGCCACCATCCTGCCCACCGCCTACCTGGGCGCCTGTGCGACCAGTGAGGCCGGCGCCGCGTGGTGCTGGGGCATGCCCGCCTTCGGCGTCTCGGCCCTCGCGGGAGCCGTGGCCGAGGTCGACAGCGGAGGCATGCACGCCTGCGTTCGCCGGGACGACGGCGCCGTCGCCTGCGTGGGGCCCACGGTCCCCGGCCTGTTCGCACCACCGGACGAGACCTGGCTCGACATCGACGTCATCGAGGCGGGCTACTGGGCATGCGGCGTCCGCGCGGACGGCGCGATGCGCTGCTGGGGAGCCGGGCGGCCCGACTCTCCGCCAGAGCCCGACTGGAGCGCATTTTCGTGGTTCGACGCCGAGCAGGCCGAGTCCGATCCAACCGCAATCGAAGACTCGGCCGTGGCAGCCCGGCAGGCTGGGATCCGTTCCCAGGCGGCGTCCGTGGGCCGAGCCGCGGAGGCCCAGTTCGGCGCCCAGGCCGGCCAG
>CALDOK010000169.1 GCA_937912125.1 uncultured Pseudomonadota bacterium
CCCCCCCACCCACCCACCCACAACCAAGCGACCAGGTGCGGACCAGGAGCCCCCACGTCCTCGCCAGCGGGGCTCCCCGCCGGTACTCTTCGCCCATGCACCATCTCCTCCCCCTGCTGCCCTGCCTGTTGGCCCTGGCTTGCACCCGCCCCCCGTCCATCGATCCGGACACGGCGCTGGACGACTCCGACCCCTCCGGCCCCTCCGACACCCAGGACAGCTGGGACATGGCCGCGGGGCAGGTCGTCTACGACCCGGATCGCTTGCACAGCGTGGTCATCGAGGTCGACCCGGACGACTGGGACCAGCTGCGCTACCAGCAGCGCAACCTGCTGGAGATCCTGGTGGGCGACTGCCTGGAGCAGCCCTTCGACAGCCCGTACACCTGGTTCCACGCCGACGTGACCGTGGACGGTGAGCGCTACGCCGACGTGGGCCTGCGCAAGAAGGGGCTGGTAGGCTCCAACAGCACCGTCAAGCCCAGCCTGAAGATCCGCTTCGACGAGTACCAGGACGGGCAGCTGCACGATCTGGTGGACCGCTTGACCCTCAACAACGGGCAGCAGGACCCGGCCGTCATCTCCCAGTGCCTGGGCTACGAGCTGTTCCGCCAGGCGGGCGTGCCCGCGTCGCGCTGCAGCTTCACCACGGTGGAGGTCAACGGGGAGGCGCTGGGGGTCTTCAGCAACATCGAGGCCATGGAGCCGGCCCTGCTGGCCCGCTGGTACGACGATCCCCTGGGCCGGCTGTGGGAGGGGCAGCTCAGTGACTTCCGGGACGGCTGGCTGGGCACCTTCGAGGTCCAGGAGGGGGACGGCGATCCGGCGGCCCTCGAGGCGGTGGCCGCGGCCTTGGAGCAGCCCGACGATCAGCTGCTGGAGGCCATCGACCAGGCGGTGGATCTGGACCAGTACCTGACCTTCTGGGCCATGGAGGTGCTGCTGGGGCACTGGGACGGCTACGCGGGAAACTCCAACAACTACTTCGTCTACCAGGACCCCAGCGACGGTCGGCTGGACTTCATGCCCTGGGGCATCGACGCCCTGTTCGACTCGACCACCCCCTTCGGCAGCACCCGGCCGTCCTCGGTGGTGGCCGTCACCGCGCTGCCCCGGCGGCTGTACCTACACCAAGCCGGTCGCGACGCCTACTTCGCGCGGCTGCAGGAGCTGCTGGACACGGTCTGGGACGTGGACGCCATCCAGGCACGGGTGGACGCCATGGCGTCGCTGGTGCTGCCTGAGGCCGACCCGAGCGACGGCCTGGGGGTCGCCGCCGCCATCGACGAGATCCGCAGCTATGTGGGCTGGCGTCGCCTGACCATCGAGTCCGAGCTGGACGATGGGCCCCCCAGCTGGGACGAGGAACTCCGCGGCAATCCTTGCCTGGTGGAGGTGGGGACCATGGGCGCCAGCTTCGAGACCACCTGGGGCAGCTACGGCACCCAGGACTGGAGGGGCTACGGCAGCGGCAGCATGGACTTCAGCCTCGATGGCACGGACTACGAGATAGAGCTGCTGGGCGCGCTGGCGGGCATGCCCCACGACGAGGCCACCCTGCTGGTGGTGGGCCAGGTGGAGTGGGGCGGGCTGCTGGCGATGCTGGTGACCTTCCCCGAGGAGCAGCTGGTGGACGGCAGCAGCAGCACGGTGGACTGGTCCCAGGGCCAAGCCTACCTGTACTACGACGAGACGGGCACGGGCACGGCCTTCGCGGTGGCCGGCTACCTGGGCAACGGACCCATGGTCTTCGAACAGGCTGGCGCCAGCGCCGGTGACCGGGTCCGTGGCAGCCTGGACCTGAACGTCTACGGAGGGCAATGAGTCAGGGTAGGCCTGTGCCGCGACGGGGGAGTGGGTCGCCAAGGGGGCCTGAAACCGCCCCGCAGACGCTCATCGAGGAGCGGATGGCGCGCCTGTCCTGGCCTGTGGCCCCCGCCTCAGCTGCTGGAGCTCGTCCAGCAGCTCCGCCGCCTAGGGGTCGTGGGGTGCGTGGTTCATGGAGAGGCGCAGCAGGCGCTCGGCTTCGTCCAGCTCGCCGCGCTTGATGTAGATGCGCGCCAGGCCGTTGTATTTGAGGTACTCGATGTTCGGGGCGATGTCGATGGCGCGCTGGAAGGCCTGCTCGGCGTCGTCGTCGCGCCCCTGGGCCAGGTAGACCAGGCCCAGGCCTTCGTAGGGGCAGGTGTAGCCGGTGCTGTCCTGCTCCAACGCCTGCTGGAACAGCTGCTCTGCCTGGTCGTGCTGCCCGCGGTTGTGATGCACCAGCCCCATGCCGGTGAGGGCGTAGCGGTTGGTCGGGTCCATGGCCAGCACGCGCTCGAGGGGTGCGGTGGCTTCGTCCAGGCGCCCCTGGGCGGTCAGCGAGTTGCCGCGCCCCAGCAGCGCCAGGGGGTCGTCCGGGTGGTGCTCGAGGATGCGGTCGTAGGCCGCCAGGGCCTGGTCGTGTAGCCCCTGGTTGCTGGCGATCCATGCCTGGCCCAGCACCGCCATGCGCCAGCTCGTCCAGGCGAACCCGGCCTCCAGTTCGTCCCAGGCACCGTCGGGTCGGGCGGGGGCGGGCCTGTCGGCTACGGCGGCGAGCAGCCCCGTGGCCCGGGGGTAGTCCTGGCGACCCAGGGCCACATGGGCGAACCCTACTTCGGCCATGGCGCGAGCCTCGGGCTCCCGCTGGGCCTCCTCGAAGACCAGCTCGGCCAGGCCGGGCTTGGACTCGAGCAGGTAGATCAGCCCCAGCAGCGCCTCGCGGCGGATGTCGGGATCCAGGCGCTCGGCCCGCTCGGCCTGCAGGCGAGCCTGGGGGATGGAGCCCGCGTCGAAGGCGGCCAGGGCCAGGGATGTGGCCGCTGTGGCTGTGGCGGGGGACTCGAGCAGGTCCACCTGCCCCTGGTCCCGCAGGCGGGTGTGCACCGCCTGGGTCAGCTCGCCGTAGCCGGACTCCCCCAGCATTCCCTTGCCCCGCTCCAGGTAGAGCAGGGCCCGGACCGGGTGGTCGTGCTCGAGCAGCAAGCGGGCGGCCTCGAGCTGGTGCCCCAGGTTGGTGGACTCCACGTCGGCGGCGGCGGCGTAGCGCTCGGCAGCCTCCCCCGCGGAGCCCGTGGCCTTGTACAGGTCGCCCAGGGATGCGAACACGCAGGAGGCAGAGGGGGAGCCGCTGGTGACCAGACCCTGGGCGCGGGCTTGCTCGAGGGCTTCGATGACCACCCCCATGCCCGCCTGCTCGCCGCGGGCGCGATGGACGTCGCCCAGGCCGTCCATGGCCCGCACCCAGGTGTCGATGTCCCCTGCGGCGTCGCCGAGATCGGCCGCCTGCCGGAAGCGCTCCTGGGCCTGGTCGAGCTCGCCCATGGCCAGCAGGGCCTGGCCCATCTTGGCGTGCTGCATGAGCTCGTCGGGCCTGCGCTCGAGGAGGGCTCGGCTGGCCTCGAGGGCCCGCTCCGGCCTGCCCGACAGCAGGTGCAGCTGCACCAAGCCGCGGCGGGGGTCCGGGTCATCCGGGTCGAGCTCGATGGCGCGCAGGAGCGCATCCAGGGCGGCGGGGGGCGGCTTGGGCACCTCGCCGCGCAGCTCCACCTGCACCGCCTGCGCGATGTGCAGGCGGCCGAGCATGGTGTGCAGCGCGGCGTTGTCGGGCTCGGCGGCGATGGCGGTGTCCAGGAAGCTCAGGGCGTCCTGCCAGGCCTGGTCCGTGCCCTCCATGTGGGCTCGGCCCAGGTGCTGCGCAGCTTCTTGGGCCATGCCGGTGAGCTGCTTCTGAGGTGGCATGGGGGTGGCGCCCTGCATCTCGAGCACCTGCGCCGGCTGCCCGGGCTGGTGCGGAAGGTGCATGGGGGGAGGCCCCGCGGGCCCTGGCGGCGGCGGCTCGACCGGCGCCTCGCAGGCGAGCACAAGGGCCAGGATGGCCAGACCGGCGGCTGTTGGCGGCTTGGAAGGCAGGGGTTCCCTCTGGTTGGGCGCAGGATACCCCTGGTCCCGGATTTGCTCCAGTGGTGGGGGCTACCGATGCGGCCGGCTCTGGGCCCCTGGGCTCTGTCAGCGCGGTGTCAAGACCGCATTTCGTGAGGTCGTCGATTCGATCTTCGCCCACCCCTGGTCCAAGGGCGCCGTGGCGCGGCGTCTCTGTTGCGCCAGGCCCAGCAGGCCCAGCAGGCCCAGCAGCAGGGTCGGGCTGCCTGCCTTGCGGCCGGCACAGCCGCAGCCCTCATCGTCCACGCCCCGGAGTCCAGGCGTGTCGTCGTCGGTGTCCCCGGTGTCGCCTGGCAGCTCAGCGCCATCGCCGGTGGTGAAGCTCCACACGGGGCCCGTGGTGGTGGTGTGGCCGTCGTCCAGCTCCACGAACCACTCGTAGTGGGTGAAGGGGTCCAGCCTGTCCCAGGAAATGCTGGCGCCTTGGTCGCCGTCGACCTGCACGGTCTCGAGCAGCTGCCAGGGGTTCGGGTCCATGGCGTAGGGCAGCTCGAAGTCGCTGTTGCTGTCGGTGGCGGCGCTGTCCAGCCAGGGGGAGTAGGTCCAGGCGTGGATGCTGCCGGCGGCCGGGGAGAACTCGAGCACCCGAAGCCAACCGGCCCCGCCGTCGCCGTCGAACTGGTAGTCGGCCATGACCGTGTAGACGGTGCCGTCGCTGCCCGCTGGGTCGCTGCGCCAGACCTCGCCCGTGAGGTGGCCGCTGAGCATCAGGAACAGGGTGTCGTGGTGGCCCAGGGCCTCGTACACCAGCTTGCCCTGGTCGGACAGCTCGGCGTCGGCCTCGATGAGGTGGTGGGCGTTGATGATCACGCGGTGGTCAGGGTGGTCGGTGATGAGGCCGTCGGCCCAGGCCAGCACGCCTTGGTCGGCGCCGGCCTGGTCGTACTCGAGGTCGATGACCAGGAAGTCCATGCCTCCGGCGGTGAACTCGCCCCAGTGGTCGTCGTTGTCGTGGCCGTGGTGGCCGCCGTAGTAGCCGCGGCCTTCGAAGCGCTCGCTGCCGAACCAGGCGTTGAAGTTCTCGGTGGTGCCCGTGGGGTCGCCGTTGGGGCTCTGGTCGTGGTTGCCCGGCGCGATGCCGTAGGGGATGCCCGCGGCCAGCCCGGTGGTGGCGGGGTCCTCGAGGATGGCCATGGCCTGATCGGCCACCACCCACTGGTCGGGAGCGTCGTCGCCGTCGTTCACCAGATCGCCCACGTGGGCCACCCAGGCGACGTTCAGGGCTTCGTGCTGATCGACGATCCACTCGGTCTGGGCGTAGAACATCTCCGCCTCGCCGTCGTGGCCCCCCGAGCAGTAGTACTGGCTGTCGGGCAGCATCACCAGGGAGAAGTCGGCGGGCGGGTCCTGATGGGCTCGGCCGTAGAAGCGCACGGTGACCACGTCGGCCTCGGGGTCGGTCACCCCCACCGCCAGGGTGGCGGGGATGCTCACGCCGGTGCTCCCGTCGGCGGGCTCCCATAGCTCGGGCTGGCTGGGGGGCAGGCTGGCGTCGAAGGGGGCCTGGACGGTCCAGCTGGCGCCCACCACGCTGCCGTCTACGCCGCCTACGCTGTCCGTGGCGGCGCTACCGCTGCCTTCGTCGAAGCCCCAGCGGGCCACCAGGTCTACACCCGCGGCCACGGGCTGGTTCATGGTGCCCCGGATCTCGTCGACGCTGCGGGCCCGGGACCACAGGCGCACCTCGTCGATGGCGCCCCGAAAGCGGCCGTCGGTGGTGGCGGTGCTGTCCATGGACGTGGCCACGGCCAGGTGCTGGACGCTGTCGTGGCGTGGGGTGGCGCCGCCGGTTTCGGCGGTGGCGTCCAGGGTGCCGTCCAGGAACAGGGACCAGACGCTGCCGTCGTAGCTCACCGCGGCGTGGTGCCAGAGGCCGTCCCGCACGTCGGCGTGGCCGATGATGGGGTGGTTCGAGCCGTCGCTCATGTCCTCGAAGTCTGCGGTCAGGGCGCCGGTGTTGGCTTCGACGCCCAGGCCGTAGTTCATGTCCACGGTGCTGCCGTCGCTCTCGCCGCGGCCCTTGGCGACCAGGGGGTAGTAGCTGACCCCGCCGCTGCCGGTGCCGGCGGCGTCGCTGCCGTCACCGTCCCAGCGGAACCAGCACTCCACCGTGAACTCCGCCAGGCCCAGGGTGGAGGCCTGGCCCATGGTGACGTGGTCGTCCACGCCGTCGAAGTGCAGGGCCGAGTCGGCGCCGGCCAGGGGGACGAGCAGGAGGAGGGGGAGGAGCATGGGAACCGAGCCTTAGAGCTTGTACTCATAGGGTACCCGCACGTGGAACATCACGAAGGGCTGGCCGATGTGCCAGATGGCGCTGTCGAGGGGGCCCAGCTCGCCCACCTCGCCGCCGATGGCCTGGGGCAGGTGCAGCTGGGAGCGCCAGCCCCCGGAGATCAGGAAGGAGTCGGAGAAGGGGATCTCGAGCTCGGTGCCCAGGTCGAGGCCCGGCCGCAGGAAGAACATCCGCCAGCTCTGTCCACCCTGGGCGCCCGCGATGCCGTCGCTGGCCAGGTACGCCCCGCTGAGGCGGAGCGAGGCTCCCAGGCTCCAGCGGAAGGGGTCCTTCACGATGGGCATGCCCAGGTTCAAGGGGGTCCAGGACACGCCCACCATGCTGGTGTTGGCGGTCTTGGGAGAGATGAACAGCGTGTCGGGGATGAAGATGCTGGGTGACATCCGCAGCTCGTCCATGGACAGGATCTGCTTGCGGTACTGCTTGGGGATCTTCTTCTTGAGCTTCTTGAGTGTCTGCTTGTCCAGGATGGCCTGCACGCTGAGCACCAGCCCCCAGTGCAGGGTCTGGTCGTCCTGGATGGGGCCGGTGAGCATGTGGGCCGCCGGGCCGATCCCGATGTCGATGGGGATGGTGACGGACTTCTTCTTCTTGCCCGCGTGGGCAGGGAGGGGCAGGGCCAGCAACAGGGCCAGCAGGCAGGCGGTGGTGAGGGTGCGTCGCATTTGGGCTCGGGCTCGTGTATGTCCACGAGCAGGGACGTAGGGGCGGGGTCTATCCCCTCCCGCCACAACTCTCCTAGTCACACCCCGACGCATACCAGATCCACTGGGTGGTGCCCAGGCCCGCGATGCCGGTGCTGTCCCAGCGG
>CALDOK010000170.1 GCA_937912125.1 uncultured Pseudomonadota bacterium
CCACAGCTCGTCCCAGCGAGTGGCGACCTCGGCAAACGCCACCGGGTCGCGCGCTTGCTCCAGCCGCAGGTTCCACTCGATGCCGTCGGTGAGCGCGGCGTTGGACAGGTTGGACGAGCCCACGAACGCCACGCCGCCGCCAGCGCCCTGGAGCACCCAGGTCTTGGGGTGGAAGGTCCGGGCGACCTCGCGCAGCGAAGCCAGCTCCACCACGCGGACGTGCAGAGAGCCCCTCGGCTCGCCCAATTCACCATCGTCCTGGACGCAAGCCGAGCGTTCGAGATCCAGCAGGCTCCGCAGCGCCTGGGACTGAGTGATGTGCAGGTAGTCGCCGGTCAGGACACGGACATGCGCGCCGCGAAGCAGTGCCGACCGGAGCAGCGGTCGCACCCTGGCCACGCCGCTCTGCTGCACGAAGGCGGCCAGGATGTCCACCTTGTCGGCAGCCCCGATCAAGGGGCGCAGGTGAGCGAGGAATGGATCGGTGGCTCCGCCGGTGACCAAGGCAGGTTCGCGCTGGCTCGAAGATCGCGGGATGTGGCCAGGGGTGCGGTAGTTGCCGCGCTCGGGGATCACGAAACGGACCCCACCCGCTGGATCGTCCACGTCGCCGTGGAAGCGCGGGATGAGGTGCAGGTGCAGGTGCAGCACAGTCTGGCCCGCGGCCCGACCGATGTTGATGCCGATGTTGTAGCCGTCGGGTTTGGGGGTCCCGGCGCCCAGATCCTGCTGGAGCCGATCCGCGAGGGCCATGATGTCTGCGCGCTCTGCGAGGGTGGCGTCGGTCCACGAGGCCACGTGCCGCCAGGGGATCACCAGGGTGTGGCCCGGGTTCACCGGGAAGCCGTCGCGGATGGCGTAGGCCAGCTCGGTCCGCGCGATGATCCGGGCGGGGTCGGGGGAGCAGAAGGGGCAGCGAGGGTCGTCCACGATGAAGTGGCCTAACGTGGGCGAAGTTGGACGGCGTGCATGTGCCGATGCCCCCCTGCTCCCGACAGCCGGGCCTACCCCCTGAACAACCCCCGATGCCGCTCCAGATAGCTCGGGTGGGGGCGCAACCTCGGGTCTTTCGGCATCGCCACCCGCTCCCGCACCAGCCGTCTGAACTCGGCGGGAAGCTGATCGGAGATCAAGGGGCAGCCATCGTCGCGCATGGACAGCAGGTGCCGGTCGAAGGCCCAGTGGACCGTGCGCGACAGGGCCATGCCGTTGCGAGGGGAGTCTGGTCCATGATCCTCGACGGGCAGGATGTGGGCCGCCTCGACCTCGGAGGTGCCGCCGCCGTTGCGGATGCGAAGGCCCGTGAAGGCGCAGGTCTGCTGGTAGGCGTCCTTGACCACGCGGGCGAAAGAGGCGTCGCGGATGGTGCGGCTGGTGATCTGACGGAGGCGCAGCTGAGTGTCCGGCTCCGCGGCCAACAGCGGTGGTCCGAGCACCTCGGCGAAGCCCGCGGCGAGGATCAGGTCGAACTCGCGGTCGGGGACCAAGCGCACGGCGCGCCCGAAGGCGCCCTTGCTGGTGGATCCGTCCGGCTTGCGGAGGATGGACTCGTAGTAGTGGCCGCTGGGTTCGCGGAAGGGCACCGGGACCACCAGCTCGAGGTAGCCGGACATCAGGGCGTAGTGGTGGTCGGGGAGATCGGGGTCGGGGATCACCTGGTCGACCTGCGCGATGGCGAAGTAGCACTGGCTACCCTGGCCACGACGGGGCTCGTAATAGATGACCCAGTCACCGACCGTCTGGCGCACCGCGTTGAGGTAGGTGGACGGGAAGTGGTAGCGGGCCTCGGGCAGGTCGTCGTAGATGCTGTCGGCGCGGGTGGTGAAGACGGCGTGGGCCATGGGGGGATTGGACCAGGTGGGGGTGGGCGTGGTCAAGTGGGGCGCCCCTCACCCCACCCGCACCTCCACCACCGGCAGCTCCCAGCGGTCGGTCCGCAGCTTGTCGGCGTACTCTCCCGTCACCTGGCTGGCCTGGCGCTGGACCATGGCGATCACCTGCAGGCTCATGGGCTGATCCAGCCGCGGTGTCCAGCGTTCCTGAGCCTCACGGGAGAGGCTGGCGACCGGCGAGCCGGTGGCGTTCACCAGCTGCAGCACTCGGACATCCGGGTGACGCAGAAGGTCCATGCGCCACTGAAGATCGATGAGCTGAGGGTCGCGATGGGGAAGACGCCCGATGGGCGGAGGGAGATGGTGGAGCGGGAGCGGGAGAAGAAGCGGCGGAGCGGGGAGGAGTAGGGCCTACGGCGTGGGGCTGGCCGGGACGGCACTACTTTCGCATCGAGAAAGAGGCGATATACTCTGGCCCGTTCGGATGAGGTGGGCTTGATCTCGCTCGCCACGGCCTCCATCCTCAACAGAGAGAGCCGAAAGATGCTGCAGGCTGGATTCCATTTGGGAAACTACGAGATCGTCGCGCCCATCGCGGGAGGCGGCATGGGCGTGGTGTATCGAGCCAGGCATCGCTACCTCAGGACAGAACATGCGCTGAAGATGTTGCTGCCGAACTTGGCGCTGGACGAGCGTGTGCGCGCCCGATTTGCCCAGGAGGCCTACGTCCAGGCTCAGCTTCGCGAGCACCAGAACATCGTCTCGGTGACTGACTTCATCGAGGTCCCGGGAGAGCTGGGCTTCGTGATGGAGCTAGTGGACGGTCCGTCTCTCGAGCAGGAGATCAGCGTGGGGCGCCCAGGTCCATGGCCTCTCGGCGAAGTGCTTGCACTGCTGGTTCCCGTGCTGGACGCGCTGGCCTATGCCCACAGCCGCGGAATCGTACACCGAGACCTCAAGCCGGCCAACATACTTCTATCCCGCAGCGGAGGAGGACTCTGGGTTCCAAAGATCACGGACTTCGGGCTGGCGAAGATCCTGGCCACTGAGGGAGGGGGCATGACCAAGACCGGCACCATGATGGGCACTCTGCCCTACATGGCTCCGGAGCAATTCCGTGGCGCGAAAGACGTAGACGCCCGCGCGGATGTGTTCGCGCTGGGGATGCTCACGTGGCGGCTACTGGCAGGTACGCTTCCCGTGGATCCGAACGACATGGGCCAGTGCTCCATGATGTATATGGGCAATATCTCCATACCCCCACTGCTTGGTCGCGTGTCCGGTGTGAGCGAGGGCTTGTCGTCGCTGGTGGACAGAACTCTCTCTGTGGATCCCGCGCTGCGCCCGGCGGACGCTGGCGCGCTGTTGACGGGATTACGGGAGCGTGACGCTGGGCGGAACGCAGTGGGCTTCTCTCCCGGGCGTCCTGTTGGCTCAACGTCGCCCGCCGCCGCCAAGGCCGCGTCTTCGCAGCCTGCCGCCGTGCCAACCACACACCACGCCCAACACGAAACTGCGCCCCCCACTGCAGCCGCGGGGCCCGTGGACCGGCCATCTGGTGACGGGCATTCCAAGTGGCTGCTCATTGCTGGGATGCTGATGATGTCCATGGTAGGAGGGGTGTTCTTCCTCAATGCGCAACACCGTACGCGCTCCTCAGCCCAGGTGGAGGAGGCAGCAGCCGTCGAAATGCTCGCTAAAGACAAGGAGATCGAACAGCTCAAAGCAGATGTGGCAAAAGCCCAGGCAACCGCCACAAAGACTAGGGGGAGTGGAAAGTCGACACCCCCGCCCGTGAAAGCGTCCATATTCAACGCAGCCGAGCTCGGTATCGCAGCGCTGCTCCACCTCCCCGCAAGCAAGCAGGTCGAAGTATTGGGAGTGGTCAACCAAGTCGTCGGCCCATGCGATCCCTGCGTCGATGAAGGACTGTCCCTGGCCACCTGCGCCAAGACCAAGGGAGACGTCTGTGAGAACATGCGCGGGCTGATTGAGCGTGCCGCGCGCCTGGCTAGCCAGGGTATGTCCGCCGCTCAGATCGAAGAACAGTTGAGCTACATCGCGGGCTGGGCTCGCGTCGACCTCAGCGGCTCCCCCCGGCATGGAGACACGAACACACCCATCGTCGTGGTCGAGTACGCCGAG
>CALDOK010000171.1 GCA_937912125.1 uncultured Pseudomonadota bacterium
ACACCAGCTCTGTCCGGGAACGCACCACCGGCGACGGCAACCTCATCGTCGAGGTGGATCTGGACGGCGACAACCATCCGGACATCTACAACTACTTCCGTAAGCTAGACGGCGACGGTCGACTCCTGCTCCGCAAGGAGATGGACCTAAACCAGGACACCCGCATCGACGTCTGGAGTTTCTTCACCGAGACCGGCGAGCTCGAGCGTGAAGAGATGGACGGCGACTTCGATGGAAACATCGACTGGATCGACCACTACCAGGGTGGCAAGCGGGTGATGAGCGAGATCGACACCCAGAACGCCGGCCGCTTCGACCTGTTCAAGTACTACGAGCAGGGCAAGATCCGCCGCAAGGAACGCGACACCACCGGCGACGGCAAGGTCGATCACTGGGAGTACTTCGACGACAAGGGCGAGGTCGTCAAGGTCGGCTGGGACATCGACGGCGACGGCCAGATGGACATGCGCGAGGAGTAAACCGGCTCGGTAGCTGGGTTATTCCACCTCGAAGCTCACCACGTCGACGGCCGAGGCCGACTCGCCCACGTACCAGCCAACCTCGTAGCTGCCCGGTGGCGGCGACTCGAGGATGATGGTGGGCGCGTAGCAGACGGTGCAGTCGTCCTCGGTGCGGGGATCCCAGAACTCGCGCACGGTGATCACCCGCCCCTTGCCCGCGATGTCGGGATCGAACATGTCGGCGCAGCCCTGGAACACGCCCTTGTGGGAGACGTGCCAGTCGTCGCCGACCACGGTGACCTCGATGGAGTCGGCTTCTGGGGAGTCGAAGTCGTAGTCGGTGCACTCGGCGGTCTCGACGACGATGGCGACCTCGGAACCGCAAGCGACGAGGAACAGCAAGGCGAGGAACATGGGAGCCTCCTTGGCCTGTCGACATTCTACCTCGAGAGTCGGCAGGGCGGGACGAACCAAGGCTTAGCACTATAGATAGCGCTGCAGGCCCCGGCGCTCGAGCTCTTCGTTGATGGCGCGCATGTCCTGCGCTCGGTCGAGCCGTCCGACGAAGAGCACGTCGGGGGTGTCGACGATCACGAGCCCCTCTACGCCCAGCAGGGCCACGAGCTTGTCGGGGCTGTGCACCACGTTGCCGCTGGCGTCGATGATCACCTTCTCCTTGGCCACCAAGGTGCCGCCCTGGCTGGCTCCGAGGACCGCGGGGAGCGCGCTCCAGGCGCCGACGTCGGACCAGCCGAGGTCTGCCGGCACGGTGAGCACGCCCCGGGAGCGCTCCATGACTCCATAGTCCACGCTGGTGGCGTCGAAGCGCTCCCACAGCTTCTCGATGGTCGATGGCTGGTGGGTGAGGGCCTCCATGGCCGCCCAGGTGCCGGGCAGGTACTCGCGGTAGGCGTCGCGGATCGCGTCGACCGTCCAGCAGAACATGCCGGCGTTCCAGAGGTACTCCTTGGACTCCAGGAAGGTTCGGGCGGTCTCGACGTCGGGCTTCTCGACGAAGCGGCGCACGCGCAGGAAGGGCTTGCCGCCCCAGCGGCCCAGCTCCCCTCCGACCTTGAGGTAGCCGAAGCCCGTCTCGGGACGGGTGGGCTGGATTCCGATGGTGACCAGGGAGTTGGTGCGCGAGGCGCCCTCGGCGGCGGCCGCCAGGACCTGCCTGAAGCTGACCTCGTCAGCGACCAGGTGATCGGCCGGGAGCACCGCCATGACGGTGTCGCCGCCCCAGCGCCTGGCGATCTCCACCGCGCCCCACGCGATGCATGGCGCGGTGTTGCGACCGCGGGGCTCCACCAGGAAGTTCTCGGCTGGGATCTCGGGCAGCTGCTGGCGCACCGCCTGCTCCATGTCGCGCCCGGTGGCGATCAACACACACTCGGGCTTGACCAAGCCGTTGAGCCGGTCGACGGTCTGCTGGATCAGGCTGCGCTCGCCGCTAAGTGCGATGCACTGCTTGGGGCGCACCGCGCGGGACAGGGGCCAAAACCGGGTGCCGCGTCCACCGGCCATGACCAACACCTTGAGGTGACCGCAGGACTGAGAGGGCATGGGGGCTCCAGGGTGTCCGCGCAGGAGAGAAGCGCAGGAAGAGCGCAGGTTAATGCACTCCGGGCTCGGGCGCCTCGAGCGGGAGGGCAGAGCCCTGGAAGAGCCCGGGCTGGATGCACTCGAGGGCGCGATACGCGGTGACGGCCACGGCGTTGGACAGGTTGAGGCTGCGGATGGGACCGGGGATGGGGATGCGCCAACAGCGCGGCCCGTGGCGCAGCGGATCCGGCAGGCCGGTGCTCTCGCGCCCGAAGACGAGCACATCGCCGTGCTCGAAGCTGGCCTGGCTGAGGGTGTGGGGCGCATGGCTGGTGAGGGTGTGAAGGCGTCTGCCCGCTGCCCAGGCCAAGAAGGCCTCGAGGTCCTCGTGTACCTGGAGGTCCACCTTGCGCCAGTGATCGATGCCTGAGCGCCGGACCGCCTTGGCGTCCAGGCTGAAGCCCAGGGGCCGCACCAGATGCAGGCGCGCGTGGATGCCCACGCAAAGGCGACCGATGTTTCCGGTGTTCTGAGGGATCTCCGGATGGATCAGCGCGATGTGGAGGCACGGTGGAGCGGGCATCCCCGAAGGGAGCGCCTGCTCTCGATCGCTCACTCCTCGGCCCCCGCCTCGTCGCCCTGGTCGGCTTCTTCGGCAGCTTGCACCGGGGCTTCGTAGCGTCCGATGATCACCCGCGCGGCCTGGATCACGACGGTGCCGACGCGGTAGCCGGCCTCGAAGACCTGGATGACATGGCCGTCGAGAGCCGCGTGTTGCACGGGCATGGTGCAGATGGCGTCGTGGATGTTGGGGTCGAAGGGCACCGGCGCCGCGGCGATCTCTTCGAGCCCGAGCTTGCGCAGAGCGGCTTGGAACTGCTCGAGGACGAGGCTCAAGCCCTGGGTGGCGTCGGCCGGCAGATCCAGGCGGCCCCAAGCATCGAGGGACCGTCGCAGGTTCTGGACGGGCTCGAACATGGCGGTGACCACTTCGCCGCGGCGCCTGCGATCCCGCTCTTCCTGCAGCCGCTCGTTGCGCTCCCGGAATGCCTGCATCTCGCCCTGGAGCGCGACATAGGCCGAGCTCACCTGGCGCAGGCGGGCTTCGATCTCGGGCTCGCTGGGCAGCTCGTCGGTGGCGTCCTCGTCGTCGAGGAGCACCACCTTGGGACCATCGGCGACCGGCTCGGGCGCGGCGGCAGACTCAGGCGCTTCGGCCTGGGGGTCCTCAGGGGTGACTTCAGCGTTGGGCTTGTCGGGCTCGGTGACCACACAGTCCTCCACGGAGACGCTCTGGACCATCCCACGGGTGCTCGAGGCGGCTTCATGCTAACCGCTGAAGGGCGAGCGTCAACCGGGCTCGGGACAGGGTTTCGAGGGTCCGGCGCAGACTTGTCGTCCCACGGCTCGGGGTTAGCCATGTGCGTCCCCAGGCCTAAGGAGCGCAGCCATGACGCCAGGACAGCGACGAGCCTTGGTGTTCCTCGCCCTCGCCGTCTCCATCGTGACCGCGCTGCTGATGCTTCCAGCGCCTCAGGAGGGGTCGAGCGAGGGAGCGAAGCCCCTGTTTCCCAGGCTGGAGCCTCTGGACGTGCTTGCCCTGGGCATCCGCCATCCCGGCTGGTCCTCCGAGGCGTCCTTCGAGCGTGGGGACCCTGGGTGGGACATGCTCGCCCCTGCCCAGGGGCGCGCCGACAGGGCGCGTCTGGACGCCCTGGTGCGCGAGCTGATCACCCTCGAGGTCCGCGATGCCGTGGAGGCCACGGAGCTCGGCGCCTACGGCCTCGAGCCCGGTGAGCGCATCGAGATCAGCCTGTCCCTCGAGGATGGCGACAGCCTGGAGCTGGCGGTGGGCGGAGAGACGGTGGGCACCGGCACGTACCTGCTCTTCGAAGACCGTGTGTTGCCGGCCCTGGGGCTGATCGCCAAGAGTGTCCCCGCTCAGCTCGATGACCTGCGAGACCGAGCCGTCTGGCAGGGCTCGGTCCTGGACACCACCAGGCTGTCCATCGCCGGCGAGGCCACCTGGGCCGTGGAACGGGGACCGGAGGGATGGCAGCTCACCCAGGGGCAGCCCCCTACCCTCGCGCTGGAACCCGCAGAGACCGATGCGTTGCTGCAGTTCCTCGAGGGGCTCCGCATCGGGTCCTTCGAGGCCGCCGAGCCGGGGCTCGACGAGGCGCTGCTCCAGGTCGAGCTCGGCGACGCCGCAGGGCACAGCCTGGGGCTGGACATCCACCGGGCTTCCGACGGCGTCTCCTACCTGGCGACGATCTCGGGCACATCGGGCGCTGTGATCCTCGAGAGGGCTTCGGCGCTGGCCCTGCTGGAGCGCTGCGGCTTGGCGGCAGACTAGCGGTCGTTCTCGTTTTCGCCGTCCCAGTCGCTGGAGCTGGGGGGGAGCATCTCGCGGGGCACCTGCATCTTTGTGGCCAGCTGCTGCGCGATCGGCAGGGGACGGGGGCGACGGGTGAGCTGGA
Source organism: uncultured Pseudomonadota bacterium (assembly GCA_937912125.1). Taxonomy (GTDB): domain Bacteria; phylum Myxococcota_A; class UBA796; order UBA796; family JAFGLY01; genus CALDOK01. The sequence goes on from CALDOK010000171.1 coordinate 4,484, forward strand.
TCAGCAGCGCGCTGGCCGCGACCGTGGCTGCGAAGCAGGGCAGCGCCAGAGGCTGCCCCAGGACCACCCAGGTGGCTGAGACGGCCGAGGCCAGGGCGCCCACCACCAGCCCTCCGCGACGCCAGCGCGCGCGGCGGACCATCGCGCGGACGGCGCGGACGGCGTCCCTCTGGACCCTTCCCCCGCCCGCCTCCAGCTGCCCCAGCAGCGAGCCAGCGCGATCCACCTTGCCCCCATGCAGCGCCAACAACACCAGCAGCAGCCGGGAGGGGAAGAGCCAGGGCTGGTGCTCCAGCGCGCGCTCCAGGGCCTGCTCGGCCTCCGCCAGCCTGTCCTGCTGCAGCAGCGCGATGCCCAGGTGGTGCAGCAGGATGCCGTCGTCGGCGTGGTAGGACGCCGCCAGACGCAGGTAGAGCTCGGCCTGCTGGGGAGAGCCCAGATACTCAGCGGCCAGCGCAGCGGTCAGCGCGGCGCCGCGGTGGCTCGGCTGTAGGATGAGCAGGCTGTCGAGGAGCTGGAGGGCCTCCTGGGCCTGACCTGCGCGCATCATGGCCACGGCCTGGGAGACCGGCTCGGTCAGGTCGGTGAAGGCCTGGTTGCTCCTGGCCTCCGATCGGTCCTCGTCCAGGCTGGGGGCCTCGGGCCCGGTGAGCAACAGGCCGCAGTCCGCGGTGACGTGGCTGGCGTGGAGGTGCTCGATCTCCTCGCTGTCGCGCGCGGCCTCGAGGGTGGCCTGGAAGCTCTCGAGCTCGGCCCGAGCAGGGCAGACATCGCCGGCGCCGAAGCGGTACAGGTAGAGCAACAGAGGCGCCCGTCCGGGAGGCTCGAGGTACCAGATCTGAGCGCTCCCTGTGGACTCCACAGCGGAGATCCCGAAGCGCTCGGCCCGGTCGATGGAGCCCGCGTAGCGCGCCAGGAAAGCCGCGACCTCGGCGGCCATCTCCCCTCCCGCCACCTCGCGCCGGGAGAGGCCGCGGATGGCGGTCCAGGCGTAGCGCTCGAAGTAGCTTCGTCGCAGCTGGCGAATGCGCTGCCGGCAGTGCCCGATCTCCGCCTCGACCACCTCGCTGTCGTCGTAGCGAGTAGCGGCCGTGCCGATGCGGCGTTGGTAGAGGCGGATGGATTCTTCGAAGCTGTAGGTGCGCACGACCCCGTTACGCCCGACGATCTCCACCGGGAACTCCACCAGCATGGAGTAGTCCTTCTGCTGGTACTTGCGGATCTTGCGGGGCTTGTCCATCGTCTTTCGCGGGCCACGGCGGGTTCCCGGGCTCTCCGGCGCCGCTGCCCTGCACTCGAAAGGTACCACCAGGCGGAATGACGTCGCAAGCCCGCAGGCTCGAGGACCCGCCTGTCCCTCGGGCGGTCCATCGCGGCCCTTGTGACTTTCGGCCCGCGACACTACATCGATGCAATAATCACCCCAGGCTTCCGTAGACCCTGCGAACTCGGACTGGCGCCGACCCCGGTCGTCCAGTTTCTTCCCGGGAGGCCCACATGGGCGCCCATGGCTACGGAGGCTCCTTGGCGCTTCGCCTGGAACCAGCACCCGTGGACGAACAAGCGTTCATCGCAGCGGCCCTCGAGGGCGACGAGTCGGCCCGAGCGTGGCTGCTCCGGCAGCACAGCACCCCTGTGTACCGTTTCTGCCTGCGCATGCTCAGCAACGAGGAAGACGCTCAGGACGCCGCGCAGGAGACCATGGTCAAGGTCCTGCGCAACCTGCACCGCTACCGCTCCGACTGGCGCTTCTCCACCTGGGTGTTCGGCATCGCCCGCAACACCTGCATCGACGAACACCGCCGGCGCAAGCGTCGCCGCAGCACCAGCGACGTCGAGATCGTAGACAAGTCCGCTTCGCCCTTCGAGATCACCGAGCGTGAGATGGAGGCGGAGCGGCTGCGAGGGGCTCTCGAAGAGCTGCCTCCCCTGTACCGAGAGGTGCTGCTGCTCTACCACTTCGAGCAGCTCAAGTACCGCGAGATCGCCGACCTGCTGGACCTACCCCTGGGCACCGTGATGAACAGAATCTTCCGCGCGCGAAAGCGCCTCCGCACCCTCTTTGACGAGCTCGAAGCAGGAGGGAACGCATGACCCGCCATATTCCAGATGATGTCCTCCTCCGCTTCGTCGAGGGCGACCTCGACGACGACGAGGCCGTGGAGGCCGCCCTCCACATCGACGCCTGCCCCCACTGCGCCGCCCGCGCCGTTCAGGCGGAGCCCTTGGCCGAGGTCTTCGCCGCCTTGCCCGATCCCGAGCTTCCGGTGGGCTTCGAAGAGCGAGTGCTCGCGCAGCTGGAGCATCCCGAGGCGGCGATGGCGCCCATGCGGGTTCCTTGGCTCGGCATCGGTATGATCATGAGCGCCGCACTGCTCATGGTGGCCGGTGGTGAACCCACCGTCGTGCTCTGGAAGTTCGCCGCGGTCGCTCGCGGCCTCGGGGTGGCGGTCAACCTGTTCCTCAACCACCTCCCCTCCCCCTCCGCCGTCCTCACCATCGCAGCCCTCCTCACCCTCGGCTGCAGCCTCACCGCCGTCCGCCTGCTCGGGCTTTCTCGGGAGTCAGCATGAGCATCGCCATGCCCCGCACTTTCGTCCTCATGGGCCTGCTGGCCCTCCCTGGCACCCTCCAGGCCCAGGAGACGCTCCAGCTCGACGAGAGCCAGCTGCCTCCTGGCATCTCCATCTCCTTCCAGGCGACCACGGACGACGCCGGCGAAGCGTCGATCACGGTGAAGGCCGAGCCGGAGTCTGTCGAGACCAGGCTGGATCGCCTCGAGCGCAACATGGAGCGCCAGCAGGAGCTGCTCGAGCGCGTCGCGGAACGCCTCGGGGCTGATGCTCAGGTGCCGGTGGAGAGCGTCGCGCTGCCCCTGGTCCCGACGGTCCCAGAGGCCCCAGAGGCCCCTGCGAGCGATGCCAGAAGCGTGACTGGCTTCGGTGGCCCCGTGCACGTGAGCGTGGACGAGGTGGTCGAGGAGGCCGTGGCCTTCGGCTCGGCGGTGCGCATCGACGGCACTGTGCAGGGAGACGCGGTCAGCTTTGGTGAAGACGTGGTCGTGAGCAGCACCGGCATCGTGACCGGGGACGCGGTCAGCTTCGGCGGCCGCGTGCTGATCGAGCCCGGCGGCCGCGTAGACGGTGACCGTGTGGCCCTGGCCGCGGACGATGCGCCCACCAGCGCCACCGGGCTGGCCATGCTCGCCGACAAGGGCGGAGCCTGGATGCACGGCATGGTGCGCCGCACCGTGCTCCTGCTCTGCCTGGCTGGGATCGGGGTGCTGATGCTCGGGCTCTTCCCAGACAAGGTCCGCAACACGGCACGGGGGCTCGAGCGTCACCCCATCCGCTACGGCTTCGCCGGGTTGCTGCTCAGTGGCACGGGCGCCGCTGTAGCAGGCTTGTTGGCCATCACCATCGTTGGCCTTCCCATCTCCGGCTTCGTGCTCCTGCTGCTGGGGCTGGCCTGGCTCCTGGGGTTCGTGGCCCTCGGGCAGGCGCTGGGCGATCTGCTCCCGGTCCCACCCACCATGCGCGGCAAGGTCGGCGCCTTCCTCATCGGTGTCTGCCTACTGGGTGCCCTCAGCTTCGTGCCCTATCTCGGCAAGCTCCTGATCTTCTTCTCCTTCTTCCCCTGCGTGGGCGCCGCCGTGGGCACCCGCTTCGGAGCCTCGCAGTCCTAGACGGCTAGAACCCGAGCACAGCTCGAGCGGCCAGCGCGCCGAAGATCGACAGCAGGGCCACCAAGGTGCCGCGTTCCGCCCGGAGCGCGGCACTCCAGCTTGCCTGGGGCCCTGCGCTGGGAGCTGGACCCCGAGCCCTGCCAAGCCAGCGCGGCACTCGGGCGAGCAGCGCGCGGTAGGCGTCACCGTGGACCCGGGTGAGGCGCGCCTCTTCCCAGGCCACGATGAGCGTGTAGTGCACCACCAACAGCGCGGGCAGGAGCGCGGCGCCCCAGCGCCCAGACGCCAGAGCGAAGCAACAGAACAGCCCGATGTTGGCCACGTAGAGGGGGTTGCGAGAGACACGGTAGGGCCCCGAGAGCGCCAGGGGGCCAGGCTGCTCGCCACGGGTGCGGCTGGCGGGTCCGATGGCCCGCGCCGCCCAACACCTCAGCAGCTCGAAGGGGAAGGCCAAGGCCATGGCCAGCAGCACCGAGATCGGGGTGGCCCTGGCGGTGGCCACCAGCGCCATCAGCAGAGGTACGGGCAGCCAGCCTCGGTGGCGGAAGAGGATGCCACCGAGACGGACTGCCGCGCTAGGCCCAGGAGGCGTCGGGGTCAAATGCCAGGAGGCGCGATGCGGCCGGCCAGGACCTCCATGATGTCCGTAGCGCTGGTGGGGTCCGCGACCGCCAGGGCGTCGCTCAGGGTGACGTCCAGGCTGTTGGCTTCATCGATGAGATCCGGCGCAGCGGTGGTGGCCCCCGCGCCGATCTTGGCCGCCGCCAGGGCGAGCAGCAGGTTGGCCCGCGTGGCGGTGTTGACCTGCTCGGCGCCCAGGGCCTGCCCAAACAGACGGCCGGCCTCGTCCCACTCGCCCTTCTTGAGGGAGATCTCGCCGAGCAGGAGCAGGGCCCGCGGCTCGTCGGGGTCGAAGTTCAGGCTCTTGCGGTAGTGATCCGCAGCCTTGTCCGGCAGCCCCAGCTTGCGGTCCAGCACATAGCCCTTGGCCAGGTAGGCGCTGATGACCTCCGCGCGTTCACGGGCGTGGAAGATCACGTTGTTGAACACGTTGAGCAGGCTGTTCCACTCGCCGCGGTCGTACTGCACAGCAGCCAGCCCCAAGAGCGCAGGCACGTCGTTCTGGCGCAGCTCGAGCGCCTTGTTGAAGCGCTTCTTGGCCTTGTCGAGATCGCCCAGGTGCCGCTGGATGTGGCCGAGCTGGGTGTAGATCCCCGCCAGGAAGGCAGGCTCGCCGCGCCCGCCGGTGAGCTGAAGCAGCTTGCGGTAGACAAGCTCGCACTGCTTCCAGTCACCCACGTTCATGTACAGTGGGCCCAGGGCCTCGAGGGACGGCAGGTGGGTGTCGTTCAGATCGAGGGTGTGCTGGTAGCGGGACACCGCCTCGGCATCGCGGCCCAGGGCCCGCAGGGTCTCACCGAAGCGGAAGTAGTACTGGGCGACCTCGATCTGCTCATCGAAGTCGTCCAGATCCCGCTCGGCTTCGATGGGCTCGAGCCGCTCGAAGAGATCCACCGCTTGGTCGTAGGCCTCGGCCTCGAAGAGCTGGTCGCACTGGAAGCGCAGGGCTTCGGCGTTGTCAGGCGCCACCTCGAGCACGCGCGCGTAGATCTCGGACGCCGCCTTGCGGTTGTGCATGGTGCCGGTGCGGATTCGAGCTGCTCGGAGCAGAGCTTCCAGCTGCTCGGTGCCCTCGGTGGCGGAAGCCAGGGAGAGCTGCGCCTTGACCACCAGCTCCCACTCACCCCGATCGGTGTGGATGCGCTCACGCGCCCGGGCCGCGTCGGCGTTGGGGTGGGGTTCGGCGGACGCCGCTTCGAGGAAGCGGATGGCGTCGACCAGCGACTGGAGCTTGGACTCGAAGACCAGCCCGATGCGACAGAGCAGATCCGAGCGCTCAGCACCCTCGATGACCTTGGCCAGCTCCTGGCCGTGCTCGACGAAGGGTTTCCACGCGCCACCCTCTTCGGTGAGGGCGACCAGGCGCTGCAGCGCCGCGACGTTCTGAGCGTCCAGCTCCAGCACCTTGCGCCAGCTCTCGATGGCGACGGGGATGTCCGCGAGCTTGTCTTCCCAGATCTGGGCGATGGTGGTGTAGACCTCGAGCTGCTCGTCGTCCTGGAAGAGCACGCCCTTGCGGGCCAGGATGCCTACCACCGTGCGCCAGTCCTCGGCCTGGGTGGCCAGATCGAGCAGGCCGTCCAGGGCCACGAGGTCCTCGGGGTCGATGTTGAGGGCCTGGAGGTAGGCCTCGCGGGCCGCGTCGGTGTTCTCGGCCTTGCGCTGGATCGTGGCCAGCAAGCGATAGACCCGACCGCGGTCGGTGTCGTCCACGGCGACCTGGGCGCGCTGCTCGAGGTACTGGATGGCCAGATCGGTCTCACCGCGTGCCTGGCTGATGTTGGCCAGTGCTTCGAGGATCTCGGGATCGTTCGGGCGCTCCTCGTACAGGGAGCGGTAGAAGTCCCAGGCCTCGTCGGTCTCCGCCAGGTGATCGGCCAGCAGCAGACGCTGCTCGCGCTCGATCCAGGAGAGGGCCTCGTTGTTGGCGGTGACCTTGCGCCGGGTGCTGAGGCACTCGAAGACCTCCTGCCAGCGGCCAAGTTCGGCGAGGATGCGCTCCTCGTGCAGCAGCAAGGGCAGTGGATCGTCGGCAGTGGCCGATGCGGCGGTCAAGCACTCCAGGGCACCCTCGAGATCGCCCACATCGATCAGCGCGTTGGCCAGCTCGAGGCCGCTCTCGACGTCGACCAGCAGGAAGAGGTCGCGGATGGCATCAGCCTCTTCCTGGGCCACGAGGACCCGGAGCAGCCCGTCGAAGGCCTTGCCACGACCAGCCCTGGCCTCGAAAGCGGCGTTGTAGAGCTTCTTGGCGTTGTCGAGATCCTCGATGCCCTCATACAGATGCGCACCGAGCAGGGCGTGGAGGCCCCGGATGGCGGGCGCGTCGGTGTTCTCGACGAGCGAGCCGTGCACTGCGGCCAAGCCGGCGTGATCGTTGGCGCTGGTGAGCAGACGTTCGATCCCGAGCCAGGCCACCAGATCCGCAGGATTGCCCTCGACTGCGCGGCGATAGGCCGCCAGCGCGGCGTCAGCGTCCTGCAGGTAGAGCTCGTTGATGCGACCGAGGTAGCGAGAAGACGCTGCCTGGTCGGAGATCTCGAGGGCGCGGGAGGCCTCCTCCCAGTAGCCCAGGCTCTCACACAGGCGTGCGATAGCGGCCATGGGCAGGCCCGCGCCGCTGTCGGCGGCGAGCACCATGGACAGCGCCTGAAGCGCGGCGACGTTGTCGCCCTGCTCGGCCAGCAGCCGGGCGGCGTGGTACCAACCAGGCAAGGTCTCGGCGTCGTCTTCGCCGCGGGCGGCCAGCTGACGCAATGCCTCGGCGGCAGCGGCGCGGTCGCCCTGGGCCAAGGCCATACAGGCCTTGATCTCCACCGCGGCCGGGTGATCGGGCGCGACGAGGGAGAGGTCGTCCAAGAGGCGGTCGGTGTCGGCGTCGGGCACCGCGGGCGCCATGAGCAGAGCCTGGTACAGCAGCCAGGCCTTGCGCGCTGGCTCCTCGCTGGCGTCTGCTTCGGCCAGGAGCAGGCCGTAGGCTCCACTGACGTCGCCTTCTGCCATCAGCAGGCTGCGAAGCCGGATGCGCGCAGGCAAGAACCCGGGGGAGAGCTCGAGGGCGCCTCGATAGCAGGCCGCGGCGGTGGTGCCCTGGTTCAGCTGCATGTCCCACAGACGGCCCGCCTCGTAGAACAGGCCGACGGCGTCGTCGCCGTCGAGGCTGGTACGCGCTGCGGCCTCGAGGACCTTGGCGAGGTCTTCCCACCGTCCGGCCGAGCGCAGCAGAGAGGCCAGCGCGGGGAGGGCGAAGGGATGGTTGGGCACGGCCTCGAGGGCGCGCTGGTAGAAGTCGATGGCCTTGTCGGGGTCGCTGGTGGGGCCATCCCACACCGCGCCGGCGAGGGTGAGCTGGCGTGCGGTGATCTCGATGTCGTCGTGCAGGATCGCGCGCTGCTCATAGAGCGCTGCGAGCTGATCGTGCTGCCCCAAGGTGGCGTACACCCGGGCCAGACCGTCGAGGGCTGGCAGGTAGCTGGGCACCCGCTCGAGGACGGCGGCGTAGTGCGCGCTGGCCTGGTCGGGCTGTGCGAGGTTGTGCTCGTACAGCTCTGCGAGCATGAAGTGCAAGCCCACCAGCAGGTCGGGGTCGGTGACCTTGGCGAGCACTCCCTCGAGCATGGTGGAGAGAGGTTCGATCTCGCCGGCAGCGGCGAGCAGCCGACCAGCGGCTTCCACCGCTGGCATGGCGCACGGGTCGGCTTCGAGGGCCGCCTGGTAGCAGACCAGGGCCTGCTCGGCTTGGCCGACACGGAACTCGAGGACGTGCCCAGCCGCGAACCAGTCGGTCGCCGCAGCCATGCCGCTGCGCTCGCTGGCCTGCTGCTGGAGCAGATCCGCCAGGGCGTCCCAGCGCTCGCACGAGGAGAGGAAGGCGCGCAGCTCGAGGGCCTCGGCCCGGTGCAGGCCAGCGCTGCCCAGCAGCTCGAAGCTCGAGGCCGCCCTGTCGGTGTCACCAGCGCGGAGCCAGTGGGTGTGGGCAGCCCACAGGCCCCAGAACCGTCCGTTCGGCCCCTCGTCGACGCCGGCTTCGGCTTCGTAGAGTTCGGCGAGCTCGGTCCAGGCTTCGGTGCGGCGGAGGTAGCGCTCGAGGGCCAGGAAGGCTGGACCGTACGAGGCGTCGGCCTGGCGGGCGGCGAGGTAGGCGTCCCGTGCGTCACCGTCGTTGCCCAAGCGGCTCTCGTGCACCTGACCGCGCTCCACATGGTACTCGGCCGCGAGGGCGGCGGGCGCCAGATCGGCCATGCGCTCGAGCACGGGAGGGAGGGCCTCCCAGTTCTGGAGCCGGAGGTGCATGTCGCGCAGCAGGCGGAGGGAGAAGTAGTCGTCGGGATCGGCTTCGACGGCCAGCTCGAGGAGCCGGACCGCGCCCGAGTCGTCACGGAGGTTGTTCCTGGCGACAAGCGCGGCATCCTGGAAGGCCTCGGCCTTGGCCTTGGGATCGTCCAGGAGCCCAGCGCGGCGCTCGAGGATGTCCGCGAGGGCGGCGAAGTCTTCGCGAGTGGCGACCAGATCGCCGAGATCACGGAGCATGTCGGGATCTTGCAGGCCGGCCTCGGCGGCGGCGCGGTAGAGCGCCTCTGCGCGGGTCCAGTCCCCGACTCGGTCGCGGTAGATGCCTGCAGCAGCTGCGAGCCGAGCTGCCCTGGCCTCGGTGTCGGCGGAGGTGAGGGCTTCCTTCTCGAGGGCGGTGGCGGCATACCACCAGGCCACGGACTCCTGGGCGAGATCGTCTGGGAGATCGCCGGAGACGGTGTCCAGAGTCGGCGCAGCCTCGACGGGGGCGGCCTGCAGGGCCGGCGCAGGTTGGGCGGCGGCGACATGCAGGGTCGCGGGAGCGTAGTTGGGCCGCTCTTCGGCAGCCTCCTCTTCGAAGAACTCTTCTTCGGGCTCTGGCTCGGGTTCCGGCTCGGCTTCCGGCTCTGGCTCTGGCTCTGGCTCCGGCTCCGGCTCCGGCTCCGGCTCCGGCTCCG
>CALDOK010000172.1 GCA_937912125.1 uncultured Pseudomonadota bacterium
CCGACACCGACACCGACACCGACACCGACACCGACACCGACACCGACACCGACACTGGGGACGGCACCACGGTGACCATGCAGACCAGCCACGGCGTCATGGTGTTCGCGCTGGACCCGGAGCACTCCCCCGTCACCGTCGAGAACTTCCTGGTGTACGTGGATGAGGGCTTCTTCGATGGCACCGATGGCCTGGGCGCCACCACCTTCCACCGGGTCGTCGAGGACTTCGTCATCCAGGGCGGCGGCTACACCGTGGACGGCGTCCTCAAGAGCACCCACGCCCCCATCGTCCTCGAGGCCGACAACGGCCTGTCGAACCTCCGGGGCACCATCGCCATGGCGCGCACGGGCATGCCCAACTCCGCCACCTCCCAGTTCTTCGTGAACCAGGTGGACAACACCTTCCTGGACTCCACCGGGGCCAACGATGGCTACGCGGTCTTCGGCTCCCTCACTGCGGGCCTCGAGGTGCTGGATGCCATCGCTGTGTTGGCGCCTCCGGGCTCCGAGCAGCCCTCCGAGGACGTGATCATCACCAGCGTCACCCGGCGCTAGCCCCAGCCTGGAGCGAACATGCCACGCCCCCGCCGGCACCCCCGGTCCATCACCCCCGAAGACCTGGCCGCGCCCCACCCGATCCTGGCGGTCTGGGAGGTCACCCTGGCCTGCGACCAGGCCTGCCGGCACTGTGGGAGCCGCGCGGGGCTGGCCCGGGAAGAGGAGCTCAGCCGCACCGAGGCCTTGGACCTGGTGTCCCAGCTGGCCCAGGCCGGCGTGCGCGAGGTGGCCCTGCTGGGGGGCGAGGCCTACCTTCGGGGGGACTGGGCCGACATCATCCGGGCCATCGCGGACGCCGGCATGCGCTGCACCATGGTCAGCGGCGGCCGTCGGCTCACCGAAGAACGAGTCCGCGCCGCCGCCCGGGCGGGGCTGTGGTCCCTCTCCTTGTCCATCGACGGCCTGCAGGACAGCCACGACGGGCTGCGCGCCGCCGCCGGCTCCTGGCAGGCGGCCCTCGACGGGCTCGATCGGGTCCGCGAAGCCGGCATCCACCCCACAGTCAACACGCAGATCAACCGGGTCAACCGCCACGAGCTCGAGGCCTTGGGGGCCATCCTGGCCGAGCACGGCGCCCAGGCCTGGCAGCTGCAGCTCACCAACCCCATGGGCCGGGCCGCCGATCAAGAGCGCCTGGTGCTGCAGCCCTGGATGCTGCACGAGCTGATGCCCCGCCTCGAGCCCCTGTCCAGGGCCATGGCCGACCGGGGCTGCACCCTGCACGCCGCCAACAACCTGGGCTACTTCGGCCCCCACGAAGCCGATCTGCGCCTGGGAGGCCACTGGATCGGCTGCCAGGGTGGGCGCTTCTCCATCGGCATCCAGTCCGACGGAGGCATCAAGGCCTGCTCATCCCTACCCTCCAGGCCCTACACAGGCGCCTCCATCCGCCAGCGCCCCCTCACCGACATCCTGGCCGGCGAGGCCACCCTGGCGGTGGTGGCCGACCGCAGCACCGAGGACCTCTGGGGCTTCTGCCGCCGCTGCTACTACGCACCCATCTGCAAGGGGGGCTGCGTCTGGACGGCCCACACCTTCTTCGGTCGGCCGGGGAACAACCCCTTCTGCCACCACCGGGTGCTGGAGCTGAAGGCCCAAGGCCTTCGGGAGCGCCTGGTGCAGGTCCAGCCGGCCCCCGGCGAGTCCTTCGATCACGGCCACTGGGAGCTCGTGGTGGAGCCCTGGCGGGATGACGAAGCCTAGGCTCCCGAGGGGCTAGGGGACGGGGCAGTCGTCCAGATCGTCGATGTCGATCAGGCCATCGCAGTCGTTGTCGATGGTGTCGTCGCAGATCTCGTCAGCGGCCGGGTTGACCGCGGCGTCACCGTCGTCGCAGTCCTGGTTCACGTTGTAGCCGTCGTCGTCGACATCAGCGAGGGCCGTGTCGTCCAGATCGGTGTCGACGTACATGCTGCCCGGGGCGTAGCAGGCCATCAGCACCATGGTGGAGGCCACCGCCGCGGCGTTGCGGATCTTCTTGCCCAAGGTGCTGCCACCGCGGCGGCAGAAGGGGCAGGACGTCTCATGGGTCATGTGGTGACGACCGCAGTGCTCACAGCGAACCATGGGTTCCTCCTCGTGGATACGATGGAGCGTACACCGAGCTTCAGGGGTGGGCAAGCGGCGCGGCCTGGATAGAGCGTCCCGTCTCCCCAGGAGGTCCCCATGGCTGAAGAATTCATCTACCAGATGGTCGGCGTCGAGAAGGTGCTCCCCAACGGGCGCCGCATCCTCCACCCCACCTGGCTGTCCTACTACACCGACGCCAAGATCGGCGTCATCGGGCACAACGGCGCGGGCAAGTCCACCATCCTGCGCATCATGGCCGGGCTCGACACGCCCAGCAACGGCCAGGCCATGCTGCGAGAAGGCGCCAGCGTGGGCTTCCTGCCCCAGGAGCCCAAGCTGGACCCCAGCCTGAGCGTCCGGGGCAACATCGAGCTCGGGCTCGCCGATCTGCGCGCGCTGATGGAGCGCTACGAGGCTCTGTCCATGCGCTTCGCCGAGCCCATGGACGACGACGAGATGAACGCGCTGCTCGAGGAACAGGGCGCCCTGCAGGACCACATCGACGCCAAGAATGCGTGGGAGATCGACTCCATGGTCGAGGTGGCCATGGACGCCCTGCGCGTGCCCCCGGGCGACAGCCCGGTGGAGCACCTGAGCGGCGGTGAGCTGCGCCGGGTGGCCCTGTGCCGGCTGCTGCTCGAGAAGCCCGATCTGCTGCTGCTGGACGAGCCCACCAACCACCTGGACGCCGAGAGCGTGGCCTGGCTGGAGCGCCACCTGGCGGCGTACGCCGGCTGCGTCATCGCCGTGACCCACGATCGTTACTTCATGGAGAACGTGGCTCAGTGGATCCTCGAGCTGGACCACGGCAAGGCCTACCCCTGGGCCGGCAACTACTCGGGCTGGCTCGAGCAGAAGCAGGAGCGCCTGCGCAAGGAGCAGAAGACCGAGACCCGCAGGCAGCAGAACCTGGCCCGGGAGCTCGAGTGGGTGCGGTCCTCACCCCGGGCGCGGCAGGCCAAGTCCAAGGCCCGCTACACCGCCTACGAGGCCCTGGTGGCCGCCGAGCACGACAAGCGCCGCGCCACCGGCGCCAGCATCTCCATCCCCCTGTCCAAGCGCCTGGGCCAGCGGGTGGTCAAGGCCACGGGCCTGCGCAAGGCCTACGGCGACAAGCTGCTCTTCGACGGGGTGGACTTCGAGCTGCCTGCCGGCGGCATCGTGGGCGTCATCGGCGCCAACGGCGCGGGCAAGACCACCCTGTTCCGGATGCTGGTGGGCCAAGAGACCCCCGACAGCGGCAGCCTCGAGGTCGGTGACACGGTCGACATCGGCTACGTCGACCAGGCCCGGGACGCCCTGCAGGCCGACAAGACCGTCTTCGAGGAGATCAGCGAGGGCAACCAGGAGCTCGAGATCGGCGGGCGCATGGTCAACGCCCGCGCCTACGTCAGCGCCTTCAACTTCGCGGGCCAGGATCAGCAGCAGCCCGTGGGCACCCTCAGCGGCGGCGAGCGCAACCGCGTGCACCTGGCCAAGCTGCTGCGCCGGGGCTGCAACCTGCTGCTGCTGGACGAGCCCACCAACGATCTCGACGTCGAGACCCTGCGCAACCTCGAAGAAGCCGTCTCCGAGTTCCCCGGCTGCGCCGTCATCATCAGCCATGATCGCTGGTTCCTCGACCGCATCGCCACCCACATCCTGGCTTTCGAGGGCGACTCGAAGGCGGTGTGGTTCGAGGGGAACTTCGCGGACTACGAGCGCGACAAGCGCCGCCGCCTCGGCGCCGAGGCCGACCAGCCCCGGCGCATCAAGTACCGCAAGCTCACGCGCAACTGACCGCGACAGCGAGATCCGGTTCCTGCCCCCGTGCAGGGCTGCAGCGGCGTGTTCTGCCCGTCATCACGGGAAGGCACGCCTCTTGCAGCACAGCTGCGCGTCCCCGCCCCATCGCCCGCCCCCGGAGCCGTCCATGACCCGTCACCTCCCCTGCCTCGCCGCCGCCTCCCTGCTACTGGCCGTGGGCTGCCGCCCCGATCCGCGAGCGATCACCTCGGTGAGCGCCGAGCTCGAGCCCATCGTGCAGGGCAGCAACGACTTCGCCTGGGACAGCTGGCAGGCCAGCCGCGACCACCTCCAGGGAAACATGTTCTTCTCGGCGTTCTCCCAGGTAGCGGCCATGTCCATGGTCTACGCTGGCGCCGAGGGTGACACCGAGGCCGAGCTGGGCGCCGCCCTGAGCGTCCCCGAGGGTGGTGAGGAGAGCTGGCACGAGCAGCTCGGCCTGCTCATCGCCGATCTCTCGGGCGAGCACCACCGCCCCTACACCCTGTACTCGGCCAACCAGCTCTGGGGACAGGCCGGCTACCCCTGGGAGCAGCCCTTCCTGGACCTCACCGCCGGCCACTACCAGGCCCCCATGGAGGACGTGGACTTCAAAGCCGACCCCGAGGGTGCCAGGCGGGACATCAACCGCTGGGTGGCCGATCAGACCCACGACCGCATCGACGAGCTGTTCCAGCAGGGTTCCATCGACAACCTCGCCCGCATGGTGCTGGCCAACGCCATCTACTTCCTGGCGGACTGGGACCTGCCCTTCGACGAGGGCGACACACAGGACCGGGACTTCGAGCTGGCCGATGGCAGCACCGTCACCGTGCCCACGATGCAGCACAACGAGGAGCATGACTTCGCCGACCTCGAGGGTCTGAAGATCCTCGAGATGAACTACGAGAGCGCAGAGGTCTCCATGGTCCTCCTCCTGCCCGACGAAGCGGACGGCCTCGATGCCCTCGAGGATCAGCTGACCGCGGAGCAGGTGGACGCCTGGCTCGATGAGCTGCGTGAGGCCGAGGTCAGCGTGCGCGTGCCCAGCTTCCAGATGGAGACAGACTTCCCCATCGAGGCGGTGCTCATCGACCTGGGCGTCGAGACCGCGTGGCTCGAGGGCGCGGCGGATTTCTCCGGCATGCTCGACCCCGACGTCGAGAAGCTCTGGCTGGACCGGGTGGTGCACAAGGCCTTCGTGCGCATGGACGAGGAGGGCACCGAGGCCGCCGCCGCCACCGGCGCCGTGATGAGCGGCGAGCTGGCCTACGAGCCCGGCGATCCCGCCGAGTTCCACGCCGACCATCCCTTCATCTTCATGATCCGCGACCGCCTCACCGGCACCATCCTCTTCCAGGGCCGCATGAGTGACCCCTCCCAAGCCCCACTGCTGGACTAGCGATCCCCGGATCGTTGACCCCTCCCGCTACACCCCGGCGAGGCGCTGGGACCCACCGACGCGGCGCTGGCCCCCCATGCCCTTCGAGCCCCAGGGGGACCCCTCCCCGGAACACCCGGCGAAGGGAGACGAAGAGAGTGATCGACCGGAGGAGCCTCAGAACGGGACGTGGGCCTCGATGAAGCCCGTGGCGTCGTCCACATCGTCCCAGGCCAGCGCGCGCAGGTAGTAGATGTCGGAGTCAGGCAGATCCTCGGGGATCTCCAGATCGAGCTCGAAGCGTCCCCGCTGAACCGGCCCCTGTACGCTGGCCAGCAGGTGGTCGTTGGCCAGCGTGCGGTTCTCGAGGCAGGCCTCGAGATCAGAGCACTGATCGTCCACCTCGTTCAGCTCGTGGATGATGGTGCTGCGCATCACCTCGAGGGTCACCAGCACGGTGCCCTCGAAAGGCAGGCCGTCACGATCCGCGGACACCAGGCCGGTGACGGTGGCCCTCTCGCCCCGGGTGAGGGCCTGCTCCGGATCGTCCAGCAGCACGTGCCCGGGAGGGAGCATGGGAGAGAGGCAGGGGTCGCCCAGCAGCATGTACATGCTCACGTGGCTGGTGATGATCTCGGGCAGCCCGTCGATGAACACCGAAGCCGCGACGTCCAGCTGCTCACGGAACTCGTCGGCGCCGTAGACCATGTCGTCCTTGGCCTGGCGCAGCAGCGCTCCGTAGCTGTCGACGCGCTCGTTGAGCACCCCCAGGCTCATCTCCCTGGCGAGGACGGCGTTGCCGTAGGGGTGGGACACGGCGGTGGCGCCGACCACGGCCATGGGGCCGTCGGGATGATCCAGCAGCTGCTCGGACAGGCTGGCGCTGGGGCCGTCGACGTCCTGGATGGCGCCGTCGGAGCAGGAGTAGAAGGCCATCAGGCCGCGCCGACCGGGCTCGTCGAGCCGATCCACCAGCACCGAGCCCACGGTGTGGCCCAGGTAGGGCTGGTAGGCCAAGCCCTGGTTGTACTGGCGCACGAACTCCTCGTGCCAGGCGTCCTCGGGCAGGTAGTAGGCCGAGCCGGGGATGTTGGTGGTGACCTCGAAGTCGAAGTCGTAGCTGAGCTGCTCGACCACCTGACCGGCCACGAACTCGAGCACCCCGTCGATGACGTCGCCGAAGCCGCCCTCGCCGGTGAACAACCCCACCTTGCGGTTCCAGGCGCCGGGCTGGTAGCCGGACTCGTAGCGCTCCACCCGATCGAGATAGCGCCAGACCTGCTCGGGATCGTCGAAGGGCAGGCGCCCGGTGGCCAGGTCGGGCACGCCGTCGCCGTCCATGTCCACGTGGCCCGTGTCGCTCAGATAGCCGAGGGGCCCCACGGACAGAGGCACCTGAGTGCCGCTCTCGGGCTCGTCCTCGCTGGCGTCGCCGATGATGAGCACCGTGAGCTCGAGCCCCTCGGGCAGCTCCTTGTGGGCGCGCACGATCCGGGCTCCCACGGCGTCACGCAGGCTGGCGCCGCCGCTGGCCAGGGCCACCATGGGCACCAGCTCGACGTCCCAGCCTGTGGCCGCCCGGTAGGCCGCGTAGTCCTCAGCGGCCTGGGTGAGCTGATCGGCACAGAGCACGAGCAGCCGGTCCCGGGGGGCGGCGGGCGGTTCTGGCCACATCAGGCCCGTGTCTCGCTCCGCCGGAGGCTGGCAGGCGAACGCCGCCACCAGGGCGAGGGACAAGACGAGGGAGAGGGGCCTGTACACGGACGACCGCCGGGGTGGATCTGCAGGCCGCCACAAGGTAGCACGGCCTTGCGCGGGCGCGGGCCCGCGGTCATGGTGACATCATGCGTCTGCTGCTCCCCTGCCCCTGGCTGCTGCTGGGCTGCGCCGCCGACCCGCCCTGCTCCGTCGCCCCGGGCGCCCTCGAGATCCGGCAGCTCGACCTGCGGGGGCCTTCCCTCGGCGAGGCCGCGGTGGTCACCCTCCCAGGGGGCGGGCAGCTGCTCATCGACGTGGGCAACGACGCCCACGACGGCGACCTCCGCGACGCCCTCAGCGGGCCCGTCGCCTGGCTGCTGCTCACCCACCGGCACGAGGACCACGCGGGGGGCCTGGACGATCTCGAGGACGAGCTCTCCCAGGCCACGCCCATCGACTCCCTGGGCCGCTGGGACCTGGGCGACGGCGTCACCCTGGACCTCTTCCTGCACGACTGCACGCTGCGGCTGGAGGACGAGGACGTGGACCTGTGCGCCGAGGTCCCCGGTATGGCCGAGGACGAGAACGCCATGAGCAGCGCCGGGGTGCTGCGCTACGGGGACTTCTCCTACCTCTTCGCCGGCGATCTCACGGGGGGCGGCAAGGACACCCCGGACGCCGAGTCCGCGGTGGCGCGCTACGCCCCCGATCTGGGCCGCATCGACCTGCTCCACCTCGGCCACCACGGCATCCGCTCCGCCAGCAACCAGGCCTGGGTGGACTGGCTGCTGCCCGACGACGGCCGCGACAAGAACGCGCTGGTGGGCGCCAACGGCAGCTACCTGAGTGCGCCGGCCCAGGAGGTGCTGGACCGGGTGGCACCTCGCCTGGGCGCCGGATCGATCTGGGTCACCCGCGAAGGCTCCATGGCGGGAGACCACGAGGCCGCGCGCACCCTGGACCAGGACGTGGTTGTCAGCGTCGCCGATGGCGGCGGCGCCTATGCCATCTGCGGCGAGGACTTCGAGGCCATCCCGGCCGAGCCCTGACTGTGGCAGCAGCTAGGGCGCGCTCCCCGACGCCCCGGACAGGGCCTCGAGCCGGGCCCGCACCGCAGACAGCTGGGTGCCCGCCTGCTGGGCGCAGGCCTGGGCATCCTGCTCGCGGCCCGCGCGCAGATCCAGCCCGACGATGGCCAGCACCGTAGAGGCATCACAAGGGGGGCGGGGGCTCAAGATCTTGTCCGCTCCCAATGGATCACCCGCCAGGAACCAGCTCAAGGCCCAGACGCCCCGAAAGCCCTCGACCCCGGCGCAGCCACGCTGGTAGGCCAGCCGCCCCCGGGCCACCGCGCTGGCGGGCCCCCCGGCGTTCAGGCTCGAGCGGACAGCCTTGGTCGCCACCACGCAGTAGGGGGGCTCCGCCTGCAAGGCCGCCTCGAACCAGGGCTGCGCCTCTTCATGGCGCCCCACCTCGGCGAGCTCGCTGCCCAGCCAACCGTGGCTGTAGCCGCTGGGGGCGTCCTCCACAGCGCTCTGGGCCAGGGCCAGGCTCGAGGACCACTCGGGCAAGCGATGGGTCAGACACACAGCCCACAGCACAAGCAACGGGAGGGCCAGGAGCCAGCGACGCGAGGGGGCCGGGAGCACCGCGGCGAGAGCCAGGGCGAGGCCGATCATCGGCATGTAGGCGTAGCGCTCGGCCAGCTGGAGCAGGAAGACGATCCCCGCCAGCGACGGCGCGAAGACCAGGGCCCCGAAGCCCAGCCCCACCAGGGCAGGGCCACCGCCCCGACGCAGCAGCAGCGCCGCCGCCACCAGGCCCAGCGACAGCAGCAGGACCACCTGGGCCATGGGGAGGTCCAGGTAGACCAGGTGGTGGCTGTCCGACAGCGGCCAGGGCACCAGGAGCTTGCGCAGGTAGAGGGCCACCACCTGAGGCGAGCGGGACAGGAGCAAGGAGGCTCCATCGGCGCCAGGCAGCCGGGAGGGCCCCAAGCCAAGGCGCAGCACCGCCCACCCACCCAGCGCCAGCAGCAGCGCCAGGTAGCGCGGGAGCCCCCGCAGCCTGCGCCAGCGCAGCAGGTCCAGAGCGGGCAGCAGCGCGACCCCGAAGACCGCGTTCTCCTTGCTCAAGCAGGCGGTGAGCACGGCCAGCGCGGCCGCCGCGAGCCGACCGGCCCCAGGCCGCTCGGGCAGCAGCAGCAGCACCCCCACCAGCAGCAGGGCCGCCGCCATGGGATCGTTGCGGGCCGAGATGAACGCGACGGCCTCGGACTGCAGCGGGTGCAGGCCGAAGAACGCGGCCGCCGCCAGCCCGCCGGGCACGCCCACCAGGCGCGCCACCAGCAGGTAGACCAGCACCACGCAGCCCAGGTGCCAGCCCAGGGAGTGCAGGTGGTAGCCCCCGGCCCACTCCCCCCAGATCATGTGGTCGGCCACCAGGCTGACCATCATCACGGGCCGGTAGTAGCCGGTGCCGTTGGGCATCCCCTCCCACAGATCCGCGCTGAAGAACGACGGGATGTCCGCCAGGGTCAGGGAGCGTCCCAGCACCAGGGCGTGATCGTCCGACGCGAAGCCCGCCCCCAGCAGGGGGCTGTACAGGGCCGCGACGGCCAGCAGGATGCCCAGCAGCACCAGGTGGCGCTGGGAGAAGATCCAGGACTCCTGGGTGTCAACGGAGCGAGGGGGCTGGTGCTGGCCGTGCATCCCCCGGCCATATCGCGCCCCTCGCAACGTCAGCCAGGCCCCGCCGCGCATGGGCTGAGCACCGGCGGGGCTGGGAGCCTCGACGGCAGGATGCGAGCGCCGCCCCCAGACCCATCAGGGCGGGGACGGCACGCCGTGCTCAGGCTTCGCCCACGGGCTCCTCGACCGCCGGGGTCTCGACAACCGGGACCTCAACGACAGGAGTCTCCACCACAGGAGTCTCCACCACAGGGGTCACCACCACAGGAGTCTCCACCACAGGAGTCTCCACCACAGGAGTCTCCACCAGGGGCGCCGCGGCCGCCGGCTCCACCGGCAGGCCAAGCTCCACGTGGGTGGGCAGGGTGGCCTGGAGCATGACCTTCTGCAGGCGTCCGACCATGGCGGCCGGGTCCTTGATCTCGCCCTCGGCCAGGCGAGCGTGGTCCAGCAGCAGCCAGGCCAGCGGCTCGACCATGGCGGTGCGGCCTTGATCGTACATGCGAGCCAGGTTCTTGACGATGGGGTGCTCGGCGTTGATCTCGAGCACCCGCTGGCTGGCAGGCACCTCGCGATTGGCCGAGCGCAGGATGCGCTCGAGGTTGCTGCCCAGCCCGGACTCGTCGTCCACCAACACCGAGGGGCTGTCGGTGAGCCGCCCTGACACGCGCACCGCCTTGACCTCGCCGTCGAGCAGCTGAGCCAGGTGGTCGATCAGGGGCTTGGCCTGCTCCCGCGCGGCCAGGGCGATGGGATCCTCCTCCTGCTCGGGCTCGTCGACCTCGCCGCGGGCGGCGGACTCGAGCTTCTTGCCCGCGAACTCCTGCAGGTGCATCACCACCCACTCGTCCACCGGATCATCCATCAGCACCACCTCCCAGCCGCGCTTGCGGAAGCGCTCCAGCAGGGGGCTCTTGCGCATGCGGTCGAGCTCGAGGCCCGTGAGGTACCAGATGGTGTCCTGGTCTTCGGGCATGGCGTCCACCACCTGCTGCAGGGAGCGGCGCTCGTCGCCAGTGGTGGTGGGGTAGCGCAGCAGCTTGGCCAGGGCCTCGCGGTTGGCGGCGTCTTCGTGTACGCCCTCCTTGAGGGCCGAGCCGAAGGCCTCCCACAGCTTGGTGTAGGTCTCGGGCTCGGTGCGGGCCAGCTCGTCGAGCTTGCGCAGCACCCGCTTGACCACCTGCTTGCGCAGGCCCGCGGCCTGAGGGGTCTGCTGCAGCAGCTCGCGGGAGACGTTGAGGTCGAGATCGTCGGACTCCACCACCCCCCGCAGGAAGCGCAGGTAGCGGGGCAGCAGATCGCGGGCTTCCTCGAGGATCATCACGCGCCTGCTGTACAGGCGGACCCCCATGCGGCCGTCGGGGTAGTCCATGTCCATGGGGCGCGTGGCGGGCACGAAGAGCAGCGCGTGGAACTGCATGGGCGCGTCGCTGGAGAAGTGTACCCGGGTGAGCGGGCCCGCCCAGTCGCCGCTGACGTGGCGGTAGAAGTCGTCGTAGTCTTCGTCGCTCACGTCGGCGGGGGTCGAGGTCCACAGGGCCTTGCCCCGGTTGAGCTGGTCCTCACCCTGCATGACGGGGAAGCTGACGAAGTCGGAGTAGCGCTGGACGAGCTCCTTGATGCGCCAGTCCTGCAAGAACTCGTCCTCGGCCTCGCCCAGGTAGAGCACCACGTCGGTGCCACGGGTCTCGCGGGACCCAGGGGCGACGCTGTAGCTGTCGTCGCAGCTGGTCTCCCAGCGCACGGGCTCGGCGTCCGGCTCGGCGCTCAGGGTCTCCACTACGATGCGCTCGGAGACCATGAAGGCCGCGTAGAAGCCGACGCCAAACTGACCGATGAGCCCCTCGAGATCGGAGCCCTCCTCGGCGGCCTGCAGGAAGGCGCGGGTGCCCGAGTGGGCGATGGTGCCCAGGTGCTGGATGGCCTGCTCGCGGGTCATGCCGATGCCGTTGTCGCGCACGGTGAGGGTACGCGCTTCTTCGTCCACCAGCAGCTCGATGCGCAGCTCACCCTCGGACTGGCGCAGGTCTTCGCGCTGCAGGGACGAATACCGGGCCCGGTCGAGGGCGTCCGAGGCGTTGGAGATCAACTCCCGCAGAAACACCGCCCGATCGGAGTACAGGGACTTCACCACGAGGTCCAGGATCTTGCGGGTCTCGGTCTCGAAGTTGTGGGTCTCGACGTGCTCGCTCATCACTTCACTTCCAGTGTAGATAGGTCGTCCTGGTGCGGGCTTTCGCACTCCAGGGAGGTTACGAAAGGGGGTCATTCAAGACGCGTCGTGGACTGCCCAAGCAGCCCCACAGACGCGACACGATGGGTCCTCAACCATGCCGGATACGGAATTTGCTCACACCCTCCTGAACGTCAACATCGAGGACGAGGTGCGTTCGTCGTACCTCGACTATTCGATGTCGGTCATCATCGGCCGGGCTCTCCCCGACGTGCGCGACGGCCTCAAGCCGGTGCATCGCCGCATCCTCTACGCCATGTTCCGCGAAGGGATGCTCCACAACCGCCGCTACTCCAAGTGCGCCGGTGTGGTCGGCGAGGTCCTCAAGAAGTACCACCCTCACGGTGACTCGGCGGTCTACGACGCCCTGGTGCGCATGGCCCAGCCCTGGAACATGCGCCACATGCTGGTGGACGGCCAAGGCAACTTCGGCTCGGTCGACGGCGACTCGGCGGCGGCCTACCGCTACACCGAGTGCAAGATGCAGCGCATCGCCGAAGAGCTGCTGGCCGACATCGACAAAGAAACAGTCCCCTTCGTCCCCAACTTCGACGGCAACACCGAAGAGCCCTCGGTCCTGCCTGCGCGCTTTCCGGCCCTGCTGGTCAACGGCGCCGACGGCATCGCCGTGGGCATGGCCACCAAGATCCCGCCCCACAACCTGGGCGAGATCATCGACGCCTGCTTGGCGCTGCTGGACGACCCCGACACCCCCCTCGAGCACATCATGGAGCTCGTGCCGGGGCCCGACTTCCCCACCGGAGCCACCATCTACGGCCGCAGCGGCGTGCGCCTGGCCTACGAGACCGGCCGCGGTCGCGTGGTGGTCCGGGGCCGCGCCGAGCTCGAAGAGGTCGCCTCGGGCCGCACGGCCATCATCATCGACGAGCTGCCGTTCCAGGTGAACAAGGCCCGCCTGGTCGAAGACATCGCCGGGCTGGTGCGCCACAAGCGGCTCGACGGCATCGCCGCCCTGCGCGACGAGTCCGACCGCAACGGCATGCGCATCGTGATCGAGCTCAAGCGCGACGCCGTGGGCGAGATCGTCATCAACAAGCTGTACAAGCACACCCTGCTGCAGTCCACCTTCGGCGTCATCATGCTGGCCATCGTCAACGGCCGGCCCATGGTGCTCGATCTCAAGTCCGCCCTCGAGCACTACCTCGCCCACCGCCGGGTGGTCACCATCCGCCGCACCCAGTTCCTGCTGCGCAAGGCCCGCGAGCGCGCCCACATCCTCGAGGGCCTGCTCATCGCGCTGGACCACCTCGACGAAGTCATCGAGCTCATCCGCAGCAGCCGCACCGTCGAGATCGCCCGCGAAGGCCTGTGTGAGCGCTTCGGCCTCACCCCCACCCAGGCCCAGGCCATCCTGGATCTGCGCCTGCAGCGCCTCACCGGCATGGAGCGCGACAAGATCCAGGCCGAGTACGACGAACTCAAGGAGCGCATCGCCTGGCTCGAGAGCATCCTCTCCGACAGCGCCAAGCTCACCGCCGTCATCCGCGAAGAGATGGTCGAGGTCCGGGAGCGCTACTCCGAGCCCCGCCGCACCCGGATCGTCGAGAACGAAGGCGAGCTGTCCATCGAAGACCTCATCGCCGAGGAAGACCAGCTCATCACCCTGTCGATGGCCGGCTACATCAAGCGCACCTCTCAGAGCGAGTACGAGCTGCAGCGCCGCGGCGGCGTAGGCCGCAAGGCCATGGGCACCCGCGACGAAGACTTCGTCACGGACATCTTCGTGGCCAACACCCACGGCATGGTGCTCGTCTTCACCGACCGCGGCCGCATGTTCAAGGTCCCGGTCTACAACCTCCCCGAGGCCGGGCGCGTGGCGCGAGGGCGCCCCATCATCAACCTGGTCCCCATGGCGGCCAACGAGTCCGTCCGCACGGTCCTGGCCATCCGTGACATGGAAGGCGACGACGATCTGCTCTTCTTCAGCCGCCAGGGCTTGATCAAGCGCACCCCCCTCGAGGCCTACATCAACGTGCGCAGCAACGGCATCATCGCCTGCGACATCGCCGACGACGACGAGCTGCTCACCGTGCGCATAGGCTCCGAGGGCATGCACGTGCTCCTGTCCACCGCCTCGGGCATGGCCATCCGCTTCGCCATCGACGACAACGTGCGCCAGATGGGCCGCGTCGCTCGAGGCGTGCGAGGCATCGGGCTGCGCGAGGGCGACGTCGTCGTGGACGCCACCGTGGTCGACGCCGAAGAGCCCGACAGCCTGCTCACGGTCACCGCCTTCGGCTACGGCAAGCGCACCGAGATCGAGGAGTACCGGCGGCAGAACCGGGCGGGCCTCGGCCTGATCGACATCAAGACCACCGACCGCAACGGCGAGGTGGTGGGCGCCGTCCAGGTCGCTCCTGGCGACCGCATCATGATGGTCACCGACACCGGCCGCGCCATCCAGATCCCCGCCGACGGCATCTCCCTGATCGGCCGCAACACCCAAGGCGTGCGCCTGATGAAGGTGGACGAGGGCGAGCGGGTGGTCTCGGTGGCCCGCCTGGCTGAGGTGGACGACGAGGCCGAGGACGCCGAAATCATCTCGGGCGAGCACGAACTGGTCGGCGCTCTCGACGACACCGACGAGTCCGTGGGCGTCACCATCGACCAGATCGTCGAAGTCGCCGAGCAGGCCGCCGAAGAAGAGTAGCCGCGCTATCCTGCGCGGCTACGGGCACCGTCATCCCGAGCGACAGCGAGCGGATTGACGGGCACGGTAGCTATCCCCCAGCCAGGGCGCGCATCGCGGGCTCGTCCAGCTCAACCAGGGCCGAGTCGATGAACTCCTGCAGGTCATGGCCGCGCTCGGCGTAGCGGGTCGCCTGCAGCGCCATGTCCAGCTTGTCGCAGGCCCGCACGAAGCGCGCCTCGAGGCTGCGGCGCTGCTCGCACTCGGCCCACAGACCGTTGAGCTGGGAGGCACGCGGGAGCCCCACCAGCATCCCTTGCAGCGCACGCCGCTCGGCGGTGGACTTCCGTTCCGGCGAGATCCCGCAGTGGGGTGTGATGTCACCGGTCCGCACCTCGGCCAGATCGTGCAGCACCGCCATGGCCAGCGCCCGCTCGAGATCCAGGTGAGGCGGGCAGAGCACCAGCACCAGCCAGGCCACCCCCCAGCTGTGGGCCGCGACAGACTCGGGGGCCTCGACCCCCGCGCGAACCCAGCCGGTGCGCTCGAGCTCCTTGAGGCGCAGGGTCTCCAGCAGGATCTGCCGCAGGCGGTGGTGCTCGTCCATGACCGTCGCTCCTGGACCCATCGGGAGGATAGGGGCGTTCGTATGCCTATCCCTCCCCTCGGCCTGGTGCTCGACCTCGACGGCACCCTCGTGGACAGCCTCCCCGACATCCAGATCAGCCTGTGCCACGCCCTGGCGCAGCTTGGTCGCAGGGGCGTAGACCTCCACGAGGCCCGGTCCATGCTGGGCGATGGCGCCGAGGTGCTCGCGGCCCGGGCCCTCGCCCTCACCGGCGGCCCCTTCCCAGGGCACACTCCGCAGCGCCTGCTGGCCATCTTCCTGGACCACTACGAGCGACACAGCGCGGACACCACCCGCTGCTTCGAGGGGGTCGAGCAGACCCTGGAAGTGCTGGCCGGCCAGGGACACCGCCTGGGCATCTGCACCAACAAGCCCCACCAAGCCACGGTGGATCTGCTGCGGGTCTTGGGCCTGACCCCACGCCTGCATGCCGTCCTGGGCGGCGACCTGCTGCCCGTCCGCAAGCCCGATCCCGAGCACCTGTGGGCCACAGTCAGGGCCATGGGGGCCCGGGGCCTCCCCGCCGTGATGGTGGGGGACAGCGAGCCCGACGCAGCGGTGGCCGAGCGGGCCGGGGTTCCCTTCGTGCTGGCCGCCTACGGCTACGCCCGCGCCCCCCTGGACCAGCTCCGGGCCGACGCCGTCATCCAGCGCTTCGACCAGCTACCCGACGCCCTGGAGCGCCTGCTGGGCTGATCAGCGGGCTCCCACCCCGGGGGCATGATCCTGACGCTCGTCCAGCAGCCGACGCACGGCCTGGCCGCAGTTGCTGCCCACCTGATCTTCGCGGGGATCGCCGATGGACACCACCACGTCGAAGCCGAGGGCATGCAGCTGGGTCACCGCTGCCTGCATCACCGCGGGGGACGCCGCGGAGAGCACCGTGTCCAGGCCGCGCTCGCTGCCCTGCTGGGTGGGGTTGAGGGGGGTGAGCTTGACCGCGAAGCAGGCCGGATCGAAGTGATCGCCCACCACCCTGGGGTCGAAGGGCACGCCGGCGGCCAGGGCGAAGTTCAGCACGACCTTGCGGTCGCCGGCCTCGAAGAAGCGCTCGCCGTACGCCGCGACCCAGGGCATGGGCTGGTGGGGGTAGGGCGTCAGGGTGCGCCGGTGATCGGGGCAGGTGGTGTTCAGGGAGAACTGCAGCTGGAAGCGGCCGTGGTAGTGCCGGCGCTTGACGGCCAGCAGGCCCTCGAACCATGCCTCGGCTCCCTGCGGCGCCACCGTGGGCACGCAGCCCCAGAGATCCCGGCTGGGGATTCGGGAGGGGAGCTGCTCGAGCACCTCGAGCACCTCCGGGTTGAGGGCCGGCTCGCCCATGCGGGCGAAGTGGACCTTGAGCTTGCGGCACTGCAGCCGCAGCTCGGGGGGGTGACGCTCGAGCACCCGTTCGATCTGCTCCAGCATCACATCGGCCGACACATCGCCGCGGTACCTGAACCCGGCATCGCAGAACGGGCAGCCCACGGGACAGCCGTACTGGGTGGAGACGTTGACGATCCACTTGGCGGCGCGGGGGTGCTCGGGGTCCAGCCCGTCGACGAACTCCAACACCCGATCATCCCGGCCGTCGATGCGACCGACCATGACGTGAGCCACATCGGGCAAGCCCTGGCTGCTGACGACTTCGATCCTGCGTGCGCTCATGTGCTTCCCGGCGAGGGGTCCGAAGGCCGTGCCCGGTAACGCTCCAGGTGAGCCTCGGCGAGCTTGGCGCAGCGCAGCCCGTCCCCCGCGGCCACCGCCGCGTAGCGACACTCACCGCGCACGAGATCGCCAGCCATGAACAGCCCGGGGTAGTGACTCTCCACCTGGCGCGGGCCCCTGGCATGGCTGCTGGCCAGGCCATGCCACAGGCACATCGCGGGTTCCCGCCCGTGGCACGCCAACAACCAGTCCGCCACCAGCTCGCTGGGTTCACCACCGGGACCCTCGAGGCCTACCGCCAGCCCCGCACCGTGGGGCCCGAGCCGCCGCAGCTGGCAGCCAGCCCGCAGCCCCACTCCAGCCTGCCGCGCCCGCTCCACCAGCAGCGCCAGGGCCCTGGGGCGATCACCGCGCATGATCAAGACCACCTGCGCACCCCGCGCCACACACTGCAGCGCGCTGTCGAAGGCCGCATCCCCTCCGCCGGAGACGATGGTGCGGGCGCCGGAGAGATCGAGGGGAAGATCCGCCGTCTCATGGACCACGCGCCGCGCGTCCACGCCAGCCGCGAGCTCGACGTCGGCGAGCGGGCGCGGCAGCGTGCCCGTGGCCAGGATCACCGCCGGCGCCTGCCAAGAGGCACCCTGCACCTGGAGCCGGTAGCCGGCCCTCGTCCAGCTCAGCCCGTCCACACCCGCCTGCTCGATGCACACGCCCAGGCCCCGGGCCTGGCCAACCATGCGGGCGGCGAGATCGGCGGCCAGCAGGCCTCCGGGAAAGCCGGGGTAGCACTCCACCAGGCCCGCCGACAGGAGCAAGCCGCCGAGCCGCAGCCCGAAGACCGCGTGAGGGATGCGCGCCCTGGCCAGGTGGATGCCAGCCGCCAGCCCCGCGGGACCGGCACCCACCACCAGCACATCGCGCTGCACAGGATCAGACTGCGCGCAGACCATGGGTCACCTCTCGGGTGGTGGCCACGAAGCCGAAGCCGTTGGCCACGCAGCGCAGGGCGGCCAGGTGAAGCTCGGCGCTGCGGGTGGCGCAGGCGTCGGCCACGAGCACAGGGACCCTGTCCCGGGACGCCGCCTCGACCGCGGTGGCCAGCGCGCAGCGGTGAGTAGTGACCCCCGCGATCACCAGCGTCCCCCCCGGCGGAACCCTCGCCGCCAGGCCTTCGCACAGCCAGGGGGAGTAGCGCTGCTTGTGGACGACGGGTTCCTCCCCCAGGGGCTGCCAGCGGGGATCCAGTGCGGCCAGCGGGTCTTCGGAGCGCAGGGGCCGCCCACCGAACAGGGCGATCACCCCGGTGTCGTCGCCCAGGGGGTTGACGTGCCGAGTGAACATGACCGGCCTGCCCGCGGCGCGAAAGGCGGCCAGCAAGGCCTGGCAGCGGGGCGCCACGGCAGCCCAGCCAGGGAGATAGGCCGGCGAGGATGGATCCACGAACAGGCGCTGGAGATCCAGGAGTACCAGGCTGGCCCCCGAGAGATCAGGAAGCGCCTGCCTCCCCGGGCTGCCCGCCAGGGCCTCGAGCCACACATCGAGCTGCTCGGAGAGGGAGCCCGTGGGGAGAAAGGTGGAGCACATCACCGGCGTAGCCCGAACCTGCGTCGTCACCGGACCGTCACTGGCCGCGGCGAGCAGAAAAGATATCATTGTGAACGCTGGCGGGAGGCGGCCTTCACGGGCGGCACTCAGGCCGCCCCGCCGCCTCCACCACCCCCGCCCCAGCAGAACCCACTCCGCATGGCGTCTTCGACCCCGCCCCTCGTGCACACCCTGCCAGACGCGCGCTGGTCGTGCCGTTCCTGCGGCCACTGCTGCCGCGACTTCGATCTGGGCCCCGTCGAGCCGCCCACCTTCGCCGCCCTCGTGGCCGCCGACCCCCCTTCGTTCTGGCCCCCCGCTGCCGCCCAGCCCTGGTATGAGCTCCGCCAGGGGCCCGACGGCAGCAGCGACGCCTGGCTGGCCCACCGCCAGGGCTCCTGCATCTTCCTGGACGACCAGCGCCGCTGCGCCATCCACGCCCACCTGGGGCCCGCGGCCAAGCCCGCGTTCTGCCGGGAGTTCCCCTTCCACCTGGTCCACCAGCGCAGCGGCTACGCCGCGATCGTGCGCCCCACCTGCGCCGGGCTGCACCTGAGCTGTCAGGATGGAGAGCCCCTCGACGCCCAGGTCCAGGAGCTGCCCGAGTTGCCCAGGGCCTACCCGGTGGCCCGCTTCGAGCCTGATAGCGTCGAGATCCTGCCCGGCGTCGGCCTGGACGCCTCGGGCTGGCATGCCTCCGAGCCCGCCATCCTCCGCCTGCTGCTTGCGCCCTTGGAGGACCCTAGGCTCACGGTAGCCCAGCTGCGCCAAGCCCTGGCTCGGGCCACCGGGCGCGCCCTGCCCCCCCCCGACGCCCAGCGCTACCACCACGCCGTGCTCGAGACCCTCCAGCTGCTGGCCTCCGCCCTGCGGCCCCTCGCAACACAGACCGACAGTCCGCGCGCCGCCCTGCCGGCCCTCGCCGTCACCTGGATCGAGCGGGCCATCGAGACCCCTCCTCAAGGCCTGCTCCCCATGGGCGCCGATGCCTGCGGCTACCTCAACGGTATCCTTCGATCCCTGGTCTTCGGCAGGCTCTTCCACCGCCAGGGCGGGCTGCCGCGATCCATGGGCCAGCTGCTGGTGGACCTTCACATGGCCCGCAGCGTGGCCCTCGATCTTTCCCCCGACGCCGGCCCCGAGCCCGCAGCCCTGGCCAGCGTCCTGGCGCCCTGGTGGGGCCTGGCCGCCCACGGCGCGCTGGTCCAGGCCACGCGCCAGGCCGGCCCCAAGCTCGACAGCGTGTTCCTGAACGCCTAGCTTCACGCACACCTCTCCCGCACCCACCGGAAACGACCATGCCCGACACCAATGCGCTCGCCATCATCCTGGGAGGCGGCCGCGGCACGCGGCTCTTCCCCCTCACCAAGCTGCGCGCCAAGCCCGCTGTGCCCCTGGCGGGCCGCTACCGGCTCATCGACATCCCCATCTCCAACTGCATCAACTCGGGGATCAACAGGGTGTTCGTGCTCACCCAGTTCCTGTCCACCTCGCTGGCCAGGCACGTCCACGACACCTACAAGTTCGACATCTTCTCCAAGGGCTTCGTGGAGCTGCTGCCCGCCGAGCAGACCCTGAGCAGCGAGGACTGGTACCAGGGCACCGCCGACGCCGTGCGCCGCCAGATCCACCGCATCCACTCCCGCGAGCCCGATCACGTCATCATCCTGGCGGGCGACCACCTGTACCGCACCGACTACCGGGAGTTCTTCGAGGTCCACGTCCAGACCGGCTCCGACGTCACCATCGGCGTCCTGCCCATCGGCCGCGACGACGCCTCCCGCTTCGGCGTGCTGCAGACCGACGCTGAGGACCACATCGTCCGGTTCGCCGAGAAGCCCCGCGATCCCACCGTGCTGGACTCCCTCGAGTCCGATCCGGGCCACGCCAAGCCCTTCCTTGGCTCCATGGGCATCTACATCTTCCGCCGCCAGGCCCTCGAGGAGCTGCTGGACACCGTCAACGGCGACGACTTCGGCAAGCACATCATCCCCGCCGCCATCGAAAGCATGCACGTCCACGCCTGGCGCTTTGGCGGCTACTGGGAAGACATCGGGACCATCGCCAGCTTCTACGAGGCCAACCTGCGCCTCACCCGCCGGGACCGGCCCTTCGGCTTCCACGACCGCCGCTTCCCCATCTACACCCGGCCCCGCTTCCTGCCCGGGTCCCAGATCGACGGCAGCCAGATCGACAACGCGCTGGTCGGCGACGGCTGCCGCCTGAACCAGACCCGGCTGACGGACTGCGTCATGGGGCAGCGCAGCATCGTGCGCCCGGGCAGCGTCCTCGAAGGCGTGGTGATGCTGGGAGCGGACTTCTACGAGCACAGCGAAGAGATGGACGAGAACCTCGCGCTGCGTCGCCCCCACGTGGGCATCGGCAACGACTGTCACATCCAGCGCGCCATCATCGACAAGAACGCGCGCATCGGCAGCAGGGTCCACATCCGCTCTCACCGGGGCCTGCCCGACAGCGATGATCCCGCAGGCCGCTGGTATGTCCGGGACGGCATCGTGGTGATCCCCAAGAACGCGGTCATCGACGAAGCCACCGTGATTGGGCCATAGGCGAGCCTGCGGTTAGGGGGCTCGCCCCCGGGTCTGGAGTCCAGATCGATGGAACCTGCGCCCACTCTGCTGCGCGTCCTGAACAGAGTCCCCATCGTCCAGACGCTCCGCAGCTACCGACGAGAATACCTGCGCGGTGACCTCACCGCCGCCCTCACGGTGGCGATGTTCGCCATCCCCCAGTCCATGGCCTACGCCCTGGTGGCGGGCGTACCCCCGGTCCACGGGCTCTACGCCGCCATCGTAGCCAGCATCCTCGGGGCCGCCTTCGGCTCCTCGAACTTCCTGATCGACGGGCCCACCAACGCCATCTCGGTCATGCTGGCCGCCAACCTGGGCCTGCTGGCCGGGGGCAACGATCCCGTCGCGGTCATGCTGGCCATCACGGTGCTCACCGGCGCCATCCAGATCGCCGTGGGCGCCCTGCGCCTGGGGTCCATCACCCGCTTCGTCTCCATGCCGGTGCTGCACGGCTTCACCGCCGGCGCGGGCGTCTACATCGTGGCGGGCCAGCTGCCTTCCATGTTCGGCTTCGCCACCAAGCCGCCCCCCATCACCCTGGGGGGCGTCGAGCTGCAGGCCACCTGCCTGACCAAGATCCTGGGCACAGTGCTCCACCTGAACGAGACCAACCTGGTGGCCCTGGCCCTGGCCCTGGGCACCTTCGCTATCATCCGCAGCATCCGCTGGTACGAGAAGCGCTCAGGCAAGCGCCTGCCCGCCACCCTGATCGGCATCGCCGCCGCCACCATCGCCTGCGAGCTGCTGGGCCTGTCCAGCCCCGAGCTGGGCGCCGCCAAGGTGCGCATCGTCCAGGACATCCAGGAGATCACCCGCACCCTGCCCAGCCTGCAGATGCCAGACTTCATGTCCGTCGCCCCCCAGGGCCTGCTGGGCCCGGCCACCGCCATCGCCGTGCTGGGCAGCATCGAGGCCATCGCCATCGCGCGCACCCTCGCCGACCGCTCGGGCCAGGACTTCGACCCCAACCAGCAGCTGATCGGTGAGGGCGTCGCCAACGTGGGCACCGGCCTGTTCGGCGGCATCACCTCCTCGGGCTCCTTCACCCGCTCGGCGGTCAACTACGAAGCGGGCGCGACCACACGCCTGGCGGGGGTGCTCTGCGGCCTGCTGGTCCTGGTGCTGCTGCTGGCCTTCGCCCCCCTGGCCAACCGCATCCCCATCGCCGCGCTGGCAGGCAGCCTGCTGCACGTGGCGCTGATCCTGGTGGATCCTCGCAAGATCAAGACCAGCATGACCACCACCCGCGCCGACCGCTGGGGCCTGCTGATCACCTTCGCCCTGGTGCTGGTGCTGTCCCACCTCGAGCAGGCCCTGCTGGTGGGCATCGCCGTGTCGCTGGCCATCGTCACCCGCCGCGCCGAGCGCTTCAACCTGCACCGCCTCGAGCTGGGCGACGACGGCGAGCTGCACGAGAGCGACTACAGCGGCCCGCGCGAGGGCGACCGGATCGTCGCCCTGGACGTCCACGGCGAGCTGTTCTTCTCCACCGTCGACGCCTTCGAGCACGAGCTGAGGCCCCTCACCACCGGCGGCACGCAGATCCTGATCCTGCGGCTCCGCAACGCGCGCAACGTGGACTCCACCGTCTGCGAGGGCATCGTGCGCCTGGCCGACGCCATGAAGGCCTCGGGTGGCTGCATCATCTTCGCGGGGGTGACCGAGGGAACCGAAGGCACCCTCAGGCGGGCCGGCGTGATCGGTCGCCTGGGCGAGCAGTGCCTCTTCCCCACCGAAGGCCGCGTCTACCGTTCCACGCGCCACGCCCTCGAGTGGGCACACCAGCAGGTGGAGAAATAGCCTCCGGAACCGGCGGTTCGGGAAGCTGTCGAGGGATTCGAGGGTCGGCCACCTGGCAGCCCGTGTGTAAGTTCCAGGGCCCGGGGTGCATTAGACTCCCCCCAGGCGACGTACCCCCCACGCCGGACGGAGCTGCGCGAGGCCGCGCAGCCACCCACCGTCCATCCTCCAGGAGGCACCATGAAGGAAGTCGAAGATCACGAGCGCGGTCGCAAGCTGCTCTCCGCCGTCGAGCGCATCATCGACGACACCGAGAACATCATCGCGCTGGTGGACCGCCACGCCGAGCACCTGCGCAGCGCGCAGCCAGGTATCGACGAGGACGACCTGCGTGGCTTGATCGCCGACAAGCTGGTGTCCCACTACTCCACCGCCTCCGCCATCAGCGGCGGGGCCACCGCCCTGCCCGCCCTGTTCCCCGGCGCCGGCTCCCTCATCGCGCTCACCGGCGGCACCCTGCTGGATGTGGCCTTCGTGCTCAAGTACGAGGTCGAGATGGCCCTGGCTCTGTGCTGGACCTTCGGCTTCGACATCCGGCTCGACCGGGAGCGGGAGCTGGCCTTCCTGCTGGCCTCGGTCCTCACCCACGACGAGTCCACGGGCGAGAGCTTCATCAACGACGTGGCCCGGGCCGAAGCCGAGGCCCTGTGGAACTACGGCCCCCGCCAGGTTCCCAAGCTCCTGGCCCAGGTCTTCGCCCGCATCGCCGTGCGCCAGGCCGCCAAGGGCTTTGCCCGCGTGCTGCCCTTCGTGGGCATCGTCGTGGGTGCCGGCATGAACAAGGCCCTGACCTCCAAGACGGGAAACAAGATGATCGTCGAGCTCGGCCGCCGCCGCGACGAGGGTGAACACCAGGCCCCCGCCGAGGACGTGGTCCACGCCACCCACGCGGATCCGGACGAGCCCGTACAGGCCGACGACGAGGACGAGGTTGTCCAGAGCGTGGTCGTCCCCGACGAGGTTCCCGTCCCGGAGCCTGCGGTCGAACAGCCCGTCATCGAGGAGCCTCCAGCGAGCGACACGGACCACCGCGCCGAGCTCCAGGCCATGACCTACAACCAGATCCGCGCCCTGGCCAAGGGCATGGGCCTGACCGCCCGCGGCAAGAAGGATGCGCTCATCGAGTCCATCCTGGCCGCCGAGGAGTAGCCATGAACGACCATCATCGCGAGCTGGCCACCATCCTGTGGCCCGACCCGGACAAGCAGCCCACCAAGGTGGTCCGCTGCCGGCACTGCGCCACCCGGAACCGGGTGGACATCCCCACCGCGGTCTTCGACCCCGACAGCTGCCGCTGTGGGAGCTGCAGCGGCAAGCTCTTCATCGGCCCCGATGAGCCCCTCACCGACATCGCCTCCAGCGCCTACGAGCACAGCCTGGACCGCAAGTACCTGCAGGCCCTCAAGGCCGTGCCGGGCTTCCCCCAGGCCACGCGCTGGTTCGTCGCCAACCTGCCCGAGCGCCTCTTCCACATGCAGGCGCTCTCGGCCACCATCCGCTGCGACGACACGCAGTTCCCCGAGCTGACCGCCCTGATGGACAAGGCCCGACAGCGGCTGGACATCCCCTATCGGCCCGCCCTGTACCTGGACGAGTCGCCCTACATGAACGCCATGACCCTGGGCGCCGAGAACCCGCTCATCTCGGTCTACTCGGCCCTGCTGGACCAGATGGACGACGAGGAGCTGGTGGCCATCATGGCCCACGAGCTCGGCCACCTGCATGCCGACCACGTCATCTACAAGCTGATGGCCAACCTGCTGCTCGTCCTGGGCCGGATGAGCAGCAACATCATCAACCTGCTGTCCTTCCCCATCCAGCTGGCCCTGCTCAAGTGGTCGCGCTGCGCCGAGCTCACCGCCGACCGGGCGGGGCTGCTGGGCTGCCGCGATCTCGGGGTGGCGCTCAACGTGCAGCTCAAGTTCGCTGGCGGCGCGCGCCCTGGCATCCTGCGCCGCGGAAAGCTGAGCATCGGCCCCTTCATCCAGCAGGCCCGCGAGCTCGAGCGCAAGGAGATGAGCTCCTGGCTGGACAACAGCCTGGCTCTGTTCATCACCATGGACCGCACGCACCCCTTCTCGGTCTGGCGCGTCATGCACCTGCTGCAGTGGGTGGAGAACGGCAACTACCTGGACATCATGTCCGGCGAGTACGCCCGCGTGAAGCGCGGTGCCCCCGAAGGCGAGGCCCAGGCCGTCGAGGTCGAAGCCTAGCATCGGGTCTGGCCGCCTCAAAAGCGGCCGACACCCGGCCAGCGCCGGCGGAGTCGGCTAGGAGATCGGGTCTGCTCGGAGGTGAGCATGCCCGATCTCGGTCCCCCGTCTGTCGACATCGACGCCTGCACAGGCTGTGGCGTGTGCGTCACCGCCTGCGCCAGCATGGTGCTCGCGCTGAGCCCCGCGGCCCATGGCGCCAAGAAGGGCCGCGTGCGACTGGAACGTCCCGACTGGTGCAACGCCTGCGGCCACTGCGAGGCCGTCTGCGCCTTCGACGCCATCCGCGCTCCCCTCCCCGTACCCGCGGGCACACCGGTTCCGCCCAAGGGCTCCTCAGTGGACCCCGCCAGCCTGGGCATGCTGCTGCGTGAGCGCCGCTCGGTGCGAGCCTACAGGTCCGCCCCAGTCCCCCGGGAGCTGATCGAGCGCGTGGTGGACGTGGCCCGCCACACCCCCACCGGCACCAACAGCCAGAACGTCCACTGGCTGGTGCTGGGGGAGCGCGAGCAGGTCCGCGAGCTGCAGCAACGCTGCGTGCGCTTCTACGAGCGCCTGTTCAAGCTCGTGGACAACCCCGTCGGGCGGCTGGGCGTGCGCATGATGGCGGGCCCCCAGCAGCGGGCCCAGCTCGAGGAGTACCTGCCCGTGGTGCAAGAGGCCAACCGCCGCATGGCCCAGGGCGACGACCGGCTGCTCTACGACGCGCCCGCGGTGGTGCTGGTGCACGCCGAGGCCTGGGACTCCTGCTCCGCCTTCAACTGCGACACCGCCTTGTTCAGTGCCTCGCTGATGGCCCACAGCTTGGGCCTGGGGTGCTGCTTCAACGGCTTCGTCCAGCAAGCCGTCGAGAACAGCCGCCCCCTCAAGCGCTGGCTGGGGATCCCCCGCGACCACCGCTGCTTCATGGCCATGGGTGTCGGCTGGCCCGCCACGCGCTACCGCAAGCTCTGCGAGCGCCAGCCCGCCCCCCTGCGCTGGCTGGACTGACCATGCACACCCGCGAGCTCATCGAGCACCTGCTGGCCACCCTGGACGACGCGCGCCTCAGCCGCAGCGAGCGCCGAGGCCTGCAGGCCACCCTCGACGAGCGCCCCCTGGCCCAGGGTGAGCAGCGGGTCGTGCGAGCAGCCCTCTTCGACGCCGTCGCCCAGGCCATGCACGACCCGCGCGACCGGCAGGCGCTGCGCTGGCTCGAGGAGGTCCTGGCGGTGCTGAGCGCCGAGCCCGAGGCGGCCGAGGCCCAGCCCTCCAGCCGCGCATGGTTCGGCCCCGAGGCGCCCCTGGCGCAGCTGGTCGTCTCCCAGCTCCAGGGCGCCCAGCGGAGCATCGACGCGGCCATGTTCACCGTCACCGACGACCGCATCGCCGCGGCCCTGCTGGCCGCCCACGCGCGAGGCGTGCGGGTGCGCATCATCACCGACGACGACAAGGCGGGGGACCCTGGCTCGGACGTCTGGCGCCTGCAGCGCGCGGGCGTCCAGGTCTGCACCGACAACTCCCCCGCGTGGATGCACCACAAGTTCGCGGTCCTCGACGGCGCCACCCTGCTCAACGGGTCCTACAACTGGACCCGAGCCGGCGCGACCGAGAACCGGGAGAACTTCCTGGCCACCTCCGAGACCGTCCTGGTCCGCGCCTACCTCGAGCACTTCGAGCGGCTGTGGGCCGAGCTCGCCCCCTCCGCTTGACCCCCATCACCAGGAGCCCCATGCTCTCCATCCTGCGCATCGGCCTGGCCCAGACGGCCTGCCCGGATCAGGATCGTGACCCTGCCGAGGTGGTGGAGCAGTCCCTGGCCTCCCAGCTCGACCTCATCGAGCAGGCCGTGCGCGTAGGCGTCCAGCTGCTCTGCTTCCCCGAGCTGTGCTGCCTGCCCTGGTTCCTGGGGGGGCCCGACCCCCGCTGGCTCCAGCAGGCATGGCCCGTGGATCACCCGGCGCTGAAGCGGGTGCAGCGCACCGCTGGCATCCACCGCTGCGTGGTGATCTTCCCCTTCCTCGAGCGCAGCGCCTCCGGCGCGCTGCACTCCAGCGCCGCAGTGATCGACTCCGACGGCAGCCTGCTCGGGCTGGTCCGACGGCAGCACGTCCTGCCTGCAGAGGGCGATCACATCGTCCAGGGCGAGGGCGTCATGCCCGTGTTCGGTACCACGGCGGGGCGCATCGGGGTGGCCCTTGGCCATGATCTGCACCTGCCTGAGGTGGCCCGCTGCCTGGGGCTGCAGGGGGCCGAGCTGATCCTGTTCCCCACGGCCAGCAGCACCGACACGCCGCGCATCCTGTGGGAAGCGGAGCCCCTGGTGGTCGCCGCCCAGAACGGCTGCTGGGTCGGCGCCTGCAACCGAGTTGGCACTGAGACCCTGCGCGGCCCAGGTGGGGCCCGCGTCACGACCTTCGGAGGCGGCAGCTACTTCGCCGACGCTCGAGGGCGCTTCCTGGCCCGAGCCTCCAGGGACCAGCCGGCCACCATCCGCGCCGACTTGCCCCACAGCCGCCTGCAAGGAGAGCGGGATCGTGATCCTCCACATGCCCTCCGCAGACCTGGAATCTACCGCAGCTTGGTGGTCTGATGCGTGACTTTCTCGACGATGTTCAGCAGAATGGACAGCCTGTTCTGGTAAAAGTCCTAAAGTCCCACGGGCTTGGTAACGATTACCTGATCATCGAGAACGTTCCGTTTCCTCCCACTCCTAAACAGGTGGTGCTCCTGTGTGATCGGAATCACGGGGTGGGAGGAGACGGACTTTTGCTTCAGATGCCCGCGGTCGGGGCGGACTTCGGGCTGCGCATCTACAACCCCGACGGCTCGGTGGCCGAGATCTCCGGCAACGGCCTGCGCATCTTCGCCCACTGGCTGCACCACCGGCGTGGCGCACCGGCCCGCTTCACCGTCTCCACTGCGGGGCGCGTGGTGACCTGCCAGGTCGCGGACGACATGGTCACGGTCGACATGGGGGCCGCCACCTTCATCCCCGCCCAGGTGCCCGTCGCCGCCAGCCAGCCCTTCATCGAGGCGCCGCTGCCTGTGGAGATCACCGGCCCTGGCGGCCCGGTGCTGCGCGCCACGGCCGTGGGCCTGGGCAATCCCCACTGCGTCGTGTTCGTCGACGGCCACCCCGACGAGCTTCCCTGGCGCAGCTGGGGCGCCCGCCTCGAGGTCCACCCCCTCTTCCCCAACCGCACCAACGTTCAGTTCGCCCAGGTGCTGGCACCGGACCACATCCGCATCCGCATCCACGAACGTGGCGCTGGCCCCACCCTGGCCTCCGGCTCCAGCGCCTGCGGCGTGGCGGCGGCGGCCCTGCGAACCGGGCGAGGCGCCGCCAGCGTGCAGATCGAGGCGCCGGGGGGCAGCCTCCGGGTGCGCATCGACCCCGACTGGCAGATCCAGCTCCAAGGCCCGGTCGAGGTGGTGGGCAGCTTCGAGCCCTCCCCCGCTTTTCAGCGGCGCTGGCGACTGGCGGCCGGCACCTGAGCGGGGCGGGACTACAGAAGCCCCAGCTGCCGACAGGCCCCGCCCGGCGGCCATGTTCCCCAGAGGATATGCTGCCCTGGGTCGGCCTTCGGCTGCCCAGGGCGGTGTCGTTTCGGGCCGATGAGTTCGACGGGGCCGCGGCTCCGAGCCACCCCGAGCCACCCAGTCTGGAGTCCCCATGCGCCTGTTGCTGGTCCGCCCCCCGGCGCGCAACACCATCGAGACCGAAGTCCCCAAGGCGGTCGAGGCCGAGAACACCTCGTACCCGCCCCTGGCGCTGCTGGCGCTGGCCACATGGCTGCGGGCCCACACCACCCACCATGTCTCCATCCTGGACGCCCAGCTCGACGAGCTCGATCCCGCCGAGATCACTCGGCGCATCCAGGACTACGGCGCCGATGTGGTGGGCATCACCACCTTCACCGTGCAGCTGGTGGACGTGATGCAGACCGTCCGCGCCGCCCGCGCCGCCTCCTGCACCAAGCACGTCGTGCTCGGCGGCCCCCACTGCAACGACTTCCCGGCCCTGGCCAGCGGCCTGTCCGGCGTCAGCGCGGTGGTGCGCGGCGAAGGCCAGCGGCCTCTGGCCGCACTGCTCGACGCCTGGGAAGCCGGCCAGGAACCCCTGGACATCCCCGGCGTGATCACGGGCCCCGACCAGCCCATGCCCGAGCACGCGGTCCTGTCCAACGACCTGGATGACTACCCCATCCCGGACCGCACCCTGGTGGACTACCGCCGCTACACTGGCCTGCTGGGCACGGGTGGCCTGTTCACCACCGTGGTCACCAGCCGAGGCTGCCCCCACCAGTGCACCTTCTGCAATACCCCCCGGCTCAAGTTCCACAGCGCCTCTCCCGCTCACATCTGCGACGAGCTCGAGGCCTGCATCGCCCTGGACATCCGCGACATCTACTTCGTGGACGACACCTTCAACGTCACCAACAAGCGCGTGCACGCCCTGTGTGACGAGATCCTGCGGCGCGGACTGCAGCTGACCTGGACCGTGCGCATGCGCGTCAACGGCGTGGACCGCCCTCTCATCGAGAAGATGAAGGCCGCGGGCTGCACCCGAATCCAGTTCGGCGTCGAGCAGGGCACCGACGCCGGCCTCGAGCGGCTCCGCAAGGGCGTCACCATCGACGAGATCGAGCGCGCCTTCGCCATGTGCCGCCAGCTCGGCGTGGGCACCGTGGCCTACTTCATGATCGGCACGCCCACCGAGAGCACCCGGCTGGATGTGCTGCGCACCATCCGCTACGCCATCCGCCTGCAGCCCGACTTCGTGATGTTCAACATCCTCACGCCCTTCCCGGGGACCAAGCTCTTCGACGAGGGCGTCGAAGAAGGCGTGCTGCAGCTCGAGCCATGGCTCGCCTTCATGGGCGATCCCCGCGCCGACTTCCGCGCCCAGGTCTGGGATCAACACTTCACACGCGATGAGCTGCGGGATCTGCTCGCCCTGGCCTACCGGTCATTCTACTGGCGACCCCGCTTCGTGATGGGGCAGCTGCGCCAGCTGCGCGACCCTCGCGACCTGCTCCGCAAGGCCAAGGCAGGCCTGCGCCTGCTCACCGATCGCTAGGAAACCCGCATGAAGCGCACCAAGGTTCTGCTCGTTGGAATGTACGGCATCGAGAACAGCGGGGTTCGCCACCTGGCGTCCATGCTGCGCGACCGGGGCGGCTACACCGCCGAGATCCTGTTCTTCGAGGACTGGCGCAACAACCAGGTCCAGTGGCCCACGGTCCACGAGTACGAGCTGCTCATCGATCACGTGCGCGAGCACGACTACCAGCTGGTGGGCCTGAGCTTCGGCTCCCCATACTGGCGCATCGCCATCGAGCTCACCCGGCGCCTCAAGGCCGCCCTGGGCGACCGCGTCACCGTGCTCTGGGGGGGCCTGCACACCACCCTGGTGCCCGACGACTGCATCGACCACGCCGATGCGCTGATCATCGGCGAGGGCGAGTACCCCCTGCTCGAGCTCGTCGACCGCATGGAGGCCGGCGAGCCCTGGCACGACGTCCAGAGCGTCTGGACCCGCGACGCCCAGGGAGAGCTGGTCAAGAACCCCATCCGACCGCTCATGACCGAGCTTGACGAGCTCCCCTTCCGCGTGCTGGGCGGTTCTGGAATCTGGCTGATCGATGGCGGCCGCAAGCGCGAGGGCGACCCTCTCCTCAAGCACCACGAGTTCCGCATCTTCGCCAGCCGCGGCTGCCCCTTCTCCTGCGCCTACTGCTACAACAGTTCCCTCAAGGCCATCTACCCCGATGGCGGAAACCTCCACCGCCGCCGATCGGTCGCCTCGGTGATGGAGGAGCTGCGCCTGGCGCGCACCAAGGTGCCCAACCTTCGCTGGGTCAAGTTCGACGATGACACCTTCGTCTTCCCCAAGCGGTGGATCAAGGAGTTCGCCGAGGCCTACGGCGCCGAGTTCTCGGACCTGCCCTTCGACTGCATGATCACCCCCGAGGTGGTGCGTCGCGACAACCTCGAGCTGTTGATCGGCGCGGGCCTGCGCGGAGTCCAGCTGGGCATCGAGGCCGGCAGCGACCGCGAGCAGCGCGAGGTCTACGAGCGCACCAGCACCGTGGAGCAGGTGCTGGCCTTCGACCGCATGAACGTCGATCTCGGCCTGGACGTCAAGTACGACGTCATCATCGACAACCCCCTGGCCATCAAGTCCGACAAGGAGGCCCTGTTCCACCTGCTGATGGACATGCAGGGCCCCTACAAGATCTACCTGTACAGCCTCACCCTGTTCCCCAGGTCCGGGGTCACCCAGAAGATCATCGACGCCGGGCTGGCCACCCCCTGGGACGTCGAGGGCTACGCCACCAAGAGCTTCCACCAGTTCCGCGTGAGCATCGACTGGCCCCGGTCCGACGAGGACACCTACTACCTGGCCCTGCTGATGCTGGTGAACAAGCAGTTCATCCCCAAGAGGCTGCTGTGGCACTTCCACGGGTCGGAGTTCTGGCGCAGCCATCCCCACACGCTGCTCGAGATCGCCGGGGCGGCCAACCTGATACGTATGACACGTATCGCAGCGGAGATGCTGTTTCGCGGGGAGCTGTCGCTCCAGAAGGTTCGCGAGTACTCCAACATCCGCAAGATGATCAATCAGTAGCGCGAAGAGACGACGGAGGACGCGGCCAGCGAGGACGATCCGTGGCAGGCGGCCCGCGGCGCGGAGCCTGCGCCATGACACATCTGGGCCGACACATGCGCCCCGAGGAAGCGTCGCTCTCTAGT
>CALDOK010000173.1 GCA_937912125.1 uncultured Pseudomonadota bacterium
GCAGGCAGAGAAAGGTGGGTGTCGGAAGGCTACGCATGGTCGGCTCACTTCGGGGAAACGGTGCGTGTTCCGCCCCTTATACGGCTCGAGGGTGAACAGGCTCGTTCCAGGGCCCACCACCACCGTCTCCGACCGACCGGAGCGCGCCAGGGGGAGGGGGTGGAGTTGCGTCGTGCTGCCGCACAGTGCTTTGGTTCCAGGTGGCAGCAGACCGCGCGCCCAGGATGTCGGTGGCCGACTAGGTTTGTTGGAGGGCGCTTGCCTGCGGGAAACCCCCTTCAGCAGCGCAGGGAGGGCCCACTGCGCTTCCTGGCCCTGGAATGAGCCGACGTACGAGAGGGATTCAAGGTCCGTTGGTATGAGAAGAGCACGGCACCGACGCCTTTCCGCAAAGGGAACGATCGACTTTCCCCCGATGAAGGGCTGATCCTCCATGGTTACAGCTGGTCAGCGCTTGCCGCCGCCCGCCTTCTTGCCACCACCACCACCACCTCGGCCTCCGGCCTCGGGACGCTGGCCCTGGGGCCGCTGCTTCGAGCCCTTGCCCTGGCCCGGTGGCAGGACGAGCTGCCGGCCGGCCGCCGTGCCGATGGCCTGGCCCTGGCCGTCGCAGGTGTAGTCGGCGGGATCGATGTCCTCGAAGCGGTAGAGGTTGGGCTGGCTGTCGTAGTCGCGGGCCCAGATGGCGGGGAGCTCCTGGTAGTGCTTGTAGATCACCTGGCCGCTGTCCACCAGGGGCTGCAGATCCTTGAGCTCCTGCTCGATGAAGCCCATGTAGGTGTCCGGATCCTTGAAGTGCTTCTGGTTCATGGCGACGGTGGCCGTGTACATGCGGCCGGCTGGAGCCTTGCCCTGCTCGAGGTAGCGGGCCAGGGTGACGACGTAGTCGCTGGCCAGCCAGAACGAGCCCTTGGGGTAGCGTCCAGCGCAGCTGTGCAGGTAGCCCGAGCCCACCATGATGTGCTCGCCAGCGGGATCGTGGCTGTAGTACTTCTCGCCCATGCGCCCGGCGGCGGGCTCCCAGTCGAAGTCCCCAGGGCGCCACAGGCCCGAGGTGAAGTCCTCGCCCGAGGGGTCGTGGTCGTGTACCGCGGGGAAGGTGAACAGCTCGGGGGTCCAGCGGAGGTCGGGGAAGTGGCTACCCTCGAAGCCACCCTGGAACCGGGCGAACTGCTCGGAGCTGCCCGCCAGGCAGCCGCCCACCACGGTGAGCGTGTCGCGCGGCACGCCCGCATCGACCAAGAGCTGGCTGACGTCGGCGTAGTTGTAGATGGCTTTGTGACGCTCGATCTGGCTCTCGTGGGCGTGGGTGTCGATCATCGCCCCCAGATCTTCCATCAGGTACACCAGCAGGTGCTTGCCGTTGGTGGTGGCCGCCCGGGTGGCGTCGTCCACGCAGGCTTCCTCGAGCAGAGGAAGGTGGAAGTTGGTCTGAACGTTGTACGACGCGCCGTACCGCTGCATCAGCTCTGCGTAGTCCACGATGTTGGCGCGAAAGCGCAGGTAGGCTTCCTGGCAGTGCCCGGAGCAGCCTTCCTGCTCGCAGGGCAGCGGCAGCTTGTTCTCGAGGTGGGCGCCCACGGTGACGTAGATGGGGGTGACGCCGGGGGTGGCGGCCGCCACGGGAGCCGTGGGCACCTGGGCCGACGTCGGCGACGCAGACTGGGCGTCGGCGGCAGAGGGGCTGTCGAAGCAGCCCACACAGAGCAGCGCGATCAAGACGGAGGTGGAGGGACGGTTCATGCTGGTGTTCCTAGTGCTGTGCGTCGTACTCGGCGATGATGTCCTTGCTGGTCACCACGCGCATGTTCTGGGCGGCGTAGGCCACCAGAGACTCCCAGGTGGCCCAGGTCTGAGCCACGTGGTCATCGGGGTAGCGGCGACTGTCCTGGGCGTGGACGGTCAGGTCGAAGGGAGCCTTGTGCTGCTTCTTTTCGTCGAAGTAGACATCGCCCCAGCCCGGGCCCTGGGCGTAGAAGTCGTGCTCGTGGATCAGCACCACGCCGTAGCCCTCGGCGCCCGCGAAGAGCGTGGCCGGATCGTAGGCCTTGTTGGACTTCCACCAGTGTT
This sequence comes from uncultured Pseudomonadota bacterium, assembly GCA_937912125.1. Taxonomy (GTDB): domain Bacteria; phylum Myxococcota_A; class UBA796; order UBA796; family JAFGLY01; genus CALDOK01. The sequence continues at coordinate 2,071 of CALDOK010000173.1, forward strand.
CGCCGTCGACCTTGCTGACCGTGAACTGTGAGGGCCGGGAGAGCACGCCCTGGGGCGAGAGCTCCATGGTGTCGTTCGAGTGCTTGCGCACCCACATGCGCACCCCCAGGCCGGCGAGCGCCTCGAGCTCGAGATCGCTCAAGACGTCGGTCTTGGCGTTGAAGCCCACCACGGGCGGCGCGTAGCCCAGGGCGTCCTTCAGCAACTGGTAGCCGCCCACCTGGCTCTCGTCGATTTGGCCGGTGGAGAGGTCCAGACGGTGGGTCTCGACGGTGGTCATCAGGGCCACGGCCTGATCGTGGGGCAGGCTCTGCAGCCGGGTGGCCAGGGGACTGCGGAAGGACACCGGGTGGGGCGCCCGCAGGTGGTAGCTGATGCTCATGCCGGTGTCCTGCAGACGCTTCAGCAGCTCGGGATGATGATCCTGGTAGGCCCGGAACACCGCCGAGGTGAAGTAGAACTCGCCCTTGACGCCGTACTTCTCGAGGATGTCCACCTGCCGGTTCAGGGTCTGGGCGCTCATCTCGTGGAAGTACCAGTCGTGGGTGTTGACCACGATGGTGACCGCCGGGGCGGCGCCGCTGGAGGCGGCCATGGCCGCGCCCACGGGCGCCTTGCCGCCCTTGGCGCGCTTCCCGCGCCCCCCTTGGCCGCCGCCGTGCTTGCCCCCCTTGGCATGGGGCTGGGCGGTGGGCGCATTCTGGGGCGCAGGAGTGGCCTCGGCGGGGGCTCCCTCGCCGCAGCCGAACAGGCTGCAGCCGAGGACCGCGATCAGGATGAAGGCAAAGCGCATGGGGGCTCCCGAGCCGAGGTGCATCGTGGCGTCCCCCTCGCGAAGCGCGGCGTGGGACGGTGGCTGTCGCCGCGGAGTATAGCGCGGCTACTCGTAGATCTTCTCGTCGACCGCGAAGGCTTCCTCGGCATCGGGCTCGGGGTCGCGGGTCTCGCCCCGAGCGTAGGCCGCCTCGACCTCTCCGGACCACTCGTGGGCGATGATCATGGACATCACCTCGGAGGTGCCCGTCCAGATGCTGGCCAGCCGTAGATCCCGCACCGTGCGCTCCACCGGGTAGACGTTGGTGTAGCCGATGCCGCCCATCACCTGCATGGCGTGGTGGGCCACCTGCTGGCAGGACTCCGTGACGAACTTCTTGGTCTGGCTGACGTAGCGGCGGATGCGGGTGGGGCTCTCCCCCGCCTCGACCGCCAGGGCCGTGTTCCAGCACATGGCGCGCGACGCGTCCAGCAGGGTGGCCGCGTTGGCCAGCTGGAAGCTCACCCCCTGGAAGCTCTTGATTCGGCGACCGAAGGCCTTGCGCCGCTGGGCGTAGCGGGTGGCCAGCTCGAGGGCGGGCCGCGCCGCGCCGATGGTCATGGCCGCCGTACCCAGGCGCTCGGGGATCATCATGGTCTCGAAGACCGCGGCGCCGGCGTTGACCTGGCCCAGCACGTTGGCCTTGGGCACCACCACGTCGCGGAAGCTCACCCGGCTGGCCCCGCCGCCCCTGCAGCCCATCAGCCCGTACACATAGGGCGTCTCCACCCCCGTGCCCCGGTCCACGATGAAGCAGGTGATGCCCTGGTGGGGCTTGGCCTGAGGATCCGTGCGGGCGTAGACCAGGAACCAGTCCGCCGCCGTGCCGCCCACGATGAAGCGCTTCTGGCCGTTGAGCACGAAGTGATCCCCGCGATCCTCGGCCACCGTGCGAGTGTCGAAGAAGTCCGAGCCCCCGGTGGGCTCCGTCAGGCACTCGGCCGCGAAGACTTCGCCCCGCAGCAGCGGCTTCATGTAGCGCTCCCGCTGATCGGGCGTGCCGTGGATGGCCAGCGCGTCGCAGCACAGCTCGGCGCCCACGCCGAAGGTGCAGGCCACGATGTAGCCGAGCACCCCCAGCTCCTCCATCACCATCACCGTGCTGGGCCAGTCCATGCCCCGCCCGCCCATGGCCACCGGATAGCGGACCCCCATCAGGTTGCGGCGCCCGGCTTCCTGGAGCAATTCACGGGGAAAGTCCACCTCGTCGCGGTCCATGGCCAGCAGCAGATCCCGGGGCACCGAGCGGGTGAGGTCACGGACCTCGGCGCGCAGCGCCTTCTGCTCGGCGGTCAGCAGATGATCGAACATCGTTGTTCCTTCGTGGCTTGTCAGGGGAAGCGCAACGTATCGCCTTCGGCCATCGAGGGTTTCGAGGCGCTCGAGGGCGAGGAGATCAGGTGCGCACGCGAGAGCGGATCGTGACCCCTTCCGCCGCATGGTGAGCCAGGGCAGCCTCATCCAGCTCCACCCCCAGCCCCGGCAGGTCGGGCACATGGACCTCGGCCCGGCGCACCAGGCCTCGGAAGCTGGTGATGTCGTCCGTCAGGCGCAGGGTGGACATGAAGCAGTGCCCCCCCGGGACCAGGTTGGGCAGGGTGACGGCAAGCTGCAGGGCCGCCGCCTGGGTGATGCCCAGCTCGATCATGCTGTTGACCAGCACCCCCAGCCCCTGCAGGCGGGCCACCGCGGCGATGTCCAGGGAGCGGGAGATGCCTCCGTTCTTGGTGACCTTCAGCGAGAACACGTCCACCAACCCCTCGCCCGCCAGGACCAGGGCCTCGGCCGCCGTCTGCACCCCCTCGTCCGCGGAGATGGGGTGGGTGGCGAGCCCCCGAAGCGTCCGCAGGCCAGCCAGATCCCCCCGGGGCACCGGCTGCTCCACGAAGTCCAGTCCGCAACCCCGGGTGCCCTGCATGAAGCGGGTGGCCATGCCCAGGTCCCAGCCCTGGTTGGCGTCCACGTTCCAGCGGATCTCGTCGCCGAAGCGCTCCTGGATGGCCTGGGCGCGCTGGATCTCCGTCTCGATGGGCAGGGCACCCATCTTGATCATGAAGGTGCCGTAGCCCTCGGCCCGCTTGGCTTGGATGCGCTCCAGGTCCTGGGCGGACGTGCCCGACCCGAAGGGCCACAGCAGGGGCACCGAGCCCCGCAGCTTACCCCCCAGCAGGCGCCACACGGGCGTCCCGTTGGACTTGCCCAGCAGGTCCCACAGGGCCATGTCCAGGGCCCCCTTGGCCAGCAGGTCGCCCTCGAGCGCCCGGTCGGCGAGCAGCCGGTGCTCGAGGATGTCACGGGGATCTCGGCCCATGAGCAGGGGCCCGAGCACGCCTTCGATGGTGCCCATCACCCCTGCCCAGCTCTCCTCGGTGAAGGGGGGCAAGGGATCGGCCTCGCCAAGGCCCACCAGGCCGTCGTCCGTGTACACCCGGACCACCACCGCATGGGAGTGGGTGACGGTGCCGTACTTCCTGGACAGCACATAGGGTGTGACCAGGGGGATGGTGACGTGCTGAGCCTCGATGCGGTCGACCTTCATGCTCGCTCCAGCGTCGCTTCGTGCGCCCGAGCCCGTACCTGTCTCCGCTCGAGTGGGCAAGCCGCGACACCCCGTCGCAACGTGACTCCGAACGTGGGCGCGTCGGCCTCGATCCCGATGTCGCCCTGCCTGACGCCAATGACGGCCCCTCGCGTCGTCCAGACGGGCAGCCTTCCTTCGGTTGGAGCGCCACTTTCGGTACACTCCCACCCTGCCTCACCTCAACCAGGAGCCCCTCGACATGAAGATCGCCATCCTCGGCGCAGGCAACCTGGGCCTCGCCCAAGCGGCCCACCTCTCGAGCCTCGGCCACGACATCTGCATCTGGAATCGCACCGCTGCACGCATCGACGAGATCCTGGCCCGCGGGGGCATCGAGGTCCACGGTGTGTTCGAGGGCCTGTTCCCGGTGGCTGTGGCCTCGGATGATCTCGCCGAAGTGCTGATCGGAGCCGAAGCCGTCATCCTCACCGTGCCCGCCTCGAGCCATGTCGCGGTGACCGCGGCGGCGGCGCCCTACCTGGCGGACGGGATGGTCTACGTGCTGCATCCGGGGCACACCTTCGGAGCCATCGCCTGCCACCACCGCCTGGTCGCCATGGGCCACCGCTTGGACCTCACCTTCTGCGAGGTCCAGACCTCGCTGTTCACCTGCCGCCGCACCGGGCCGGCCCAGGTCCACGTCTCGGCCGTCAAGAAGGCGTTGCCCATCGCGGTCTTCCCTGCCGAGCGCGGCTTCGATGCCCTGGGGTTCCTCTTCGAGGCCCACCCCGACCTGGTGCGTGCCCGCGACACCCTCCAGACCAGCCTGGACAACCTCAACGCCTCCGTACATCCAGCGGTGGTGCTGGCCAACATGGCGCGCATCGACCGTGGCGAGGCCTTCCTCTTCTACTGGGATGGGGTGAGCCCCGCCGTCGCCCGGCTGATCGCCGCGGTAGACGCCGAGCGCTACGCCATCGGCGAGGCGCTGGACATCGACGTGATGACCCTCGAGGAGTTCTACGAGAGCGCATACGAGGCCCAGGGCGCGCTGCTGCACGACAAGATGCTCAACTGCGCCCCCTACGCCGAGATCCACGCCCCCAAGACCCTGGACACGCGGCTGGTGTTCGAGGACCTGCTCACGGGCCTGGTGCCCTACGCCAGCCTAGGGCGGGCCGTCGGCGTCCTCACCCCCGCCTGCGACGCCCTGATCTCCCTGTGGAGCATCGTCTTGGAGCGCGACTTCCGCGTGGGAGCCCGGACCCTCGAGAGCATGGACCTGGCCCACCTGGACGCCGAGGGCCTGCGCCGCTTTGTGTGGACCGGCCTGCGCTAGGCCGATACACGCCGCCCCCTCCCCCGCCATCGAGGCCCCCATGGCAGCCCAGCCAGAAGCCCCCTACGTCCCCCCCGCGCTCCGCCGCGCCTGCGTCATCGGGGCTGGCCCCATCGGCTGCGCCACCGCCGCCCACCTCGCCCGCCAGGGCATGGAGGTGCGCATGTGCGACGTGGACGCCAGCAAGATCGCGCCCCTGCGTCGCGACGGCAGCGGCGGCGGCCAGGTGTTGATCCGAGGCGGCGTCATGGACGGCCCAGCCCCCATCGCGGCGGCGAGCACGGATCTGGCCGAGGTGCTCCCAGGGGCAGACCTGATCGTCATGGCGGTGCCCGGCGACGCCTGTGAGCATGTGGCCCGGGCTGCCGCGCCCTACCTCGAGGACCGAGTGGTGGTGTTCTTCCAGCCTGGCCAGACCCTGGCGTCCATGGCCTTCCTGCACGCCGCGCGCCAGGCCGGCTTCGAGGGTGAGATCACGCCTGTCGAGACCGTCAGCACCATCTTCACCGGGCGCCTGACCGAGCCCGGCGTGGCCGAGATCTACGCCATCAAGCGCTGGATCGCCTTCGCCGCCTTCCCAGCTCAGCGCACCGCCCCGCTGGCCCCTGTCCTGCAGGCGCTGCTGCCTTCCCTGGTGCCCGTGGGCTCGGTGCTCGAGACCAGCCTGTGCAACTTCAACGCGGTGGTCCACCCCGCGGTCGTCCTGCTCAACGCCGGCCCCATCGACAACCACCGGCCGTTCCTGTTCTACCACGAGGGCGCCACCCCCGCGGTCATGCGCCTGGTGGAGGCCATCGACTTCGAGCGCATGGCCATGATGCGCGCCTTCAGGGTCCCGTCCGAGTCCCTGTTGGCCTGGTTCAACCGCATCTACGATCTGCACTCCCCCAGCCTGGTGCACGCCTCAGGACCAACGCCCCCTACGCGGACATCCACGCCCCCACCTCGCTCAACACGCGCCTGCTGCTCGAAGACCTGCCCACGGGGCTGGTGCCTCTCATCGACCTCGCCGATCGCCTGGGCGTGCCTGTGCCCGCCATGAAGGGCACCCTGGCCCTGGCCACCACCATCATGGACACCGACTTCGGCGCCTGGGGCCGCACCCTCGAGACCGTAGGCCTGGGTCACCTGGACCGCCACGGCCTGCGCGCGCTGCTGGGACCGGACGCCAGCTGACGAAGGCAGCTGCAGCGGGGCCAGGCTGCAGCCCTAACGATCCCTGAGCATCACAGGCGAGTTGACGATGTGGATGAAGTCCACCACCAGGTCGCCGTCGTCCAGGCCCGCGTCGGCCAGCGAGACCTTGCGGAGCTGGTGACGCGCCACGGAGAGCTCGGCCCAGACGCCCTTCAGGTCACCAACAGGCGTGAAGCCGTTGACCGCCACCGGCAGCCGCTGCAGCTCAGCCGCGGGGATGGTGAAGGTGCCGTCCGCGTCGTCAGCGTGGGCCACCAGGCGAGCCAGCTCGGTGAGCCAGACGGGGTCGTCCAGATCGGCGTCGTATACCCGCAGCTCGATCATCAGGAAGTCCAGGCCATCGGACGGTGGTGTCCCAGGAGTCCAGCTGACGTACAGATCGCCACCGCGCAGGATCGCCACGTCCCCCGCCAGCAGATCCGCCGCCGAGTCCATGCCGCCGCCCTGGCTGCGCAGCGTGACGTCCCGCAATTCCTGCAGTCCCTCGACCCTGCCCAGATCGTGGAACTCGCCCAGCCGGGTGAGGTCGATGTCCCAGGCCGCGCCCGGAGGCAGATCCGTGGGGCCCAGGGTGCCCGCCACGCCCTGGTGGAAGTACCAGCCCGAGTAGCCGTCGTAGAGCAGCTCGACACCTGTGGGATCACCGACCAGATCGCCGCCCTGCGTCACCGTGGTGGCGCTGCCCATGATGCCCACGGAGTCGAAGGTGTGGCCGCCACCGTAGTCCTCGTGTACCCAGCTGCCCAGGATCACCCCGCTGGCTTGACCCGGAGCGCCGTCGACCTCGAGGCTCTGGCCGTCGCCATCGAGCACCGTGAGCTCCTGCTCGTAGCAGCCGTCGGGGCCGTAGACCATGGCCACCGGGCCCTCGAAGGTCACGGATCCGGGGTACTCCTGGTACCAGTAGTAGTAGTCGCGCAGCATGGCATCGCGCTCGGCGATGATGTCCAGGTCGCGCCCGAAGTCGCGGGCCGTGGTGATGCCGATGGCTTCGTCCTCGGCGTGCACCCCGTACAGGTAGGGCACCCCGGGCGGGCGGCGATCGCCGGGCTCCCAGACCCGGATCTCACCCAGGGGGGGCAGGGTGGACAGCTCCACCATGTCGGCCTGATCGCCAGAGAAGCCCGGCTGAGGACCGCTGCCGTCGAAGGCATAGGCCGCCGCGTAGCCCAGCTCGGTGCCACACCAGTAGGCGTAGTCCCACTCGGCGCTGGGCCCAGCCTGGCTCCAGACCTCCACCGGGCAGTCGATCTTGTACAGGGTGGCGCTGGCGGACTCGTCGGTCCAGTAGGCATGCCCTCGGATGTCGTAGGTGAAGGCGCCCTCGACGTAGCTCAGGCCAGCATCGGTCACCACGGCCACGTCCACATCGCCGCCGCCGGGGGCGCCCGCGGGCAGGGTGACATCCACGTAGGCGTCGGTGGCCTCGAGGATGGTGGCGTTGCGGGTACCCACCACCACGGTGCGCGCGCTGGCCAGGCCGGAGCCCTGGATGCGCAGGGTGTCGCCTCCGCCCAGCCCGAGCACACTGGCGGGATCGAGGGAGTCGATGGCGGGGCCCGCGCTGGGCTCCCAGTAGTCGGGGTAGGGGTCGGGCGCGCAGGCCAGGATGAGTGAGATGAGGATGATCATGGCATGCTCACCCTGGTCCAGGTGATGTCGGCCACACGGGTGCGAGCCGGGGTGATGGACACACGCTTCCCGTTGAAGGTCAGCGCGTCCTCGAGCTCGACCGTGCCTTCGGACAGGCGCGCCATGGCCAAGACGACCCCCGCGCGCTCGTTGTCATCGATGTTGCCGTCCAGGGTGGCCAGCATGCCCGGCGTGAGGCTGAAGGCGCCGTCGTCGGCCACGGTGCAGGCCAGCTCGCCCAGCACATGCCAGCCTGACCCCTCTTCGCCCACACAGAGCCCTTCCCTGCAGGTGAAGCCAGGGCCGCAGGTGGTGTTGCAGTCGCAGGACCCCTCGTCGCCCCAGCCGATGTAGCGGAGCACCACGGTGAGGGGCTCGGGGTTGGCGGCGGGGGTCCAGCTGAGCTCCATGGGGCCGCTCCACGGACCGTCGAAGCGCAGCTCGGCGCCCGCGCTGGGGGCCACCACGGCCTGGCCGTTGATGGCCAGATCCGTCAGCTCGCTCGGGAAGTGAAGCGGTGCCGCCAGGAGGGGGTACGGCACCGTGCCGATGGTGGAGTCGGGAGGCGCCACCGAGCCGGGAAAGCTGACGGTGTAGTCCGCGCCGCTGCGCCAGGTGTCGGGCAGCAGCTCGTGGTCGCGCACCACGGGCATCAGCCGACCACCGTAGCCGGCATACCAGCTCTCGCCCGCGGGACGGTTGTGGGCCGAGGGGTCGCGCTCCAGCAGGATGCGGCCCCCGTCGGCGTCGGTCAGGGCGATGTGATCCCCTACGTCCACATACTCCATGAAGCTGAAGTACCCCGCGATGGTGAGCCGCGTGGTGCAGCTGTCCGCGCCATCCTGCAGGGGCGGCCCGGGGCTCAAGAAGCTCGAGTTGCGGTCGAAGCCCACATCGGCCGGGTAGCCGAAGTAGGCGTAGCCCACGGTGGCTGAGCTGCCGTCCGCCCGCGGCGCGTCGCCGTACAGGCCCGTGAGCCCGTGGCCCAGGTTGGTGCCGTGGAACTGGAAGCGGGCGTACTCGATGACGCCGCCCATGGCCTGAGGCTCGGGCATGATCGCGTCCAGATCCGTGCCCGCGCCGTAGAGGTGTACATCGTACTCGTCCGAGGGCCGGTAGCAGCCCAGGCTGAGCAGCGAGAGGAGAAAGACCGTGCGGTGCATGGTTACCACCCCGTCCCGACGCCCAGGTAGACGCGCAGTGTCGCGGGTTCGACCTCGTCGCTCAGCTCGCTGGCCGAGTCACGGGCCACTGAGCTCTGGATGAGGTCGGCGTTGACGTCGCCGTAGCCGGCCGTGGGCTGGAAGCCGTAGGCGACCCGCAGGAAGGAGTCCCAGTCCCAGTCGTTGAACATGAAGGCGCGCACCCGCAGCTCCACCCCGGCGTCGGTGAGCCAGTAGTTGGGATGATCCGGGGTGCTGTTCTTGTAGGCGTAGTCCCTGCCGGGGACCTCGCGCCGGATCTCGGAGGGATCGTCGGCCACCAGGGACCAGCCCTCGACGTGGTTGCGCTCTGGGATCCGGTAGGACCACAGGTTGCCCACCGAGCCGAAGATCTGCAGGTAGATGGCCTCGGTGTAGATGGGGCCGATCTTGGTGTTGATGTCCCGCCACAGGGGAAAGCGGTAGGCCGCGTTGGCGATGGCCATGGTCTCGCCGGTGAGCGACCAGCCCTCGTAGCCCGAGAACTGGATGTTGTTGCCGATGGTGCCGGAGCCCCAGTGGTAGGGGTGGCGGCCGCCCGCGATGAACTCGTCCCAGGACATGACGTTGCGGTCGATGTAGCCGACCTCGAAGTCCAGCTGCAGGGTGTGGTGCTCAGACAGGCCGAACCAGCCGATGGGGATGAACTCGGTGTAGCTGGCCATGAGCTGGTGGTAGCCGTAGGACTCCAGCAGCTCGCCGTCATCGTAGACCGCGCCCGCCACCTCGGGATCGATGAGCTTGGTGCGGCGGTACTGGTAGTCCACGTAGAGCCGACGGTGGCCGCGGGGGTTGATCCACTGGTCGCCCCAGTACCAGCCGCCGCTGGGGTTCCACTCGAAGAAGGCCCCCAGGCCCATGTGGGCCGTGTAGGGCACGAAGTGGCGGCCGTTGCCCGCGTCCCGGAAGGAGTAGCGGGAGGCGTCGGCACCCAGGCCGATCCACAGGGCGTCGGACGGGTAGTAGGTGACGTAGGCCCACACGTCGTCGCTGGCCTGCTCGAACTTGAGGTCCACCACGGTGATGTCGTCGGTGGTCTCGACCACGCCGTCCTCGTCGACTCCGTAGCCGTAGGTGCCCTTGTAGGTGTAGCGCATGTAGCCGGCCATGATGGTCGGCCAGAGCATGTCGCCCCAGTAGGACAGGTAGAGGAAGTTGTCCTTGCCGAAGGTGGCCTCTCCCTCGAACCAGTGGCCCTCGGTGTAGTCGCCACAGTAGAAGCCCGAGCCAGCCTCGACGTTGCGGTCGGTGCTGCGCAGCACAGGCCAGCCGGACAGGGGGAAGAGGGACTTGTGCGCCCGGTAGGGCACGCTGTCGCCCACGGCGTCCACCGCCATGCCCGGCGCCCACTCGGAGACCAGCTCGGAGCTGTGGGTCCAGGCGGGAGGGGTGGCGTAGACGCCCGAGTAGATCACTGGTCTTTCCAGCAGCGCGCTGGCGGGCAGCGCCTTGATGCGGAAGCCGTGGCCGGTGACGTCGGTGTAGAACAGGTGGCCGCCCGGGGCGACCCAGACGCCATAGGCGCCGCCCACCATGTTGGTCTGGCGATGCACCAGGCGGGTGTCCAGGTCCATGGCGTAGACATTGTGTACGCCGTCCAGGTCGGAGCTGAACCAGGCGCGCCCGTCGGGCCCGATCACGGGGTCGGTCTCGTCGGCTTGGGACTCGGTGAGCCGCTCGAGGGCGCCAGTGGCGGCGTCGACGAGCCACAGATCCTGGCTGTAGTCCCGGAACAGGGACACCAGCAGCCTGTCGCCGCTGGGCAGCCAGCTGATGCCCTGCACCTGGGTGCCGTCGTCGAAGAAGGTGAGCTGGTGCAGCTCGCTGCCGTCGGGGGCGACGGTCCAGAGGTTGTGGGTGCCGTTGCCGTAGCGGGAGAACGCGATGCTGGCTCCATCGGGGGACCAGGCGGACTCTCGGGCGCGCAGGGTGCCGGGGATGGGCTCCCAGTCGACCTCGAGCCGCTTGCCCTGGGCATCGATGGTGCCCACCAGCAGCTGCGCCCAGTTGTAGCCGTCGCCGTTGAAGGTCAGGCCCTGGGCCATGCGCAGCTCGCCCGCGAAGTCCTCGGGCCCCGTGGCCACCAACCGGCTGGAGTCGGGGGAGAAGGTGGCGCGGTAGAACTCGAAGAAGTCGAAGCTGGCGGTGCGCTTGGCGTAGGCCTTGATGGCCTTGTCGTCGTCCTCGTCCACATACTCACCGCCCACCGCGCCCCAGGCTTCGGGTGCGATCTCGCGGATCTGCAGGCCGCGGTCGAACCAGGCCATGTAGCGGCCGTCGGGCGAGTAGGTAGGCATCTCCTGGTAGGAGGTGCGGCCGTCCATGGCCTCGATCTGGGCGTGGCGAGGGAGTTTTTCCCACTCGCTGCGGTCTTCGCGCTCCCACAGGGGCTCCACCAGGGCCAGCTGGCGGCCCTCGACCCGGCCCTCGGCGTCGATCTCGGCGACCTGGCCAGCGAAGCGTTCGGCCAGGTGCTGCTTCCAGTCGGCGTGGAGCTGCTCGGTGGTGATGCCGGTGACCTCGAAGACGATGGCGTCCCAGCTGGCATGCCAGCGCTCGCCCGAGAGGCGACCCATCTCGGCGTACACGTCGTGGCCGAAGCGCTCGTTCAGGTACAGCCCGAAGGAGTAGCCGCTCTGGTAGTTGCGCTCGGGCTCGAAGCCCCACTTGTCACTCTGGGTGGTCCACTCGTCGGCGGTGGGCAGGCGGTCTTCGAGCACCTGCTGGCGCATGAAGGCCTCACGGGACGAGCCCCAGAAGTTGTAGCCGGAGAGGTGGGACCACAGCTCGGCGGTGCCCTCGACCCACCAGATGGGTCCGTCGGTGACGAACAGGGCGCTGGCGCCGATGTCGGCGTTGGTGTGGGTGCGGGGCTCCATGCCCCAGCGGCGCAGCCACTCCTCGTCCTCGGCCAGCCCGCCCACCGAGAAGCCCGTGGTGCCCTCGGACAGGGGCTGGTAGGCCTTGAGGCTGACGATGTGGCCGAACTCGTGGGCCATGACGTCGGTGACGAACTCCATGCGCCCGCGGGGGCGGTAGGTGCCCGCCCAGTCCGCCGCGATGCCGATCCAGTCCCACTCGGCCAGGGCGAAGCCGTTGCCCTCCCAGCCCCGGTCCTGATCGTAGATGACCACATGGGTCTTCTCTTCGAGGAAGTAGCCGATGCGGCCGCAGATCAGAGGGTAGACCTCCTCGCCGATGGCCGCGACCTGGGCGGCGGTGAACGAGGCGCTGAAGTAGTGGGGATCCGAGGGATCGCGCTCGGACTCGGGCCAGTGGATCACCCAGTGCTCGGTCTCGAGGGTGTGCCACTTCACGTCGGGGTAGTTGTGGTAGTAGCCGGCGCGGGCGTGGGCCCCGGGCGTGGCCGCGAGCAGGGACAGCAGGACCGCGGCTACCATCGGTACGCTCCTCGCAGCGAGACGCTGACGCCCGGCTGGGGAGAGAACTCCTCGAGCCCCAGGTGGGCGAAGAGCCGGGTGTCCGAGCCCACGACCTGCGCGCTGGCGCCGAGCCCGAACTCGAGGCCGTCCGACGGCGAGAAGCCCAGGTCCAAGCCGACGTCCACGAAGTCTCCCGCGGAGCCGGGGATGGCGTCCAGCTCGAGGGCGCTGGGGCTCTGGCCCGACACTCCCAGCTGGTACACCCCGCGGTGGCTGTAGCGGGCCTGACCGCTCACCGCCCAGGAATCTGCGAGCTGGGCCTGGGCCTCGAGGCCCGCGGCGAGCTCATCGCCGGCGTTGAGCCAGCCGTTGGCGAAGCCCCCGTCTTCGACGATGTAGCCCACCACCGCTGGGAACTTGCGGACGTAGCCGAGCTGGGCCTTCACGGCAGCGACGTCACCGAAGCGACGGCGCAGGTGCAGGTGTGCGCCCAGGTTGGTGATGCCGGTGCCCGTGAGGAAGCCGCCTGTGTTGGCGGAGCCGCCGATGAGATCCGAGGGCCACTCCACGCCGCTGGGCGCCTTGAGGTCCAACTGCAGCGCGCTGGCCCAGGGCCCCTCGAGCCAGGGCTGGACCCACAACCCCGTGTGCACATCTCCCATGGCGACGGTGCTGGTGTCGGCCCCCGCGCTGCTGCGCAGCCAGGCGTGAACCAGGGGAATGTGGGCGTAGATGCGGACCCTCTGGCTGAAGCCCTGATCGATGTTCAGCCACAGCCTGGAGTAGCGCCAGCGCGTGCCTTCGGCCCAGGGCGCCAGCGCGCCGCTCGAGTCCCGCGCGGCGCGGGAGCCCTTGCTGTCGGCTTCCAGCTGGATCTGGAGCCAACCCTTGGGGAGCGTGTACTCACGCTCGACCTCCCGCTGAACCCACTCACCCTGGGAAGCCCGGTGGGTGAAAGGGCCAGCTTGGACGGCCGAACAGAGCAGAACGAGGCTGGCGAGCAGTTGCATGGTGGTCGCGCCGGTCTGCAGGTTGGAAGGAGGCTTGGAGCCACCAATCCTACCAGAAACGGCCAGCGCGACGCCAGGACCGATCAGCTGCTCTGGCGGAGCACTCCCAGGAACCCGCGGGTGTAGTCGATGTAGGACCACAGGGTGACCATGGTGACCGCGAAGAGCAAACCCCAGATGGCCTGATCGCTGTAGGGGATCTCGACCTTGGTGACCCACACCAGGATGGTCAGCAGGGCCGATCCACCGCCCACGGCCGAGATGGTGGCCACCACCGGACCCCAGATGCGGAAGCCCGCGATGAAGGCCACGGTGAGTGCGATGGCGCCGCAGAACACGCCGTAGAACAGCGCATCACTGAAGGGCTGAGGGTCGATCTGTAGCTGCTGGGAGAACAGGAGGATGCACACCAGCAGCACGCCCACCCCCTGGACCACGGCCTTGACCTTGCCCGAGACCCGGGCCGCCATGGTGACATTGCGCTGAGCCGAGAAGGCCCGGTAGTAGGAGACCGAGACGTCGCGATAGAAGAAGATCAGCAACATCCACAGGGGCAGGAGGTCCATGACCAGCAGGGTAGCGAAGACCGTGAAGCGGCACAGGGAGTCGAACATGGGATCGAGCAGCTTGCCCACGTCGGTGACCTGGTTCCACTTGCGGGCGATGTAGCCATCGGTGGCGTCGGTGAGCTCGAGGTAGTTGAGCAGCACGATGGCCAAGAGCAACGCCAGGGGGCCACGGTCCAGCAGGAGCAACACCACGGGGATCGTGAGCGCCATCCGAGAGACGGACAGCAGGTTGGGGACGTTGTAGAGGTCCTTCATGGCGGCTCCTGGGGCGGGCTCCAGCTAACGCGTCCGCGCGCCCTGAGGCGGCTGACCTGCGCCCTATTCCTGGGCATTTTCGGGCGCTTGCTCACCGCCCTGATCCAGGGTGCCCCGCTCCGCGGCCTCCTGGTTCTCGCGCCATGTGCGACGCTGGCGATATTCGCGGATCCGGGTGGCGCCCAGGAAGCGGTAGGAGAAGTCCAGGCACTGGGTGAGCCAGGCCCCCGGCGTAGAGCTGTGGCCCACGCCCAGCCGTAGCTGGGCATGCTTCCACTGGATCTGCCAGGCCACGCTGGCCGTGTAGGACTGCTTGACGGGGATGGCACCATCCAGCGCGAGCAGCTGATCCAGACCGAAGATGGGCGGGATGTCCTTGGGGGCCGGTTCGGTGGCGACGCTGGCCCAGGGGATGCTGCTGAACTGCAGGACGATGCTGTCACGGCGGCTGAAGCGGATGTCGGTGGCCGCCCGCACCGTGAGCACGCGCGCGTCCAGGACGGTGTCGCCAAGCTCCTCTGGGATGCCGATCACCGAGTCGCCGGTGATCCAGCTGGACAGCTGGCTGACGTCGGGGAAGCCCGTGGTGTCGATCCAGGCGTAGCTGCTGCCCCCGTGCAGGGACCAGGACTCGAGGACCTGCAGCGAGAGCATGCCGCCGGCGCTGATGAAGCGTCCCTCGAAGCCCTCGCGGGGCATGGAATACCACGAGCCCGTGGCGGCGAGATCCAGGGGCCCAGCCCGCACGAAGTCCAGCTTGAGGTTGGCGTTGGGCACCTGCAGGGCCAGCAAGGGCACCGAGGTGCCCCCCTGCAAGCCAGGCAGCAGGCCGATCTGGATAGTGTTGAGGCCCAGCTTGAGCTCGCCCCACTCGAGCACATAGGCCGTGAAGTCGGTCTGCGCTCGGGTGTTGGGTGGCAACAGGCTGAGCTTGGGCTTCAGCCACTCGGCCTGCTCGGGGGACAGATCAGGGACCGGCTGAGCCTGAGAGGTGTCGATGCTCAGGGGAGCCGGCGCGGCGGGCGGCCCCGGGGCCGGGGCTTCCTGGGCTGGGCCTGCCTGTGCCCCCCCGCTGCCGGGGTCGTCCGCAGGCAGAACCTCTGTGGGCGCTGTGGCATCTGTGGGCTCATCGTCCGCGGGTTCGGCGGCGGCAGGCTCATCGTCAGCGGCGGGCTCGTCGTCGCTGGCCCACGCCCACGCGGGCGCGGCGGCGAACAGCAGGGCGAACAGCAGGGTGCTCATGGGCCGATCCTATTCCTCGAGTGCGGGCCCCGATCCTACCCCAGCTTGCTCCTCCGATGGCAGTTCCAGCGCATCTTCGGCTTGCTCGACGGGGTTTCCAGAGGCGCCATGCTCTGAGGCCATGCCCTCGAGGCGAGCCAGGGACTCGGCCAGGGCATCGAGGGCGTGGCCGTAGCCAGCCCAGTCACCCTCGACCTGCCGTTGGCGCGCGCGCTCGAACCACGCGCTCGCGTCGTGGGCGTGATCAACCCAGCCCTGTGCCACCACGGGACCGGCTTGTGGGTCCGGCTGGTCCTCGGTGCCGAGCTCCACCTCGGATGGGGGGCCGCCGCCACCCTGATCGAACACCGCTCGCAGGGCGCGCTCGAGGTTCTGCTCCATGGCGATGCGGTTCTCGTAGGAGACGATGACCCGCTTGAGCTCAGGCAGCTTGCTGGACTCGGCCTGCAGGTAGACCGGCTCGACGTACATCAGCGAGTCACCGATGGGGATCACCAGCAGGTTGCCGCGGATCACCTTGCTGCCCGCCTGGCTCCAGAGGGTCATCATCTCGGAGATGGCGGGGTCCTGGTCGATGCGGGCCTCGATCTGCATGGGGCCGTAGATGAGCTTGTGCTTGGGGAACTGGTACAGCAACAGGCGGCCGTAGTTCTCGGGGTCGCAGCGCGCGGCCATCCAGGAGATCATGTTGTCGCGCTCGGTGGGCACGAAGGGCACCAGCAGCAGGAACTCGGCCCGTTCTTCGCCCGGCAGCTTGGTGACCAGGTAGTAGCTCTGCATGGTCTTGGGCTGGCCACCGTAAAGCTCCCGCGGCAGCGCCCACATGTCTTCCTTGTTGTAGAAGACCGTGGGATCGTCCATGTGGTAGGCCCGGTACATGGCACCCTGAGCGTCGAAGAAGTCCACCGGGTAGCGGATGTGGGCCTGCAAGCCGGCAGGCATGGCGTCGAGGGGCTGGAAGCTCGACGGGAAGATGCGCGCGTAGCTGCGGACGATGGGATCGTCGGGGTCGGCCACGTACAGCTCGACCGAGCCGTGGTAGGCGTCCACCACCACCTTGACCGCGTTGCGGATGTAGTTGAACGGCGGCCCGCTCTCGGGGTTCAGGGGCTCCGAGTAGGGGTAGTAGGGCGAGGTGGTGTAGGCGTCGATGATCCAGAACAGCCGGCCCTCGTCGACCACCATGTAGGGATCGCCGTCGAAGCGCAGGAAGGGCGCCAGCTGCTGCACCCGGTCCACCAGCTTGCGCCGGAACATCACCCGGCTGTCGGGCTCCATGTAGTCGGACAGCAGGATGTCGAGGCTGCGGAAGTGGATGGCGAAGGCGATCTTGCGCAGCAGGCTGCCGATGGGCACGCCGCCCTGACCCGCGTAGCGGGTATAGGCGTTCTGGGCGCCGTCAGGGTAGTCGAACTCGTCGGCGCCGGTGTTGACGAAGACGTAGTTGTCGGTGAGCTCGCCGTAGTAGATCTCGGGGCGGTCGATGGCCGGGCCCGCGTTGACCTTTGGGGGGATGTCCTGGATGAACAGCTCGGGCAGGCCTTCGTTGGTGACCTTGTTGACCGGGCTCATGGCGATGCCGTAGCCGTGGGTGTACTGGAAGTGCTCGTTGACCCAGGACTGGGCCTGGGCGGGCACGTTGGAGTACTCGAGCTCCCGCGCGGCCAGCATCACCTGGCGCAGCCGACCGTCGATCTCGTAGCGGTCCACGTCGACGTCCACGAAGTCGTAGTACAGCCGGATCTCCTGGATCTGGGCGTAGGTGGACAGCAGGGGGCGGTCGTCCCAGACCCGCACGTTCTCGATGGTCAGCGGGTTGGCGCGGATGACGTCCATGTCCAGGCCGCTGGCGGCCTCGAAGGGCTCCACCTCGATACGATCCAAGGCGTAGGCCAGCCGCGTAGCCTGAATGTTGTGCTCGAGGTTGGGCAGCTCGAGCCCCAGCTCGTTGGGCTTGACGCGGTAGTCCTGCACCACGACCGGGTAGGCCTCCACCAACAGCAACCTGGCCAGCACGTAGATGATCGCGGCGCCTGCGGGGATGCGCCAGCCCGGGCGGCGCAGGGATGTGATCAGCGCCACCGCCACCAGCAGCGCCAGGGCTCCCATGGCCCAGTAGGCGGGCAGCCGGGCATGCAGATCGGTGTAGCCGGCGCCCCAGACCACGCCCTCGCGGGTGAAGAGCAGCTCGAAGCGCTGCAGCCACCAGCCAGCCGCCACCAACAGGAACAGCAGGATGCCCAGCACCGTGAGCTGCCTGCGGGCGCCCTCGACGATGCCCTGGGGGTGGCGGTTGACCAGGGTGTCACGGGCGATGGAGTAGCCCGCCACGAGCATGATGGTGAGCGAGACCGTGGCCGCGGCCCAGGTCTGCACGAAGACCAACAGCGGCAGGCGGAAGACATAGAAGCCCACGTCGCGCATGAACACGGGATCGCTGGTGCCGAAGTCCTCGGGCGCGAGGTAGCACAGCAGCTGGAACCACTCGGCGGTGGCCGCAGCGGCCAACACCATGGCGGGCGCCAACACCGACGCGACCATCAGGCCCCGCACCAGCTGCAGCACCCGCCGCGGATCCAGGGGGGCATCGGGGATCAACATCGCCAGGCGGAACGCGTCGATGGACGCCTGCCGCTCGCAGATCCAGACATTGACGCCCAGGAAGGCGGCGGCGACCACGAAGCCGACGACGAACAGGCCAGCCTTTGCGGTCAGGCTCGTGACGAAGATCTCGTCGTAGCCGAGGGCCTGGAACCACCACCAGTCCACCAGCAGCGAGGCGATGGGCTGGTTCAGCATCCAGACCAGGAAAAAGACGACCAGGACCGCCTGGAGCCAGCGTGGGAAGCTACGCATGGAGGACACCTCCGGCTGGGCCACATAGCATGAGGGGCACTCTTCAGTGGCTCAACCGCAACTTCTCGTCACCAGGGTGGATCATCTTGGGCCGCTGGGCCCAATATGACAGCAGGGGGTGACGTCCCCTCCCCTCCCGTCGACCGAGCTTCCATGTCATCGTCCCGGGAAAGCCGAGAATCACCCGTGCGCCCTCGGCGGCAGGCGCCGCTGCGTCCGAGGCTCGCCGCGACGCGCCAGCTGGTGGGTGATCGGCAGCGCGCCAGTGACCGCCTGCGCCGCTCACTGTGGGTGTCCCTGCTCGCCCACGGCCTGCTGCTGCTGGTGATCTCCCCCCTCGCACTGCACAGCGATCGCAGCGCCCGGGTGCGAGACCTGCCTCCGCTGAAAGTGGAGCGCGTGGAGCTGGATCCCCTGGAGATCGCCCGGCTCGACCCGCAGAGTCCTCCCGCCGACCAACCACCCGAGCCCACCCCACAGGTTCCCGAGGACCAGGCCCTGGTCGCAGCAGTGGATCCCGAGACTCCTCTGGAGCTTCCCGAGCCGCCCCAGCCCCCGCCGCCCACAGTCACCGAGCTGCTCGAGTTCGTGCGCGCCCACCAGCAGGCCTCCGACTCCGCCCCCGACGCCGGCCGCATCTCCACCCAGGACCAGAGGGTGGACCACGAACGGGTCAGCCCCGCCCGCGCCCAGGTGGCCGACGGCTCCTCGGACCGTGGCACCCAGGCGGGCACCCCCCAGCAGGCCACCCGTGCCGGCGCCAAGCCCGAGCAGCCCGCCCCGGCCACGCCCCTCGAGCGCGAAGCCCAGGCCCAGGCCAGGCAGGCCGCCGCCACCCCACGGCCACCCCGCGCCTTGACCCAGCGTGATGACGAACACCCCTGCCCCGGAGGTGCCAGCGCAGCGGCAGGCCCCTGTGACGCGCTGGCGGACGCTCACGGCACCCCACAAGGCGCCCACGACCGGGGGCGACCCGCCCGCGTTGACGGCACCGAAGCCCAGAGCCACGCCCCACACCAGGCCGCGTCCAGGCTGACCAGCCCGGGCTGGGCCCCCATCGCCGTTCGCCTCCCGGGCCAGGTGGCCTCCGCTCAGCCCTTCCCCGAGGCTCCCCTGCCCGACCGCCCCTCCAGCCCCGGCGCGGCCGCCCCCCACGACGCCCTGCTCCAGGCCACCGCCAGCCAACACCCTCGGCCCGACAAGGAAGCCCGCGCCCCCCTGGAGCAGCGCCGCGAGCAGGCCCAGCAGCAGCGCCTCGCCAGGCCCCAGGGCTCGAGCCTGCCCGCTCCCGAGCCCGAGCCGAGCGAGCTGGCCTCCAAGCGCGTCACGCCCCCCGAGCCCGAGCTGCGCTTCATGGTCGAGCCGTTGGACCTCATGCGCCAGGAGCAGGAGCGCGAGCAGCAGGCCCAAGCCTCGGAGCGCAACAACCAGAAGCAACGCCGCCGCGCCGCTCAGGGCAGCTCCAGGCCCACCGCCGCCAGCCCCTCGGGCAGCCAGGCCGCGGCGGGCGGCTCGGTGGTCAGCCCCATCGATCCACCCCAGGCCCTGGACGTCCAGACCGTGCTGGCCACGCGCGCCCATCCGCTGGCCCAGGCTCTGCAGGTGTTGGACGACCAGCTGCGCGCGTCCTGGGTGATCCCCTTCGAGATCCGGGTGTCGGGCATCGTGGGCACCACCGGGCTCGAGCTTGTGCTCGACAAGCGCGGCCGCATCCGCGACGTGACCACCACCCGTCCCAGCGGCCACGCGCACCTGGACGAGCTCGCCCGCACCGCCATCCCGGAGCGCATCGAGGACTTCGACACGCTGCTCGAGGGCGAGGCCCGCGAGGCCTTCCCCCGCGATGGCCTGCGCGTGTACTACGAGTTCGAGTACCGCGACAGCCCCGTGGCAGGGGTGCTGTAGCCCTAGGCGGGGGCGCAGGCCGCCTGGTGCCGAGCCAGCGCGAGGTCCAGGGCACCCCGGTCCAGCTGAACCCCCGGCTCGACCCAGAGCTGGTCCACCACCAGCTTCGGACCCTCCATGTGGGCCTCGAGGCGTCCCACAAAGCGCCCGTGGTGCAGCAGCGGGCAGACGTACCAGCCCCAGCGACGCTTGGCCGCGGGCTTGTAGACCTCCCACACGTAGTCGAAGCCGAAGGCATGGTGCAGCAGCTTGCGGTCCCAGATCAGCGGATCGAGGGGACCGAGGATCCGCAGCAGGCCATCGTCCTGGGCATGGCTGCGCTCGGCGAAGCCAGCCGGGGCCAGGTAGCTGCGGCGCGACCCCGCCACCACCACCCGCTCCAGCAGCCCCTGAGCGACCATCGTGTCGGGCAGATCGGAGCTGCGCACGGGCCCGAGCATGGACCACCACGGCCCCCCGGCGGTGGAGAGCAGGCCCGCCGCCTCGACCCGCTCGAGCAGGGCCCAGCGCTCGAAGGGCAGGGCAGGCTGCTGATCGGCCACGCCGGGCAGGGCCCGACGGGGGATGTCGTAGAGCTTGTCCCGGCCGCGGCGGCCGCAGACCACCACCTGACAGCGCAGCCACAGCACCTCGAGGGCCATGGTGCCAGCCCGCGAGGTGCCCTTCCAGCCGTTCCAGTCGATGGCCTCGACCCGACCTCGCTCCTCGAGCTCCGCCGCGCAGAGGGGACCCCGCTCCCCCACCTCCGCCAGGACCTCGTCCAGCAAGGCGGGCGGCACGCGCTTCAGGCGATCCGTGAGGCGCCACCACGGGGTCTCGGCGGCCTGATCCCGGTAGTAGGGGAAGGCCTGCGCTGGCAGCAAGCAGCGCTCCTTGGCGAAGTGCTCGAAGGCATGACCGGGGAGCAGCTGAGCGTAGACCTCTCCACGCCGGATGCCCGGGATGCGGGCCATGGCCACGAGATCCGCGTTGGTGCCGATGCGGTCCAGGGGGTCGAGCTGGATGCAGCGCAGTCGCTCCAGCAGCGCCGTGGCCGCGCGGGGACCCGGCTGGGCCATGCAGGTGAGCCCCGTCTGCCCCACCAGGAAGCGGCGGGCCTGGGCGGTGCTGATCTCCATGGGAGGGCTGGTGGCCATGGCACGGAATAATCCCCCGGACATGAACGCTCCAAGGGAACCCCGGAGTTGCCCGCCCATGCCCCGCCTGACCCGCCGTCACGCTGCCATCTTGCTGATCGTCGCCACCCTGGGCCCCTGGACCCTGGCGGCCGCTTGGCTCGACCACCACGGTCAGCGGCAGGTCCCCGCTGGCAGCTGGGACGCCATCGTGGTGGCGGGCTGCCGGGTGGACCCCGGCGGCGTGCCCTCCCCTGCCCTGCAGCGGCGCACCGAGCTGGGCGTGGAGCTGTGGAGGCAGGGCCGCGCGCCGGTGTTGGCCTTCACCGGCGGCGTGGGCGAGCATCCACCCTCCGAGGCCCAGGCCGCCTCCGACCTGGCCGCAGAGCTGGGGGTCCCCCAAGACGCCATGGTGCTCGAGCAACGCTCCGCCTCCACCGAGGAGAACGCGCGCTTCCTGGCGCAGGACCACGGCTACGAGCACATCCTGCTGGTCACAGACGCCTACCACGTCTTCCGCGCGCGCCAGGTGTTCGCCCACCACTTCCCAGCGGTGGACGCAGCTGGGTCCATCTCCCCGGCTTGGCCGCGGCTGCGGGGGGCCTTCAGGGAGGTCCTCGCTGTGACCCTCTACCGGGCCCGTGGGCGCATCGTCCTGTTCGAAGGCGGCTCGGTTCCGTTACGCTGAGAACATCCCCCGAGGCTGCCATGTCCCCCGAGCTCCACGAACTGGTCCTCTTCCTGAAGCCCCGCCGGGAGGCGCTGCTGGCTGCGCTGGTCTCAGCCATCGTCGAACGCCTCCCCGCCTACTCCACCCTGGATCCGCGGGAGCTGAGCCCGGCGGTGGGGCTGCTGCTGGATGATCTGCTGGCCCTGCTGGTCGAGGGCAGGGCCCAGGGGCTCGGGATCCACCTGCACGCCGCCGCCGCACGGCGCGTGGCCCAGGACATCCCGCTGGCCGACTACATCGAGGCCCACCTGCAGGTCATCCCCGCCATCCGCGCGGTCCTGGCCACCTCCGGGCTGACCCACGACCCCCGCTACCAGCGCGCCCTGGGCGAGCTGTCGCAGATCCTGCTGTCCTTGGTCCCCCACGTGGCCCGGGCCTACACCACTCACCTGGATCAACGCATCTCCCGCAAGAACCAGGAGCTGCAGCGCTTGAGCCAGCGCCTCGCCGCCCACGAGGCCCACGCAGAGGACGGCAAGCTTGCCCGAGCCCTCGAGCATGCCAACGAGTTCAACCGCCGGGTCATCGAGAGCCTGTCCTCGGGGCTGATGGTCATCGACAGCACAGACCAGGCGCACATCACCCTGGTGACCACCCGCATGGAGGAGATCCTGGGGGTGTCCGCCGAGGACTTGCATGGACGCCCCCTCGCCGAGGTGGCGCACGTCTTCGGCGGCATCGACATGCTGGGCGCCATCCGCACGGTGCGCAAGGTCGGGCGCCTGCCCCTCACCAGGGTCCTGATCACCCGGCCCGATGGCCGGCAGCGGTCCATCCTGGCCAAGGCCAGCCGCATGTTCGACGCCGACGGGCAGCCCGAGGGCACCGTGGTCGTGGCCGACGACATCACCGAGCGGGAGCTGCTGCTCAGCTCCTTCTCCCGCTACGTCTCGGGCGATCTGGTCCGCCGGCTGTTGGCGCGGGGGGAGCAGCTGGGCCTCGAGGGCGAGCGCCAGGTCTGCACCATCCTCTTCGCCGACATTCGGGGCTTCACCGGCCTGGCCGAGCGCAACAGCCCCGAGGCCCTGCACCGCCTCATCAACATCTACTTCCGCGTGATGATCGACTCCATCACCAGCCACCACGGCTTCATCGACAAGTTCGTCGGCGATCAGGTCATGGCGATCTTCAACAGCCACCAGGATCCAGCGCGGGACGCCCTGTCCGCCTGCAACGCGGCCCTCGAGATCCAGGCCCGCATCGCCATCGTCAACCAGCGGCGCGTGGCCGAGGGCGAGCCCCCCCTGAACGTTGGCATCGGGATGAACACCGGCGAGGTGTTGCTGGGCAATGTGGGCAGCGAGGAGCGCATGGACTTCACGGCCATCGGCGACGCGGTCAACGTGGCGGCGCGCTTGCAGGGCATGGCCCGGCAGCACCCCATCCTGATCGGCGAGCAGACCGCCACCGTCCAGCGGCAGCACCCGGTGCAGGACCTCGGGGTGCAGGAGCTGAAGGGTCGGCAGGCTCGGGCGCGGGTGTTCGCCCTCGAGCCTCGGCAGGACGACTGAAACATCCCATTGACACAAGTCTCACAAGACGGGGCGAACCGGGTGTGTCGGAGCGTGGTCAACCAGGACCGCTACCCGACGGAGGCACCCCATGCTGCTCCACACCCTGGCCATCGCGGCCGCTGTGTCAGCCCAGGTTTCCCTGGATGATATCCCCTATCTGAGAGATCCAGTCGTCTACCCACCCGAGGTGATGGCCGGCGATCCCATCAGTGGCGGTGAGATTCGCGTGACACATGAGGACGGCCTGGGGGCCCTGGTGCTGGAGCACACCTCCGTGGTGGCGGAGATCCAGGCAGGGCTGGCCAGGGTGACCATGGTGCAGTGGTTCCACAACCCCTACCAGGAGAGCCTCGAGGCCACTTACCTCTTTCCCCTGCCCTCCATGGCGGCCGTGGACCGCATGGACCTCACCTGCGGGGACCGCCTGATCGAGGGGCGGGTGATGGAGCGGCAGCAGGCCCGGGAGGCCTACGAGGAGGCGCTCGAGGACGGGCGCAAGGCCGCCCTGCTGGAGCAGGAGCGGGACAACCTGTTCACCCAGAGCATCGCCAACCTCTGCCCCGGCGAGGAGGTCCAGATCACCCTGCAGTACGTGGAGCAGGTGGCCCTCGAGGACGGCGTCTACGAGCTGAGCTTCCCCATGACCCCCGGCCCCCGCTTCTCCCCCCCCTGGGTCGAGGATCGCGAGCGCCTGGAGACCCCCTACACCACCTCCCTCGCCAACGGGGTCGACATCACCGTCTACATCGACGAGGGCCTGCCCGTGCGCTCCCTGTGGAGCGACAGCCACGACATCGCCGTGCAGGAGGAGGGCCCCTGGGGGGCCGAGGTCACCACCGCCGACGAGGTCATCGTGCCGGACCGGGACTTCGTGCTGAGCTGGAGCCTCGAGGGCGAGGCCCCGGGCGTGGCGGTGCTCGCCCATCGCCTTGGTGAGCACGAGCCAGGCACCATCGCCATCAGCTTCGAGCCCCCCGTGCTGGGGGACGAGTTCGTGGCACGCCCGCGGGAGCTGCTGTTCGTCATCGACAGCTCCGGCTCCATGCGAGGCTGGCCCTACGAGAGCGCCCGCGCGGCGGTGCTGCTGGCCCTCGAGGAGATGGGGCCCGACGACACCTTCAACCTGGTGCGCTTCAGCGGCGCCGCCACCTCGATCTTCGACCGACCCAAGCCGTCCACGCCGGCCACCCGGCAGCAGGCGCGGGAGTGGCTGGCGGAGTTCCGCGGCGGCGGGACCAACATGGACCAGGGCATCATCCACTCCCTGACCCTGCCGGGCGACCCCGACGCCATGCGCCTCGTGCTGCTGCTGACCGACGGCTACGTGGGCGGCGACGAGGCCATGTTCCGCACCGTGCGGCGCTACCTGGGGGGCGCGCGCCTGTTCTCCATGGGTGTAGGCAGCAGCGTCAACCGCTACCTGCTCGAGGGCCTGGCCGAGATGGGCCGCGGCGACGTCATCTACCACCTGGGCGACAAGCCCCTGGGCGCCGCCGTGGGCGAGTTCTACGGACGCATCGCTCACCCGGCCCTGAGCGACATCGAGATCGACTGGGGCGAGCTCGAGGTGAGCGAGCAGTATCCGGCCAAGGTGCCTGACCTGTGGGCCGGCCAGCCCCTGCGGGTGGTGGCCCGCTACGAGCCTGGAGCAGGCGCCGTGGATGGCATGGTCGACGCTGTGATCACCGTGCGCGGCGTGCTGGGCACCACCCCGGTGGCCTGGGAGCTGCCCCTCGAGATCCCCGCGGTGGAGCCGCGCCACGAGGCCCTGGACAGCCTGTGGGCCCGGCGCAAGATCCGCGATCTGCAGTGGTACCCCAACGGCCGCAGCCCCGAGCAGGTGAAGCAGGCCGTGATCGACGTGGCCCTCGAGCACCACCTTGTGTCCAGCTACACCAGCCTGGTGGCCATCGACGACCAGCCCTCGCCCTGCGGGCCCGCCGGCACTCATGTGAGCGTACCCAACGCGGCGCCTGCGGGCGTGGCCATGGTGGGAGGCGCCTCCATGGGTCACAGCGGGGTGCTGGGCGCCATGGGCAGCGCGGGAGGCTTGCTGGGCGCCAAGGGCATGCAGGTGGGCGCCGGCGGTCTGAGCAGCCGCGGATCCGGCTTGGGTGGAGGCGGCACCATGCCCGGGATCGGCGGCCTTGGCTCCAAAGGCCACGGAACTGGTAGTTCGAGTTTCGGAACCGGAGGTGGTGGCTTCGGCGCACATGCGGCGGACGTCGTTGGCGCCACCTCCGGTTCACCCATCATCCTGGGTGCCCTGGACAAGAGCCTGGTGGACGCGGTCATCAAGCGCCACCTCAACGCCATCCGCTACTGCTACGAGCGAGAGCTGCGGACCAACCCCAGCCTGACCGGCAAGGTGGTGGTCAAGTTCGTCATCGCCAAGGACGGCACGGTGGCGACGGCGGAGATCAAGTCCAGCACGCTGACCAATTCGCCGGTGGAGCAGTGCCTGGTGGGCCGCTTCATCCGGATGCAGTTCCCTGCGCCCGCGGGCGGAGGGATCGTGGTGGTGAGCTACCCCTTCCTGTTCACCTCCACACCCTAGAGAGCGCCATAGAACCCGGCCCCGGAGACCCGCCGCGCGGCGATGGGCTCCGGGGCCTCTGGCGTCGACCCCGGCGGTGTTCCCGACCTGTTCCGTTTCTGATACCGTTGTGGCCATCTGCGAGGAGGCACTTTGCTCACCTGTGTCCGCGTCCGCGAGTTTGCCATCATCGAGCAGCAGGAGGTCGTCTTCGAGCCCGGCCTGAACATCGTCACGGGCGAGACAGGGGCCGGTAAGTCGATCCTGGTGGACGCCCTGCAGCTGGTGCTCGGCGCCCGGGGAAGGGCCGATCTGGTCCGCACCGGCGCCGCCCAGGCCGACGTCGAGGCCCTCTTCGACGTCAGCGACGACCCCGCCACCCGCCAGCGCCTCGAGAGCGTGGGCATCGAGGTCGAGGACGAGATCGTGCTGCATCGGGTCAACCAGGCCACCGGGCGCACCCGCGCCTACGTCAACGGCAAGCTGGCCACCGCCGCTCAGCTGCGGCGCCTGGCCGCGGGCCTGGTGGACATCTCCTCCCAGCACGAACACCACACCCTGGCCAACCCCACCACCCACCTGGGCTACCTTGACGCCTACGCCGAGCTCGAGGGGCTCGAGGCCCGCATGCAGCGGGCCTGGGCTACCCTCATCGACGCCCGCACCGCCGTGCGGGAGCTGGAGGACCAGGCACGCAACCGCGTCGATCGCGAGGGCTACCTGCGCTACCAGCTCAGCGAGCTCGAGAGCCTGGACATCAAGCCCGGCGAAGACGAGGAGCTGGCCGAAGAGGCCCGACGCCTGCGCCATGCCGAGCGCCTGTCCCGGGCCACCCAGGGGGCCGAGGCCGTGCTGTACGAGCAGGAGAACGCCCTGACCGTCCAGCTGTCCCGGGTGGTGGGCGGCCTGCAGGAGCTGGCGGCCATCGACCCTCGCCTGAGCGAGGTCACCCAGCAGCTCGAGAGCGCCCGGCTGGAGCTCGAGGAGGCCGCCCGGGTGCTGGGCCACTACGGCCGCAACATCCACGCCGACCCCGCCCGGCAGGGCGAGGTCGAGGCCAGGCTGGGCTTGCTCCGGCGTCTGGAGCGCAAGTACGGAGGCTCTCTCGAAGCCTTGATCGCCTACCAGCAGGAGATCACCGCCAAGCTCGACGATCTGGTGCAGGTCGAGGTGCACCTGGAGTCCCGACAGGCCGCTCTGGATGCCGCCTTGACCAAGGCCCAGCAGCTGGCTCGGGAGCTGAGCGCCCAGCGCAAGCAGGCCGCCGAGCGGCTGGCCGCGGCGATCACCGCCGAGCTGGCGGAGCTGGGCATGGGCGAAGCGTTGGTCAAGGTGGACGTGGCCCAGTTCGAGGGTCAAGCCCACGACTTCGCCGTGGATGACGCCCCCTTGACCTCCCGGGGCATCGACCGGGTCGAGTTCCTGATCGCCCCCAACCCAGGCGAGGAGCCCAGGCCTCTGGCGCGGGTGGCCAGCGGCGGCGAGATCTCTCGCGCCCTGCTGGCGCTCAAGGCCGTGCTGGCAGGCAACGGCCCCGCCGGCACCTATGTGTTCGACGAGGTGGACGCGGGCGTGGGCGGCGCAGTGGCCGAGGTCATCGGCTGCAAGCTCCAGCAGCTCGCCCACCACCACCAGGTCATCTGCATCACCCACCTGCCCCAGATCGCCGCGTTCGGCGAGGCCCACTTCTTCGTCTCCAAGTCCACCCGCGACGGCCGCACCCGCAGCGCCATCCAGTCCCTAAGCCACGATGAGCGCGTCAAGGAGCTGGCCAACATGATGGGGGGCAAGCAGCACGGACGCTCGACACGCAAGGCGGCGGAGGACATGCTGGCCAAGGCCCAGACCGGGGTGGTGGAAGAGTCCGTGTCAGACGAGGGCTGATCAGAGGCTGCCACCCAGGGCGATCCACACCGCGCCCTCGTTCTCGTTGAAGACGTCGGTGCCCGGAGTGCCGATGGCGAGGTCGTCGAGGCCGTCGCCGTCCAGATCCGCGGCGGCCATCGCCCAGCCCAGCTTCTCCACGGCGCCGTTTCCGACGAACACCCGGTCCGCCGAGTCGTCTTCGTACCCACCCTCGAAGGGGCCGAGCCAGAGGTAGGCTGCGCCTGCTCCGTGGTCGCATGGGTCCCGCCAGCCCTGTGCCGCGCCAGCGGCCAGATCGGGCCAGCCGTCGCCGTCGGCGTCCAGGTCTGCCACCACGGCGTCGCCCAGCCTCCCATCCTCGACAGATCCCGACAGCGTCACCGCCGCCTGATCGCAGGCACCCGGGGCGGTGATGGGTCCATGGAAGAGGTACACCGCCCCCCCCTCATCACCCGGTGCGCCCACCACGAAGTCGTCATAGCCGTCGATGTTCACGTCGCCCGCCCAGGACAGGGCGACGCCGAGCTCCGCGGTGGTGGAGCAGGTGCTCAGGTAGAGGGTGACATCCTCGATGGCCACCGAACCCTGCGCCGGACCGCCGAGCAAGCCGACCTTGCCCCCGTTGTCCCACATCTCGTAGCTGAACAGCAGATCGGCCTGCCCGTCGCCGTCGTGGTCTCCCGGCCCAGCGAGGCCATGGCCCACCGAGCGGCTGACCTGGGAGCCCGTGATGGTGAGCGCCGCTTCCGAGGCGCTCTGCTCCCACTCCACCGCGCCCGAGAACACGGAGATGATCCCTTCGCGGTCGGTGATGTGATCGAAGTAGGGCGAGCCGACCGCCAGATCCCGCTGGCCGTCACCGGTCAAGTCCCCCACCCCCGCCACCGACCAGCCGAACCCAGCGTGGTCTTGTCCACCCGTGATCAGTCCATCACCAAAGCCGTCGCCGATCACACCGCTGACGGGCCCATAGGCGATCAGGACCAAGCCATCTTCGAACCCGGCGGAGCCCGCCCAGGGAGCGCCCATGGCCATGTCGTCGAACCCGTCACCGTCGAGATCCCCCAGGCCAGTCAGCGCGTAGCCCAGCCCGTCGCCCAGAGCCGCGAAGATCTCGGCCTCGTCCTGCAGCAGGATCTCCTGGCCGGGCGCCAGGCCAGCGCCGCCGGAGAAGACGTAGACCTTGCCCCTGCCCCCGTGCGCGCCCTCGGGGGCATCGGGCGCCCCGATGGCCAGGTCCTCGAAGCCATCGCCGTCGAGATCGCCCACGGCGGCGAGCACCTCGCCTGCGTAGGCCTCGGTGGTCTCCCCCAGCAACACCAGATCGCCGGCGCAGCCTTCGTCCATCTCCCCATCGCAGTCCTGATCCACCTCGTCGCAGCAGACCTCGGGGGCACCAGGATGGATGCTGTCGTCCAGCTCGTCGCAGTCCCCTGCCTGCTCTACGAAGCCATCGGGAGCCTCGCAGTCCTCGACGGTGGTCTCGCCACCCCAGCCGTCGCCGTCGAGGTCTTCGTAGAAGGTGGCGCGGTCCACGCTGTCCTCGTCCACCTCTCCGTCGCAGTCCTCGTCCACCCCGTCGCAGTGCTCCTCGGCCCCGGGATGGACGGCGGGGTTCGCGTCGTCGCAGTCGATGGTCGCGCCGCTGCCGTCGCCGTCGTTGTCGATGACTGACCCCACCCCCGGATCGCAGCCGCAGCCCAAGCTGGGACCGTCGGCCGCGCCAGCGAGCACGGGGACTACCAGCAGCAATAAATGGCGGAGGCGCGTCACCACCCCTCTACTCTACACCAGCGCCGCGTCGCCCCCCCCCGTACGCCTGGGGCTGGGGCGTGCCAGCGAGGTTTGGCGCGCCTCCCGCGCCGTACGCCGGGGGCTGGGGCGAGCCTGCGAGTTTTGGCGCGCCTCCCGCGCCGTACGCCGGGGGCTGGGGCGAGCCTGGGACGTATGGCGCGCCTCCCGCGCCGTACGCCGGGGGCTGGGGCGAGCCTGGGACGTATGGC
>CALDOK010000174.1 GCA_937912125.1 uncultured Pseudomonadota bacterium
AGATCAACCTCGAGCACACCACCACCAACCTCGAGGCCGCCCACGAGGAGCTCAAGCGCCTCGATCAGTTCAAGTCCCAGTTCTTCGCCAACATCACCCATGAGCTCAAGACGCCCCTGGCCATGATGCTGGCCTCCCTGGAGCTGATGGCCAACGAAGACATGGGGCCCCTGGTGGACCAGCAGCGGACCACCATCGAGTCCATGTTCCACAACGGGCTCAAGCTGCTGCGCATGATCGGCGACATCCTGGACCTGTCCAAGCTCGACGAGTCCAAGGTGCGCCTGCGCATCCAGGAACGGGATCTGGTGAGCTACCTCCACGGCCTGGTCACCCAGGTCAAGACCCTCACCAGCCGCAAGGACATCGAGCTGGAGCTGCACAGTGAGCTCGAGTCCTGCCTCATCTGGTACGACGCCGAGCGCATGGAGCGGGTCTTCATCAACCTGCTGTCCAACGCCGCCAAGTTCACCCCCGAGGGCGGCCACATCCAGGTGACCATCGAGGATCTGGGCGGCTCCGTGGTGGTCTGCGTGGCCGACGACGGCCCGGGCTTCCCCCCCGAGAAGGCCGAGGCGCTCTTCGAGCGCTTCTACCAGGTCGACATGGGCGCCACCCGCCGCTACGGCGGCAGCGGCATCGGGCTGGCGCTGGCCCAGGAGTTCGTGCAGCTGCACAGCGGCCGCATCTGGGCCGCGAGCGAGCCCGACCAGGGCGCCCGCTTCTGGGTGGAGCTGTACAAGGGCCGCGATCACTTCGACCCGGCGGCGCTGGACCGACGGGCCGCCCGCAAGGACGTGCTGGGCGGCCGCCGCTCCTCGGACCAGGGGCTGGCCGAGTGGACCGGGCTGCTGTCCGAGCGCGACGACTACCGCCTGCTGCAGATCGCCGACGCCACCGAGCGCCGGGTGGTGGCGCGGCACCCCCACCAGGAGAAGCGCCGCCATGCCATCCTGGTGGTGGACGACACCCCGGACATCTTGCGGGTGGTGCACCTGACCTTGCACGACCAGTTCCAGGTCTACACCGCGCGGGACGGCCTCGAGGGCCTGGCGCTGGCCAGGGAGGTCAAGCCCAGCCTGGTGATCACGGACCTGATGATGCCCGGGATCGACGGTCACGAGCTGATCCGCCAGCTGCGCAAGGATCCGGCCACCAAGCAGACTCCGATCATCATGCTCAGCGCCCGCGGGTCGACCGAAGACCGCTCCACAGGGCTGGAGACCGGGGCCAACAGCTACCTGGCCAAGCCCTTCTCCCCCCGGGAGCTGCGGGGGGCCGTGCATGCCCTGCTGCAGATGCAGGACCTGCAGGCCGAGGTGCAGCTCGAGCACCGCATGGATGCCCTCGAGACCCTGGCGGCTGGCCTGGCCCACGAGTTCAACAACGCCTTGAACCAGATCCGGCCGGCCGTGGCCATGGTGGAGCAAGACAGCCGGGCTCTGCGGGATCTCGTGGGCGAGCTGGGAGACCGGGCACCCACACCAGAGCAGCTCCAGCGCGCGACCAAGCTCACCGACCGCATCATGCGCCTGCAGGAGCGCGCCGCGAGCGGCTCCGAGCGCATCGCCCACACGGTGACCCTGATGGGCCACTACGCCAGCGAGGGCCGCGAGCGCACCACACAACCCCACGATGTCTTCGCTTCCATGCAGGAAGTCATCGACATCGTGCGGCCCCGCCTGGGCAGCGAGGTCGCCGTGCGCGCCGGCTTCGAAGGCGTCGGGACCGTGCCCTGCGTCCCGGAGGAGATCCATCAGCTGCTCACCAACCTGCTGTCCAACGCCTACGATGCAGCCCCGGAGCAAGGCGGCGTGGTCGAGGTCGACGGCAGGATCGTGGGCGAGCGCCTGATCATCACCATCTCGGACAATGGCCCGGGCGTGCCCGACGAGATTCGGGATCGCGTCTTCCACCCGTTCTTCACCACCAAGGCCCCAGGGCGAGGGACGGGCCTGGGGCTCAACATCGCCTGGCGCGTCGCGCAGCGGCACGGTGGTAGCCTGGAGCTCATCCGCGGCCCCCTCCCCGGCGCCTGCTTCGAGCTCACACTGCTGACGGAGCCGGCCACCATGCCCGGCGACACGCTCAGCGCGCCAGGCTCACCGCGCGCCGAAGAGACAGAGGGGACACCGACATGATCCAGGAACCCGAAGCCACCCGCATCCACCTGCTCGCCGTGGACGACCAGCCCGCAACCCTGCAGGCCTACCGCTGGGTGTTCGGCTCGAGCTCGGTGTGGACCTCCCCACAAGGCGACGCAGCGGATCAAGCCGAGCACACCCCAGGCGCCTTCGCCCTGCATGCCTGCAGCGATGGCGCGGAGGCCGTCGAGACGGTCCGGCAGGCCCTGCTCGCGGAGCGCCCCTTCTCGGTGGTCTTCCTGAATCCCACGCTACAAGGCGAGCAGGACGGCCTCGATCTGGCCTTGGCCATCCGGGGCACGGATCCGGACGTCAACATCGTCATCGTGGCCGAGCCCGCCGAGCTGCGCCCCGACCGCTTCGTCGAACGCGTGCTGCCCGCCGAGCGGCTGCTGTTCTTCCCCAAGCCCTTCCAGCCCCACGTGCTGCGGCACCTGGCCAGCACCCTGGGAGCAAAGTGGCGCGCCGAGCGCGCACTGCAGCTTGCCAACAAGCAGCTCGAGCGCAAGGTGGCCAGCCGCACCAAGGAGCTGGCCCATGTCAACGAGCTGCTGATGCGGGACATCGCGCGCCGCCGGGAGGTCGAGCAGGCCCTGGTGGAGAGCCAGGAGCGCTACGCCCTGGCCGCCAAGGCCGCCAACGACGCCCTGTGGGACTGGGATCTGATCGCCAACAGCATCTACCTGAGTGAGCGCTGGTACCGCATGCTCGAGCTCGATCCCGAGGACGCCATGGCGGACCCGGAGACCTGGTTCGAGCGCGCCCACCCTCAGGATCGCCAGCCCCTGAGGCTCGCGGTCCAAGACCACCTCGAGGGCGACGCCGATCACTTCGAGATCGAACACAGGCTGCGCGCCCAGGACGGCAGCTACCGCTGGGTGCTGTGCCGCGGCCTGCTGGTGCGCCAGGACGGGCGCATCCCCATGCGCCTGGTGGGCTCCATGTCGGACATCACCGCCCGCAAAGAGGCCGAAGCCCGCCTGGTCCACGACGCGCTGCACGACAGCCTCACCGGGCTGCCAAACCGGGTGCTGTTCATGGAGCGGCTGGCTCACGCCATCCAGGTGTCCCGGCGCAACCTCGACATGCGCTCGGCCCTGATCTTCCTGGACCTGGACAACTTCAAGGTGGTCAACGACAGCATGGGCCACTGGGCCGGCGATGAGCTGCTCCGCGCCGTGGCCGGGCGCATCGATCGCTGCCTGCGGGGCACGGATCTGCTGGCCCGCTTCGGCACCGAGAAGGCGCTGGCGCGCTTCGGGGGCGACGAGTTCACCATCCTGCTGATGGGTGTGCGCGACAACCAAGATGCCGTGCGCGTGGCCCAGCGCATCCTCGAGGAGCTGGGCAAGCCCTTCCACTTCCGAGGCCAGGAGGTCTACACCACCGCCAGCGCCGGCATCTCCTTCGTGGACGCCAAGAGCGACGATCCCTCCAAGCTGCTCCGCAACGCCGACATCGCCATGTACCGCGCCAAGGCCGACGGACGCGCCGGCTACGCCATCTTCGACGAGGCGATGCACGAGGGCGCTGTGCACCGCATGGAGCTGGAGACCGCCCTGCGCCAGGCCATGGCTCGCGACCAGTTGCTGTTGCACTACCAGCCCGTCATCTCGCTGGGAACGGGCGGTATCGTCGGCTTCGAGGCCCTGATTCGCTGGCAGCACCCCACCCGGGGGCTGATCTCACCCGCGGACTTCGTGCCGCTGGCGGAGGAGACAGGGCTGATCGACCCCATCGGCAGCTGGGTGCTGCAGGAAGCCTGCTCCCAGCTCAGGGCCTGGCAGCGGGCCTACCCTCGCCGGGATCTGAGCATGGCCGTGAACATCTCGAGCCGCCAGTTCGCACGCCAGGATCTCGTCGGACAGGTGCGCAATACGCTCAAAGATACCGGGCTATCAGCCAGCAGCCTCAAGCTGGAGATCACCGAGAGCGTCCTGCTGGACAACAGCGACACCTTCAAGGACACCCTCGCCGAGCTGCAGGGGCTGGGCGTCGCCCTGCACATGGACGACTTCGGCACGGGCTACTCGTCCCTGAGCTACCTGCACCAGTTCCCCTTCGAGACCATCAAGATCGACCGCTCCTTCGTGCAGAGCATGACCGACGGGGATCGCAGCATGGAGCTGGTGTGCTCCATCGTGCAGCTGGCTCATGCCCTGGGCATGAACACCACCGCCGAGGGCGTGGAGACCCACCAGCAGCTGGGCTGGCTGCGGGACCGCAGGTGTCACCACGCCCAGGGCTTCCTGTTCTCGAAGCCGGTGGCCGCCCCCTTGGCCCGAAAGCTCATCGAGCAGGCGCCCACCTGGGCATAGCCCCGGCTCATCGAACCCAAATCTCTCCCTCGCCCGCCAGCAGGGTCCGGGGCGACCCCGCGCTGGCCCGCTCTCCCGTGAGCAGCTCCGTTCCCCCTGGGGCAGGCAACATCAGCTCGTCCTCCCCGAGGTTCAACAGGGCGGTGGCGTGGTCACCGATCTGCCACATCCAGGGCACCCGGTCATCCGCCACCTGGCGCTCGGAGACCGGCCCCAGGTCGTGACCCGAGGGGAAGCGCAGGGGTGAGCTGGGTCGCACAGGCTGGCCCCGCAGGGCCGCCGCGCCCGGGTGCAGCTCCAGGGCCAGCTGCTCAGCGCTCAAGGCGCCCAGATCGTCACCGGCCAGCCACAGCCCCGAGCTGACCAGCTGCGCCACCACCGCTCCCCGGGCCTGGTGGTCCTCGAAGGGCTCCCGCAGCAGCAGGACGTCGGGGTCGTTCCACCACCACAGCCCGTTCATCCAGTTGCGGCCCGCCGTGGCCCGCGCCTGCCAGCGCAGGTAGGCCGGCTCGGGGTCCGGGTCCCAGCCGTAGGCGATGTCGGCGCCGGTTCGGAACGCATCGGCGAAGCCCACCGAAGGCAACATGGGTGCCCCGCAGGCCAGGATGAAGGCCTGGTCACCGGCGGCCTCCCGCAGGATGCGCAGCCCCGAGCGGTAGGCCTCGAGGCCGCTGACCTCGTGGTAGCGCTGGCCAGGCTGGGCGCCAGCGTACAGGAAGTCCAGCTTGAGGTAGGTCCAGCCCTCGGCCACGCGGGCGGCGATCACGCCCCGCAGCCAGGCCGCGGCGTCGGGGTGGGTGACGTCGATCACGGCGTAGTCGCCGCTGCTGTCGTTGTCGAAGCTCAGCTCGGCGCCGGCCGCGTCCCGCACCCACCAGTCGTCGTGTTCGGCGTAGGTGGTGGTCTGCCGGCTGACGTAGAAGGGCGCCATCCACAGGCCCGGGGTCAAGCCCTCGGCCTGAATCTCGGCCGCCAGGGCCGCCATGCCCGACGGGAACTTGGCATTGGCGGTCCACTCGCCCCAGACCACTTGCCAGCCGTCGTCCACCTGCACCAGCTCCACCGGGGCCAGCTGGCCGGCCTGGTTCAGGGCCGCCACCAGGGCAAGGTTGTCCCGCACGTCTTGCTCGGTGACCTCTGCGTAGTAGCTATACCAGCTGGACCAGCCCACCGTGGGCAGGCCCTCGAGGGCCCGCGCCGGGGTGTGGGCCGCGACGCGCTGGGCGTAGCGCCGCCACAATTCCCAGGCATCGGCATCGACTCCCAACCAGAGGGGATCGAGCTCGAGGCTCTCTCCAGGGGCCAGGGCGTAGGCCTCGTCGAAGCCGCCCCACACGGCCCAGACCGCGCCGCTGTCGTCAGCCGCGGCGTAGAAAGGCACCCGCTGGGCGCCCAGGGTCCCCAGCAGCAGCGAGGCCCCATCGGGCCGCCCCAGCAGCCCGGACCACCACGAGGTGGACGACCGGTCCTGGATGAAGGAGGTGTTGACGTCCTGGCCGCCGACCCGTGGCAGGCCGTCGTCGTCCAGGCTGACGGCCTCGGGCTCCACCACCCCAGCCCAGGACCAGCTCTGGTAGCCCTGCCGCCACCAGCGCAGGGGCCCATTCCCCTCGAGGGTGATGGCGCCCTCGAGGGCCACGGCCCGCAGGGAGGCGCCGTCGGGGCCGGCGGTGACCGTGGGGACCACCGTGTCGTCCACCTGGGCCAGGGAGACCGTCAGCGTCCCCTCCCCCACGACGCGAGCGCCGAGATCCAGGGACGCGCAGCCCGCGACCACGAAGCTGAGCGTCTCCGCGGCGACGGCCAGGTCGGGCTCGCCTGTGCAGACCCCGGCGGCGGTGTCGGCCAGGTCGGGCTCGCAGCCGGTGAGCAGGACAGAAAGGAGGAGCGAGGTGCGGAGCAAGGTACCTCTCAGGGTGTGACGCCGATCTGTAACTCTGGGTCGCGGCGCCTACCCAGCCACCGCGAACGCGTTACCACCGCGCGAACGCCGCGCCCCCACCCGAGGTGGTCGATGCTCACGCTCCTTCTCCTGCTCGCCTGCGTGGACTACGAGATCAACGAGCGGCCCGAGGCGCCCGACGATCTGCTCGACAGCGCTGAACCCGTGGACACGGGCGACAGCTCCGAGCCCATCGACACCGGTGACACCGACGACACCCTGGACACGGGGGTCATCGCCCTGGCCCCGGTCTACGCCAACACCTCGGACACCCTGTACGAGGTCGAGCCTGCCACCGGAGAGCTCACCAAGGTGGGCCAGTTCCATGAAGGCTCCCAGGTGGTGGAGTACTTCGAGGACATCGCCATCGACCTGGCGGGCCACATGTACGGTGGCACCTTCGACGCCCTGTACCGCATCGACCCCGACACCGCCGAGGTCACCAAGCTCTGTGACACCGACTTCGACATGACCGCCCTGACCTTCACGTCCATGGGTGAGCTCATCGCCGGGGGCGAAGACACCATCACCCGCATCAACCTGGGGACCTGCGAGCCCACCGCCATCGTCAGCAACTCCCCCTACTCCACCTCCGGCGACATCGTAGGCCTGCCCGACGGCTACCTGTACTGGACCGTGTGGGGCGACGGCGACGGCGACGAGCTGATCCGGGTCGATCCCAGCAACGGATCCGCGGCCTGGATGGGCACCATCGGCCACGAAAAACTGTTCGGAGTAGGCTTCCACCAGGACCAGCTCTACGGTTTCTCGTCCTCGGGCAGCATCGTGAAGATCTCCCCCGACGACGCCGACGGCGACCTGGTCTGCCAGACCACCGAGGGCTGGTGGGGAGCCACAACGAACCCCGTCGTCTGGTAGACTGAGGCGCATGACGCGCCGCCCCGCCTGCCTCATCGCCAGCCTCGCCTGCGCAGCCTGCAGCCCCGACAGCCACCAGATCCAGAGCTGGCTGGTGACCGTGGATCGCGACGCCGGTACCCTCGACATCAGCGAAGAGGGAAGCGGCGGGATCCGCGGCATCCGCCTGGGCGCCGGCACCGGCAGCTACGAGATCGAGCAGGCCTTTGGCTCAACCCGCTTCGACGAAGTGGAGCACGATCTGGTCTGGGTCGAGAGCTTCGGGAAGCTGCGGGAGAGCGACGGGATCTGGACGGCCGAGGCCTTCGACGGCACGGGCGAGCCCCTGGGGACGCTGCACCTGTCCGACCCTTCCAGCAGCGGCCTGCCGTTGGAGTGGCTCCCGGTTCGCGCCGAGACGAGCCGCACGGTCCTGCAGGCCGATTGCGACACCGATGAGCACTTCCTGGGGCTGGGCGGCCACGCCATGGACGTGGACCATGTCGGCCATGCGTTCCCCCTGTGGGTCAGCGAACCCGGGGTGGGCAAGTCCCAGGACGACGACTACCCCGACGACTGGAGCCTCACCGGCACGCGTCATGCCAGCTCCTACCCGGTGCCCCTCCTGCTCCGCCCCCAGCAGCCCCACGCCATCAGCTTCCCCCAGGCGTCGGGTCGCATGGAAGTGGACCTCTGCGCCAGCGATCCGCAGCGGTTCTCCGTGCTGTCCTGGGAGCCCACCCTCCACACGCTCATCAGCCACGGTGACTCCCCCCTCGAGGTGCTCCAGAGGGCCACCGCGGGCCACCACATCGACCAACCTCCCGCCTGGGCCTTGGGTGCCTGGGTCGACGCCGTGGGGGGCTCGGACCGGGTGCGCGAGGTGGCCGACACCCTGCGCGACGCGGGCGCTTCGGTCTCCGCCATCTGGACCGAGGACTGGAAGGGCTTCGAGCTGCAGACCACCGGCTATCGCCTGAGCAACGAGTGGTTTCTGGACCGCGAGCTGTACCCCGACGCCGAGGACATCGACGCCGAGCTCGAGGCCGCCGGCTACAAGTGGCTGGCCTATTTCTCGGCCTTCGTGGCCGAAGACACCGTGACCTGGGACGACGCCGTCGACGCCGGCGTGCTCATCCAGGATGATCAGGGCGAGCCCTACACCTTCCTCGGCGTCAGCCTGAAGCAGACCTCCCTGGTGGACTACACCCACCCCGACGCCCAGGACTGGTCGGTGGCCTGGATGCAGGACTGCCTGGACATCGGCTTCGACGGCTGGATGGCCGACTACGGCGAGTGGCTGCCCGCCGACGCGGTGCTCCACAGCGGCGCCGACCCCATGCTCGAGCACAACCGCTACCCTTCGCTGTGGCAGGCCGCGAACCTGGCCGCCATCGACGGCCGGGACGCCACCTTCTTCTCCCGCTCGGGCTGGATGGGCACCCAGGGGCTGTCCCCGGTGGTGTGGGGTGGCGATCAGCGCACCAGCTTCGACACGGACGATGGCTTCCCCACCGTTCTGGCCCTGGGCCTGGGCCTGGCCGCGTCGGGCGTGCCCGTCTTCACCCACGACATCGCCGGCTACAACTCCGTGGGCAACGACCCGAGCGACAAGGAGCTGTGGTTCCGCTGGGCGGGCCTGGGGGCCTACAGCCCGGTGATGCGCACCCACCACGGCGCCTTCGACGAGGAGAACCACCAGTTCGATCGGGACGACGAGACCCTGGCGTACTTCGCCGAGCTCACCCGGGAGCACAGCCGCCTGTACCCCTACCGCTCGGGGCTGGCCCTGGAAGCCTCGACGCTGGGCTCTCCCATGATCCGCCCGGTGTCATTCCACTACGGCCAGGACTGGGGCCGCATGGACGCCTGGCTGCTGGGCCCGGCCCTGCTGGTGGCCCCGGTGCTGGAGCGTGGCGCCACCGGCCGAGAGGTGCAGCTCCCCAGCGGGGTCGCCTGGACCGACTGGCACACCCTCGAGCCCGCCACCACCGGCTGGTTCGACGCCGCCATGGACCACACCCCGGTCTTCGCCGCGGCGGGCACCACGGTGCCCACCTTCGCCACCATCCCCGACACCCTGGCCGAGACCGACGACCCCGACCTGCTGGACCTGGGCGACGTGGACGGCGAGCGGGTGGTGTACCTGTTCGGAGGCGGCGGCCCCTTCACCGAGGGCGACGGCACGAGCTACACGCCCAGCGGCACCCCCACGGGGCCGGGTCAAGCCACGGAGACCCTCAGCAGCGGCACCATCGAGGTGGCCGGGGTGAGCCTGGCCATCAATGGCGACCTCGAGCGCAGCTACACCGTGGTGGTGGTCGCACCATGAACCTCATCGCACGCTTCGTCGAGGACAAGCAGGCCGAGCGGGAGAGGGAGCTTGGCCGCCCCCTCACCAGGGTCGAACAGCTCCGCTTCCGCCTGCGCTGGGCGCTGATCATCACCTCACCCCTCATCTTCGTGGTGGTCGTGGGGACGATCCGAGCCATCGCCAGCCACACGCCCTGATCCCGAGCAACGCGCAGGGTCGCGCTGCATCACCCCAGCAACGGCACCGTGAACATCAGCTCCGCCCCCCGCTCCCCGAGGCCGCGGGCCTCGATACAGCCCCCGTGCTGCTCCACGATGCGACGGGCGATGGCCAAGCCCAGGCCACGACGGCCGGCGCCCTCGCCCAGCTGCACCCCCCGCTGGAAGATGCTCTGCTCGGCGCCCCCCGGGATGCCGGGGCCCTGGTCCCGCACTCGACAGCACACGCCTGCTTCACAAGGCGTCAGCTGCACGGTCACTGCCCCACCCCGCGGGCTGTAGCGCACGGCGTTGCCCACGATGTTGGTCAGCACCCGTGACAAGGCCAGGGCGTCACCCTCGATCTCCAGGCCCGGCTCGATGTCCAGGGCCAGGGCGACCCCAGCCTTGCGCGCTGCGGGCTCCTCGAGGGCCACAGCTCGGCCCACCAGGGCGCTGAAGTCCATGGGCTGACGGTGCAAGGTCTCAGCCTCGAGCATGGCGCTGGCCATGTCCTGGATCTGCCGGGAAGCCTGGAGGATGCGCTGCAGCCGCTCGCGCCCACTGTGGCCACCAGGCAGGGCGACCAGCAGCTCCTCGGCCAGGATGGTGATGGAGGCGGCGGGGCTGCGCAGGTCGTGAGCGATCTCGGCGGCCTCGTCGGCACGGCGAGCCACGCGGGTGAGTTGCTCCACATTGGAGACCGCCACGGCGCCGTAGCCCGCCAGGGTGCGCAGCAGCTGCACCGCCCGCGCCGGCTCTACCGAGCTGGTGCGCCGGCTGTCCACGTAGATGGCGCCCAGGGTGAGATCGCCCTCGACCATGGGCACACACATGGCCGAGGCCAGATCCATGGTGAGCACCGAGATGGCGTCACGCAGATCGGATCGTTCGGCGATGTCCGCGGCGATGACCTCTTTTCCCTCCCGCAGAGCCCGGTTGACCACCGAGGTGGAGGGCCGGCCGGGATCGAGCCCGTCACGGCTGGTGGCGGCGACCACCTCCATGGTGCCCTCGGCCCCGATGAGCACGAAGGCCCGCTCGGCATCCAGCAGCTCGAGAGCGGACCCTGCGATGCGCTGGAGCAGGCTGTCGGTGTCCTTCTCGCGGACCACGGCCATGGCCAGCTCCAGCAGCTGGCCCAGCTGGGCGGCACGGGGCTCCTCACGAGGGCTGGCCCCGATGCGCGCAACCAGCTGCCCGGCCCGCTCGCGCAAGCGCAGGTGGCCCACCTCGTCGGCGAAGACCAGCGCGCGGTTGGCTTCGCGCTCGGCCTCTTCTCCGCGGCCCCCCAGGTGCAGGGCCTCGGCCAGCCACAGGCGGGCTTCGGCCAGCTCCACCCCCGCACCGGCGGTGCGCAGCGGCACGATGGCCTGCTCCACCAACGCCTCGAGCTGCTGGATCTCTCCGCCGCGCGCCCGCAGGTAGACCTGTTGAGCGTGGACGACGCCTGCGAGCGCGGCGCCGTGGGAGGCCCCAGCCAGCTCCGAGGCACGCTGGAGCAAGGCCGCGGCGTCGGCGTCCCGGCGCCGCAGGGCCAGCTCGGCCCTCCACCGGTAGGCCTCGGCCGCCAGCCGATCCGAGGACCGACCCTCGAGCAGCTCCGAGGCCCGCTGCAGCCAGCGCTCGGCCGCAGCTGGGTCCCCCCGGTCCACGAACAACGCCACCAGCCCCAGGGCGGCCTGAGCGGCTGAGTTGTGGTCGGCCTGCTCCACCGCGCGGTCGTAGCCGAGGCGGCCGGCCGCCTCGGCCTCTTCCACCCGGCACAGCTCCCGCAGGCAGCGAGCCAGCTCGGCCATGGCCTTCAGACCCAAGCGCTGCTCCCCGGCGCGCTCGAGGATCAGCAGGGACTCCCGCCAGCGCCGCAGGGCCTGATCCCGGTTGCCCAACATCCGCAGAGCGACACCGAGGTCGTGCAGCAGGCGTGCCCTGGACACAGGGGGCAGGCCGCGATCACGGCCCAGGGCACGCTCCATGGCCACGGCTGCCTCGGCGAAGCGCCCGCCATCCAGCAGCAGGCTGCCCAGCAGCCCGTCGAGGGCTGCCCGGGTGGGCCGATCGCGCCCCAGGTGGGCCGGCAGGGACTCGAGCACGCCGATGGCCAGTTCGTTGGAGCCGTCCCGCTGCAAGGCCCGGGCCCACAGCCCCCGCAGCACCAGCCAGCGGTCCAGGCGCGCAGGGTCGTCCTCGGGGGCCTCCCGATCGGCGATGCGACGCGCGGCCTGGACGACGCCCGGCAGGTCCCCCCCAACGAAGCACAGGCGAGCCTCGACCTCTGAGATCAGCTCGGGCTCTTCGACAGGCAGGTCCCGACAGCGAGCGATCCACTCGCGAGCGGAGGCCTCCTTGCCGGGGAGCCGCGCGAGGACCCACGCCATGGTGGCCGCCACCAGCGGCGC
This sequence comes from uncultured Pseudomonadota bacterium, assembly GCA_937912125.1. Lineage (GTDB taxonomy): Bacteria > Myxococcota_A > UBA796 > UBA796 > JAFGLY01 > CALDOK01. Next base: position 12,173 of record CALDOK010000174.1, read on the forward strand.
CTGGGGGGCGACGAAGTTGGCATCGAGCCAGCGGTGGCCGAAGTCCAGGGCCTCCTGTTCGTGCCCCGCCCGCGCCAGGGCCCCCATGCGTGGGGCCACCAGCGAGGCATGGGGTGTGACCTGCCACAGCCCATGGGCCAGCACCACACCATCGTTGGGATCCCTGCGGCTGACCGTCTCGATGACTGCCGCGCCGTGGACGCGGATCACGGCGGCGTTCTCGGCACCCAGCAGCAGCCAGCCCAGCCGAGCGTGGTCGAGATCGGGCAGCTCCAGCAGCTGGGACAGCAGGCGCTGGAAGACCGCCCGAGGGTCGGCGCAGGCGCGCCGCAGATCCTCGAGGGCCTCCGCGTTGCGCGGCAACACCTGCCTGTGCTCCACCCTGGCCAGGCCGGCATGGACCAGCTCCCGCGCGCACACGCGGCCCTCTTCCTCCTCCACGCCCGCCAGGTGGCACAGGTACTCGACGGTGCAGGGGCTGCCCACCAGCGCCAGGGTGGAGCCCAGCTTCCGCGCCACCTCTCCGAGCCCGTCCAGGGGATCGTCCGGCACGGTGGTGTCCTGCAGGGCGCGAGGAAGGCGCTGGGGCAGCACGGTCCAGCGCAGGACATCCCAGCGCAGGGCCTGGGCATGCACCAAGGCCAACAGGCGCTGAATGGTGGGCCCAGGGACACCACCGGCCACACTCCAGAGCTGGCTGGCGAGCTCGTCCTGCCCCTCGATCTCACCCAGCACACCCCGCAGCAGCTGGAGCACCTGCTCCCGCTTCCACGGCGCCAGCACGCAACTCCACTCGAGCCAGGATGGCCCCTCCCGAGCGCTCAGGCAGATGTGGACCCGATCGTCTCCAGCGAGCACGGCCAGACAGGCCCGGCTGGACGCGTCCAACAGCTCGTGGTCGTCCACCAACAGGTGGAAGCCGCCGGGCGCCCGCTGAGCGAGGGCCAGGGCCGCCACTTGGGGCCGGGCATCGGGGGGAGCCCAGGTGGGCAGAGACACAGGCGCGCCGGGGAGTCCGGGACAGCACAGCACATGCTCGATGGCGTCCCAGGCGTGGCCGCCAGGCGTCATGCGAGCGAAGGGCATGCCGCGCACGCGCAGGGCTGTGGAGAGGGTGTCCAGCAGCCGGGTGCGGCCGCTGCCGCTGGGACCCAGGATGCCCAGCTTGCCGCCTCGGTCGAGCCAGCGATCCAGCTGCTTGCGCACCCGCGGCTCGAGCACGGTGATGCTCCGGGATCGCCTCCGCAGGCTCAGGGCGGAAGGGGCCGTGAGCTTGGCGCCGAGGGCCTCGAGCCCCCGGACCACCTCGAGCGCACTGGGGCGGTGGACGGGATCGATGGCCACACAGGACTCGAGCAAGGCGCGCAGCGCCACGGAGCCCATGCTGGCCTTGGGCTGCTCACAACCTCGGCGCAGCAAAGCCTGGGACCGGCCGAGCTCAGCCCAGGGCAGCCGGCCGTGCACCAACTGCCACAGCACCAGCCCCAGGGTGTAGATATCCGCCGGGGGCTCGGTGGCGGCGCCCCGGACACTCTCGGGCGCCGCGTGGTCGAGCCCACCCTGCCAGCGATCGCCCGACAGACCCTGGCCCACTAGCTGCACCCGCGGTTCACGGATGGACTCCACCAGCACCCGGGCGTCGGACAACAGCCCGTGGCAGAGCCCCTCGGCGTGCAGCGCAGCCAGCCCGCTGGCCACCTGGGCGGCGATGGAGACGGCCAGGGCCTCGGGGGCCGCCCCGGACATCATGTAGGCGGACAGCGGCTTGCCGGCCAAGCGCTCCCGCACCAGGTAGGGAACGGGGTGATCCCCCATCCCCACCAGCTCCACCAGGGCCGGATGCTTCAGCGCGGCCAGCCGGCCGATGTCCAGCCCACGCACGGCTCTCAACAGATAGGCCACCCCCAGGGCCCCAGCGCCATCCTGGACCAGCCAGCTGCCCTCCCACTCCCCCACCCCGCCCGGTCGGAGCAGCACCCAGTCTCCCAAGCGCGCGCCCGGGCGTGCCTCGAAGCTCGCCATCAGCGCCAAGCCTCGGCCCGGCTTGCGCCTGGTGGCCAGGCGCGCACCACCTGGGCGACCCCCTCCTGGAGGGCCATGAAGCTGCCGGCGATGTCAGGGTCCAGTTGCCCAGCCGCGACGCAGTCCTCCAGAGCATCCAAGGCCTGAGGCAGGGAGCGCCCCCCCCCCGCGAGCGTTCCACCAGCAGAGCGTCGAAGACGTCCACCACCGCCACGATGCGCGCCTCGAGAGGAATGTTGTCCCCGACGAGGCCGTGGGGGTAGCCGTCACCGTCCCAGCGCTCGTGGTGGTACAGGGCGATGTTGCAGGCCAGCTCGGGGAGCCCGGCCTCCCGCAGCAGCTCGGCCCCCAGCAGGGTGTGGGTCTTGACCTCCTCGATGTCCTCCGCAGGCAGGACACCCGGATCCGCCATGATGCGCTCAGAGACGGCCACCAAGCCCACGTCATGGAGTACCGAGAGCTGCCGCAGGGACTCGGCGAGGACCTGATCGCCCCGGTAGGCATGGGCCAACAAGCCAGCCAGCTCGGAGACCCGCCGGAGGTGCCTGCGAGTGGCGCTCTGATCCGCGCCCCGCTCCATCACCGCTGCCAGGGCGATGACCATGTCGGAGGGACGCGCCAGCCGCCGCTCCAGCCGCTTGCGAGCCTTTCCATGAGCCGCCAGGGCTTGGCCGAGCCGGTCCATCAGCCGGGCTCGCCTAGCCATGGCGTTGATGCGAGCCCCGTACTCCAGGTGGTCCACCGGCTTGACCAGGAAGTCGTCCGCGCCGGCCTGCAGCAGCCGGATCTTGGTGCGGCGCAGGTCATCGGAGGTGATCACCATCACCGGCACCCGGGCGCCCCGTGGATTCGCGCGCAGCCGCTTGACCAGGCCCAACCCGTCCAGCCCCGGCATGTAGTAGTCGGTGACCACCAGGTCGGGCATGGAGCGCTCGATCAGGACGGCGGCCTGCTCGCCATCGGGGGCCATGACCACCCGGAAGCCCAGATCCTCGGACAAGGACGCCAGACGCTCACGCTCTCGAGGGTCGTCCTCGGCGATGAGGAGTACCGGGACTCGTTCGCTCATGCCTGCTTCCAAGATGCAGCCCCGACGCAAGCGCCGCCAGGGCGTGGGTGCACAAGCTCGAAGCGTATCAGAAATCCGTGGTGAGCAGGTCTTCAGAGGTCTTCTGGCCCACCTCGACGGAGGTGGAGCCCTCGGGCGCGGTGCCCGGGAGCATCGGCATGGCCATGCCACCCGAAGCCACCCGCCCGGTGGACTCGTCGATGGGAACCCAGCTGACATTGGGGATGGTGGGGAAGGGACGGTCTTGGTCCTTGGGGACCGCCGCGCGCATCCAGTCCATCCAGATGGGCAGGGCCGTGCGCCCACCAGTGAAGGACTGGCCGATGGAGCGCGGCTGGTCGTATCCCACCCAGGCGGCGCCGATATAGTCGGGGTTGTATCCGACAAACCATGCGTCATGGAAGTCGTTGGTGGTGCCCGTCTTGCCCGCCACATGGAGGCCCAGCGCGTTGCTGGCCGCGGCGGTGCCCCCGGTGGCCACCTGGCGCACCAGCCAGTGGGCGATGCCGGCCACCTCGGGCTCGAGCACCCGCGGCCACTCGGCGGGGGGCGTAAAGGACTCGATGACGGTGCCGTCCCGGTCCACCACCCGGTCGATGAAGTGGGGCTCCACCAGGGTGCCCATGGTGGCGAAGGCGGTGTAGGCGCGGACCAGCTCCACCATGGTGAGGGAGCTGGAGCCCAGCCCCATGGACAGATCGCAGGAACGACAGACCGTGCGGCCCTGAGAGTCCTTGCGCTGGCCGCGGCACTCCTCGCCCTCGCGGAACTTGTCTGGAGTGAGCCAGTCGCAGACGCGGATGTTTACATCGCAGGAGTGGCACCACTGCTCGCCCTCGAGCTCCTGGGGCTCGTCCATGCAGGTGAAGTCCTCGTGCAGGCGCACGAGAGGGCAGGACTCGGGGTCGCACCACTCACACCAGGCCATGCCCTGGACGTTGGAGGGGGTCATAGCGCCCTGGCACTCGCTGCCCTGAGGCACGTGGACGCGCTCGCAGGCCGGCGTCTGGTAGCCGATGCGCAGGGCGGGGCCGGCCAGCTCGTAGACGATGTCCAGGCCGATGCGGTCCAGCACGCGCACGGTGCAGACGTTGCGGGACAGCTGCAGCGCCTTGCGCAGGGAGATGTTGCCCAGGTACTCGTCGCCATAGTTGGCGGGCTTCCAGAGCTTCTCGTCCAGAACGTTGAAGATGACCGGGGCGTCCTGGACCATGGAGCCAGCGGTGAGCTCCTTGGACTGGATGGCGGCCGCGTAGACGATGGGCTTGAAGGTGGACCCGACCTGGCGCCGGGCCTGGATGGCGCGGTTGTACTCCGAGTTCTCGAAGTCGTAGCCCCCCACCATGGACAGCACGGCGCCGTCGCTGAGGCGGTAGGCCAGGAAGGCGCCCTGAAGCGCGGGATCCTGGTAGAGGCGTGCCGCGGCGAAGGGGCCCTTGCCAGCGTCCTCGTAGCCGTCGAAGGGCTTGGCCTCGAACGCGTCGAGGTTCTCGATGGTGACCTCGATGAGATCGCCCGGCTTCAGCGCTTGGGTGAGATCGTCCAGGCTGCGGTAGCGGTAGGAGCGCTCGGGGTTGGGCTCGTAGGCCCAGTCGGTCCAGGAGCGCGGGATCAGGGCCTGGTGTGCGCCGATGCCCACCACCGCGTGCTTCTTGGTGACCTCGAGCACGACCGCTGGGTAGCGCTCGCCCTGGACCAGGGAGGAGTGCTCGGGCAAGGGACCGTAGCCGGAGCCGGGATCGTCGGTGGCGCCCACATGCAGCACCGCGTGGGACTCGGCCTGCCGCAGGGCTTCTTCCTGGGCGGCCAGGTGGGGCGCGATGGCGGCCTGCGCCAGGGTCTCGGCAGCCCCCCGCCAGCCCACGCCGTTGTCGGCCAGCAGCACCTTGTCGTGGACCGCCTGCTGGGCAACCTTCTGCTGCTCGAGGTCGCAGGTGGCATGCACGATCAGGCCATCGTTGTAGATCTTGTCGAAGCCGTAGGTGTCCACCAGATAGCGGCGCACATGCTCGGTGAAGTAGGGAGCCTGCTCGAGGAAGGGGTTGTCGGCGAGATAGATGGGGATGCTCTCGGCGACCGCGGCGTCGTAGGTGGCCTGATCGATGAAGTCCTTGTCCCGCATCTGGCCCAGCACGTAGAGCTGACGGGCCCGGGCCTTCTCCCAGTTGTTGAGAGGCGAGTAGTCCGAGGGCCGCTGGGGCAGCCCAGCCAGCATGGCCGCCTCGGCCAGGGTGATGTCCTGGACGTGCTTGTCGAAGTAGGCCCGCGATGCGGCCTCGACCCCGTAGGCCCCGGAGCCCAGGTAGATCTGGTTGAGGTACAGGTAGAGGATGTGCTCCTTGGTGAACGCGGTCTCGACCCGCGTGGCCAGGATCATCTCCTTGATCTTCCGGGAGTACTTCTTCTCGCTGGACAGCAGGAAGTTGCGGGCCACCTGCTGGGTGATGGTGGAGGCGCCCTGGGCCTTCTTGCCCTTGAGGGCGTTGCGCAGCACCGCGCGCACGATGCCCATGGGATCGACACCGCCGTGATTCCAGAAGTTGGCGTCCTCGGAGGCGATGAAGGCGGACTGCACGTGCTCGGGGATGTCATCGAGGGGCACCACGTAGCGGCGCTTCTCGTAGATCTCGCCCAGCAATTCGCCGTTGCGGTCGTAGACCACCGTGACCGTGGGGGGGGTGTAGTCCTGCAGGGTCTCGAGGGTGGGGAGATCCTGGCGGAAGAACAACACCGCGCCGCAGGCCGTCAGCACGCCGCCGACGGCCCCGAGCAGGCACAGGACCAGCGCGACCCGTACCAGCCGCCCGAGCAAGCTGCGCTTTCGCCGTGCTGGGGGCTTGGACGAGGGCTTGGCGGACGGCGCGGGGGTGACCGGAGGACGGGGCGGCACGGCGGCGGCCCGCCGGGGGGCCACCTGGGGCCTGGCGGGCTGCATCCGCTGAGGGGCCGGAGGCCTGGATGCGGGCGCCACCGTGGGCGGAGGCGTGGGAGGCGCCAGCGTGGGTGGCGGCCCCGGATCTGCTGGAGGGGCCACGGGCGTGGCGCGCAGGGGATCGATCTGGGTGGGCTCCCAGTCCTGGAACTCGTCGAGCCCCGGGCCGGGGGCAGGGCGCGGTGATGGCGGCGCCAGCTGCGTGGGGCGGTCGGCTTGGGGATCGGCGGCTGGGGGCTCGGCGCGACCAGCGACCTTGGGCCTTGGGCCATCGATGAGGTCCACAACCGGGGGCACATCGAAGGGCTTGACGGCGCTGGAGGGGGCGCTCTCGAAGCTGACCCCCCGTTGCCGCAGCTGGTCGACCACCCGCTGCGGGTAGTTGATGGCCATGACCTGGCCGCAGCCACATTGCCGGTTGGAACCGGGAAGCGGCAGAGGCTCGCCCAGGGGGTGCACCCTGCCGCAGGAAGGACACGTGATCTTGAGGGCCATGGAGACGCCTGAAGCTGCGTTGGCAGCGCCTATAGCGCGGCCTCGACGGGGTGGCCAGGGTGCCCGCGGACGCAGTGTGCTCGCGGGGTGCGAGGCGTGCGCGGGCCGCCAGCAGGACCCCTGGGCAGGCTGGACGCTTCCCCGCCGCTCACGCCACGCCCGCACAGGGCCTGACCGAGGCCATGTCGCGGCACGATTGGCGGACAGCTCGGCGGCCACAAGGTGTCTGCAGCCTGCGCTATATTTTTGGTTGTTCCTGCTTTTTCCTCCACGGTTTTGAAGGTTGTCAGGGACCTGTACGCCGCTTGACACCCCCCAGGGGTCAGGCTAGTGGCCCAACCTTTTCCACCGGGGCATCCGCCCCCAAACAACCACGGCTTCCACCGGGACCGCCCGGCAGAACCCCACGTTCCACTCCCCAGGAGAATCCGCATGAGCAACAACGTGTTCCCCCCCCCCGCAGCGTTCACCGAAGGTGCCTGGATCAAGTCGCGCGAGGAGTACCAGAAGATGTACGACCGCTCCATCCAGGATCCGGAAGGCTTCTGGGGCGAGGTCGCCGAGCAGTTCCATTGGTTCGAGAAGTGGGACAAGGTCTTCGACTACAACTACGACCGGCGCGAGGGCAAGGTCCAGCACCAGTGGTACATCAACGGCAAGACCAACATCACCTACAACTGCCTCGATCGGCACCTGGCCACCCGCGGCGACCAGACCGCCATCATCTGGGTCGGCAACAACCCGGGCGAAGACCGCTACTTCACCTACGCCGAGCTCCACGAGCAGGTCTGCAAGTTCGCCAACGTGCTCAAGGCCAATGGCGTCAAGAAGGGTGACCGCGTCAGCATCTACATGCAGATGATCCCCGAGCTCGCCATCGCCATGATGGGCTGCGCTCGCATCGGCGCCGTGCACTCCATCGTCTTCGGCGCCTTCTCCCCCGACGCCCTGGCCGATCGCTGCAACGACTCCGACTGCCGCATGATCATCACCCAGGACACCGGCCTCCGCGGCGCCAAGCAGGACGTCCCCATGAAGACCAACGCGGACCTGGCCTGCGCCAAGGCCCCCACGGTCACCAAGGTCATCGTGGTCCAGCGCACCGGTCAGGAAGTCCCGATGACGGACGGCCGCGATGTCTGGTGGCACAACGAGATGGAGACCGCCCCGGTCGAGAACGATGCCGAGGTCATGGACGCCGAAGATCCTCTGTTCCTCCTCTACACCTCCGGCTCCACCGGCAAGCCCAAGGGCGTGCAGCACAACGTCGGCGGGTACATGGTCTACACGGCCCTGACCCACAAGTACATCTTCGACTACCACGATGGCGACATCTACTGGTGCACCGCCGATATCGGCTGGGTCACCGGCCACAGCTACATCGTGTACGGTCCGCTGGCCAACGGCGCCACCACCATGATGTTCGAGGGCGTGCCCACCTACCCCGAGGCCGACCGCTTCTGGGAGATCTGCGAGAAGTACAAGGTCAACCAGTTCTACACGGCCCCCACCGCCATCCGCGCCATCATGGCCAAGGGCAACAAGTGGCCAGAAGGTCGTGACCTGTCCAGCCTCAAGCTCCTCGGCACCGTGGGCGAGCCCATCAACCCCGAAGCCTGGGTGTGGTACCACAAGGTCATCGGCGGCGAGACCTGCCCCATCGTGGACACCTGGTGGCAGACCGAGACCGGCGGCATCATGATCACCCCGCTGCCCGGCGCCTGGGGCACCAAGCCCGGCTCCGCCACGCTGCCGTTCTTCGGCATCCAGCCCGTGATCCTCGAGCCCGAGACCGGCAAGGAGATCACCTCCATGGAAGCCTCCGGCGTCCTCGCCATCAAGCACCCCTGGCCCGGCCAGATGCGCACCCTGTACGGCGCCCACCAGCGCTTCGAAGAGACCTACTTCGACATGTACAAGGGCTACTACTTCACGGGCGACGGCTGCCGTCGTGATGCCGATGGGTACTACTGGATCACCGGCCGCGTCGATGACGTCATCAACGTCTCCGGCCACCGCATGGGCACCGCCGAGGTCGAGTCCGCGCTGGTCTCGCACCCCGCCGTCGCCGAAGCCGCCGTCGTCGGCTTCCCGCACGAGATCAAGGGCCAGGGCATCTATGCCTACGTCACCCTGATGGTCGGCGAGGAGTACACCGACGAGCTCAAGCGCGCCCTGGTCCTGCACGTCCGCAAGGAGATCGGCCCCATCGCCGCTCCCGATCGCATCCACTGGGCCCCCGGCCTGCCCAAGACCCGCTCGGGCAAGATCATGCGCCGCATCCTGCGCAAGATCGCCGAGGGCACCCCCGACCAGATCGGTGACGTCTCCACCCTGGCCGACCCCAGCGTGGTCGAGCACATCCTGGCCAACCAGTAGCACCCTGCGGGTGGCCTCAGGCCACCCAATGGTGCGTCGGCATTCCTGCCGATCGAGCTTCGGCCGACGGCAGCGCACCGACCGCAGAAGCACTCAGGCCGCGGTCCTTCGGGACCGCGGCCTTCGCGCATTCGGGGCCTGCAGACCTGTAAGAGGGCTCACAATACGGTCCCGGATCAGAAAAGCTGCACATAGCTTCAAGGCCCCTTTCAAATAGCTTTGAACGGCAGCGGGGAACATGCTACGACGGCTGCCTTTTCGGACCCCTGCAAGGGCCGATTTCTTTCAGAACTGCTGGAGGTTGCAGTGTCCGTACAGACCGTGTCAGAACACAAAGTCATGAATCGCTGGTTGGTGGTGGTTGGCGCCATCCTGATCCAGCTCTGTCTGGGCGCCATCTACGCCTGGTCCGTGTTCACCAAGCCCTTGGTCGCCGAAGGCTGGTCCAAGACCGAGACCCAGATGGTCTTCTCGGCAGGCCTGGCGCTCTTCGCCATCGTGATGGTCCTCGCGGGCCGCATGATGCCCAAGTTCGGGCCCCGCAAGCTCGCCATCGCCGGTGGTCTCGTCCTCGGACTCGGCTACCTGCTGGCAGGCCTCTTCGGCGGCACCAACTTCTGGCTCATCTTCATCTTCATCGGCATCCTGGGCGGTTCCGGTATCGGCCTGGCCTACGTCGTGCCCATCGCGGTCGGCATGCGCTGGTTCCCCGACAAGAAGGGGCTCATCACGGGCCTGGCCGTGGCCGGCTTCGGCTTCGGCGCCACCATCTGGGTCAAGATGGCCGGTGCCTGGGGCCACATGATCGAGAACATGGGCCTGTCCACCACCTTCGTCATCTACGGCATCATCTTCGCCGTGGCCGTCGTCCTCGGTGGCCTCACCATGGTCTTCCCCCCCGAAGGCTGGGCCCCCGAAGGCTACGAGCCTCCCAAGGCCGCCCCCGGCAAGGCCGCCGTGGGTTCCGTGGACTTCGAGTCCGGCGAGATGCTCAGCACGCCTCAGTACTACATGATCTTCCTCACCTTCCTCTTCGGAGCGGGTGCTGGTCTCATGTCCATCGGCCTGATGAAGCTCTTCCCCTCCCAGGCCCTCGAAGCCAACGGCATGGACGCCGCCGCCGCCTCTGCGGTCGCCGGTACCGCCATGGCCGTGTTCTTCTCCCTGGCCAACGGCATCGGCCGCATCGCCTGGGGCGCTATGTCCGACAAGCTGGGCCGCAAGCTGTCCATCGTCATCATGACCGCCTCCCAGGGCATCCTGGTCATCGCCTTCCCGTTCATGGCCGGCACCACCGCGCTGCTGTACCTGGGCGCCACCCTGATCGGCTTCAACTTCGGTGGCAACTTCGCCCTCTTCCCCACCATCACCGCCGACACCTTCGGCACCAAGAACGTGGGCAGGAACTACGGCTGGGTCTTCCTGGCCTACGGTGTGGGCGGCATCGTCGGTCCCATCATGGGCGGCAAGCTGGGCGACATGAACAACTTCCCCCTGGCCTTCACCATCGCCGGCGTGGGCTGCCTCGTGGCGGCTGGCATCATCGCGATGGTCAAGCCGGCGCAGAAGAAAGCCTAGTTCGACGTTGGTGTAGATCGATCGTGCTGACGGCCGAACGGCCGCAGCACATCGCTCGGTATCTCAGCGAGACCCCGGAACGCAGGGAAGCCTGCTCCGGGGTCTTGGTGCGTCTGACCCCCATGGCCGCAGCACATCGGCTGAGTTGGTGCAGGGCCTGGGGCTTCGGCTTCGGGCCCTTCGTGCGTCAGGGGTCGACCAGGTCCTGCATACCCGACGGATACAAGGCCCAAGCGTCGTCGCCCCGGATCTCCAGGGCCGCGATGTGCTGGCCGTAGTGGGCGGAGATCCCGGTGTCGATGCCCAGCAGCGCACCGCCACAGCGCTCGGCGATCCGCCCCGAACGCTGGGTGGTGTGCCCCACCACCATGCGGCTGGCCCCCAGGCTGGCCAGGGCACGCTCCAGGACCGGGCAGACCTCGAGCGGATCGCCCTCGAGGTAGCCGCGGTACCACAAAGGGCCTTCTCGACCCAGGACCTCCGGACTGGCCAGCCCTCGCACGGCCGCCAGAGCCCAGGCGTTCAGCCGGTCCAAGCCCTGCTCGGCCATGGCGGGCGTGATGCCGCCGTGCGCGAACACGGTGCGGCCCACCTTGACGGACACGGGGCGCTGGCGCAGCCAGGCGCCATCCTCACCCTCGCTGGCGAGCGCAGCCTGTCGAGCCTGCTGGCCGCCGTAGCCGGCGATGTCCCCCGGAGTGACGTAGCGCCAATCCCCGGTCAGGTTCATGACCTCGTGATTGCCCAGCAGGACCTCCACGCGACCCCCCGCCTGCGCAGCCTCGAGCTGAAGACGCTGCAGCAGGTCCAGCGTCTCGACGCCCTGATCGCCCCGGTCGAGCTGATCTCCGGTCTGCACCAGCACGGCATGGCCCCCGCTCCAGCGGCCGGCTTCATCCACCAGCCCTGCCAGCCGTAGCACCGCCAGGGTGGCGTCCAGATCGCCATGCAGATCGCCGATGGCCACGATGCGCGCGGCCTCTTGCGTACCGGAAGGCGTCTCCACGGAGGGCGGGGGCCTGGGCTGGGGCTGGGCCTCCTGCGCAGTGGGCTCACCGCAGCCCGAACCCGCGAGAAGCGAGATCAGCAGTAGAACAAAGCTGGCGCCGGGCTGGACCATCCTGGAGACGTTATCGAGTCGCGAGGCACGGTGAAAGAGGAGCGCACGAATGGAATCGCGGATGGTGCTCTCGAGACTCATCGAGCAGGCAAGAAAACTGGGCGCACAGGCAGCCGAGGCGCTGTACGAGCAGTCCTCCGAGCTCACTATCAGCTGGGAGAGAGGCTCCGCGGGCTTGCCCACCCAGCGCGAGCTGCTCACCGCACAGGTGGGAGTCTTCCTCAGCGAAGGTCGCGCCGGCTGGTGTCAGCTCACCGCTCCCGATCAGCAGCAGCTCTTGGACAACGCCGAGGAGGCCCTGCGGGCTGCGCTCGAGCGCGCGACCAACGCCCCCGCAGACCCCCACGCGGGCCCGGTAGACCGCTACGACATCGTGGAGCGAGGCCTGGGTCTGCTGGATCGCCGCCAGCCGCAGCTCAGCGTCGACGACCGGCGGGACGTGCTCGAGGACAACGCATCCGGCTGCAAGCAGGTCCACCCCGACATCCGGGTGGAACAGCTGGCGTACGCCGAGCTGCTGACCGAGCGCTGCTATTCCAGCAGCCGCGGCCACTCCGCCACCGAGCGCGCCAGCCGCTACGAAGCGACCCTGCGCGCGCGCATGGGCCGCGGGGGGCGGCGTCACACCGAGCGGGCGGCCTCTCGCCAGTTCGCCAACGTGGCCAGCATGCCCTTCGGCGTCGAGCTGGGGCAGCGCATGGTGCAGCTGTCCACCCCGGCATCCCTGCCTCATGGCGAGCCTCCCCTGATCATCGGTGCCGTGGCCGCAGCCGCCCTGCTGCGCGCCCTGGCCCCCGCCTTCACCGCCACGGCGGTACACGGGGGCGGCTCCTTCCTGTCGTCTTGCTTCGGTGAGCGCATCGCCTCCCCCAAGCTCCACCTCATCGACGACCCTGCGCTGCCCGGTGCCCTGTGTTCTCGCGCCTTCGACGACCGCGGGGTCCCCCCCGCGCCTGTGGTGCTCCTGCGCGAAGGGGTGGCCAGCGGCCTCTACCTCGATCCCTCCAGCGCCCGCGCCGCCGATCTGCGTCCCACTGGCCACGTGATGGGGGGCGCCCTGCGTCCCTCCAACCTCATCGTGCGCCCGGGCAACCGCTCCCGCAACGCCATCGGGATGGATCTGAACCACTACCTGGTGCTGGACAACTTCCATGCGCCGCAGCCCATCGATCTGGCCACCGGTCGCCTGCAGACCCTCTGTGACCTGTTGGTCTACCGCGACCACAGCTACGTCGGCGCGGTCCAGGGCGTGCCCCTGACCATGCCGATCTCCCAGCTGCTGGGGTCCATCGTCGAGATCGCCAGCGATCAAGCCCGCTACGACGAAGTGGACGCCTGCTCGCTGATCCTCGAGGGCATCGGCTTCCACGGCTAGCCGCAGACCACCATGTCCAAGCCCGTCGAACGCGTCACTAGGCTGCTCCGCCCGCCTGGTCTGCTGGCGATCCCTCTGGTCGAAGCCCTCACCAAGAACGAGACGGCCAGGCTCATGGGCGTGGGCGCCCTCATCGGCCTGCTGGGCGGCTTGGCCGCCGCGGCCTTCGACCTGGTGGCCACTCGCTTCGGTCGGCTGTTGCTGCACACCAGCGAGCCCAGCCTGGGGGGCGTTCCCACTTGGCTGATGGTGGTGGGGCCCGTAGTGGGCGGCCTGATGGCCGGGCTGATTCTCCACTACCTCTCCCGCACGCGCAGGCCAGTGGGCATCCCCGATGTGATCGACGCCACGTCCAACAGCCAGGGTGAGATGCCCCTGCGCGAGAGCCTGGTCTCCGCCCTGGCGGCCGCCTTCTCCATCGGATCGGGCCACTCGGGCGGTCGCGAGGGTCCCATCGTGGCGCTGAGTGGAGCCCTCAGTTCTGCCGCCTGCAAGCTCTTCCGCATCCCGCGCTCCCGCGTGCGCGTGCTGGTGGCGGCCGGCGCCGCCGGGGGCATCGCCGCCAGCTTCAACACTCCCCTTGGCGCCTGCTTCTTCGCCCTGGAGATCATCCTGGGCAACTTCGCCATGGACTGCGTGGCGCCCGTGGTCGCAGCCTCGGTGGCTGGCACCATGGTGGGCCAGGCCATCATGGGCAATCGCGTGGCCCTCGAGCTGCCGGCATTCGCCCTGCAGCATCCCTCAGAGCTGCTCCTCTATGCGCTGCTGGGAGTCCTCTGCGGAGGCGTGGCCCTGGGTTTCCAGCGCGTACTCATCAAGGCCTTCGACCTGCGCGGACAGCTCGCACGGCGCATCCCCCCAGCGCTCATCCCCGCTGTGGCAGGGCTCGGTGTCGGCGCGCTGGCGGCCGTGGGCTTCCCACAGATCATGGGCAACGGCTACGCCTTCCTCGAGCACATCCTGCACGGGAGGCACCCTGGCGTGCTCTTCCTGCTGGCCCTGCTGGGCGCCAAGCTGCTGGCCACCGGCATCACGCTGGGAGCGCGCACCGGGCCAGGAACCTTCGCCCCCACCCTGTTCCTCGGCGCGGTCACGGGCACCCTGTTCGGCATCGCGGTCAACGCCCTGTGGCCGGGCGTCACAGAGTCTGCAGGCGCCTACGGAATGGTGGGCATGGGCGCGGTGGTGGCTGCAGCCACGCACTCTCCCATCACCACCACCCTGATGCTCTTCGAGATGACCGGCAACTACGCCATCGTGCCGCCGCTGCTCATCACCCTGGCCCTGTCGGGCATCCTGTACGCTTTCGTCGAAGATCGCTCGATCTTCGTGGCCATCCTCGAGCGCCGTGGGGTGCGGGTGGACCGGGGCCGCGAAGAGCTGGTCATGTACGACCTTCACGTGGCCGACGTCATGCGCAAGGACGGCATCGAGACCGTCCAGCCCGATGCCCCCTTCTCCGAGCTGGCCAGCCACATCCTGCATCGCCGCATCCAGGACGTCTATGTGGTGGACCGGGACGGCAAGTACCACGGCCTGGTAGACATCCAGGACATCAAGCGCCTCCTCACCGCGCCGCACACCGACATCACCGCCGCCGATGTGGAGACCCACGACGCCCCCGTCTTGCGACCCTCCATGCCCCTAGCCGACGCCGTCCCATTGTTCTTCCGCTCGGATCTCGATGAACTGCCGGTGCTCAATGCCGAGGGTGAGCTCATCGCCATCCTCAAGGAGCGGGACATCTTCGGCGCCTACCACCGCGAGGTGCTCCGCAAGGACGCCTTGATGGCGCGCATCCAGACCAGCCCTGCCGACCAGAACCGCTGGAAGAACTTCCTCGAGCTCCCGGACGGCTACATCATGGACGTGGTGGAGGTCGACGGCCAGCTGGTGGGTCACACCCTCCGCCAGCTGCGCCTGCCCATCCGCTTCCACGTCACGGTGGTAGCTGTCAGCATCCTCGACCCCGAGACCAGCAAGCACCGGCGGCTGCCGGCTGAGGCCGATGTCCTGTTGAAGCGAGGCGACAAGCTGGTCGTCATGGGTCCCGTGCTGGACGTCCTGGCGCTGCAGGCCGCCAACGTGGACCACGAGGTCACCGAGATGGTAGACCGCGCCACACACCTGGAAGTCGACTGAGAGTTCACTCGAAGAGAGTGCGAGCTATGTTCGTCCATCGCTGGCACATCGCCCGCCCACTGGAGGTCCCATGACCCGCCCCCTCGCCCTCGCCTCCCTCCTGCTGCTCACCGGCTGCTTCGAGGAGATCGAGCCCTTCCTGCCCACGGTGCAGTTTGGCCGTCTCGACGTCCAGAACCTCGACTGGGACCACATCGAGACCGACTTCGTCTTCTACGTGGACAACCCCAACCCCATCGGCATCCCCCTCGAGAGCTTCGACTACGCCCTGTCCCTGGCCGACGTCGAGCTGCTCTCCGGGGCTGACCCCGACGGCTTGGAGTTCCTGGCGTCGGACATGAGCGAGGTGGCCCTGCCAGCGGACCTCGTGTTCCTCAACCTCTACGAGCTCATCCAGACCACCCGCGGCCTGGACGACGTGCCGTTTGGGCTCAACGGCAGCTTCGGCTTCGACTCGCCCCTGGGCGTGGTCAACCTGCCCTACGACGCGGGGGGCGACTTCCCTGCCCTGCGCACCCCGAACCTCGAGCTGGGCCGCCTGCGCTTGCAGGACCTCAGCTTCACCTCCGCCACCCTGCAGCTGGACGTACAGGTCGACAACGATCACGGATCCACGGTGTGGCTCGAGAACTTCGACTACGCCCTGAGCCTCGAGGGCATCCAGGTGGGCTCGGGCATGATCGCCGACTTCGCCGGCATCGACGGCGCCACTACCTACACCGTGGGGCTGCCCCTCGAGATCGACTTCATCGACGCGGGCACTGCCCTGTACGAGGCCTTCACCGGCGGCGACAAGATCAACGTCAAGATCGAGGCCGCCACCGACGTGATCACCCCCTTCGAGGACTACATCCTGCCCCTGGATATCTCCAAGAGCGGCAAGCTGTCCCTGCAGTAGCGCGACCTAGTCGTCCTCGGGCCGCTCCCGCGAGAGCCCGCGGGTGCTGCGGGCCAGCTTCCATGCCGAGCCCAGCAGGGCCAGGGTCACCAGCAGGACCACCGACGAGAAGATGGGACGCTGAGTGAGGTGGCGAACGAGCCAGGTGACCGATGCCTCGCCATAGCGCCAGCCGAGCCACAGCGTGACGGGCACGGTGAGCAACAGCCCCGGAACATTGATGGCCAGCATCCGCCTGTAGGAGTCACCCGCCAGCCCGGAGGCGATGTACAACGGCACCCTCAGGCCTACCGCGAAGCGAGCGAACCAGATGGCCCTGTGGCCAAAACGCTCCACGATGCCCTCGACCCTCTGGAAGCGCGCAGAGCGGTGCAGGAACGCCAGGCGCGGGTGGTGCCCGATACGCCGGACCCAGTAGCCGATGGAGAAGGCCAGCAGGTCGCGTAGGAACACCCCGGCGAAGGCCGCGATGCTGGTTGGCCAGAGGGGGACCTCGCCCGCCTGGATCTGCCAGCCTGCCACGAGCAGGGGGAAGTCGTCGGGCACCGGCCAGCCCAACCCCGACAGCACGCAGGCGAGAAAGACGGCGGCTGGACCCGTGCCATAGCGAAAGACGACAGAGGGATCCACAGCGCCGCTACTCCTCGGTCGCCGGACGCACCAGGGCCGGTGCGCTCACGACGCCGGTGTAGGGGGCCTCGGTTCCGCTGATGAGATCGACGACTACCCCAGCATCCAGGGGCAACACCACGTCCTGGCCGTCGTAGACCAGCCAGCCGACGCCGCCCAGCCGCACCGCCCGGCCCTCTGCCAAGGCCACGGGGCGCAGCTCACTCAGGGGCACATCGCCTACCTGCTCCGAGAGCCGCTGGAACACCACCCCAGAGAGCTTGGGTTCCCGCGCCTGCGCGCGGCCCTCGCCCACGGTGCGGTGCAGGGAATGGGAAGCAAAACCGCCTGACGACGCCGGCCCGGACGGTGGGTCCGCCAGGGTGTGCCAACACACCCGCTCGATCCCCCGCGCCAGCGCCTCGCCGTAGACGAAGACCAGCATGCGGGCCTGGAACGACTCATCCAGCCAGGAGGAGCCCTTTCGACTGGAGGGTACGCCGGTCTCGGTGATGAACACCGGCCGCCCGGCCGCCAGGCCCTCGGCATTGTCCAGGGCGGCCAGGAAGAGCTCGGGGGTGCGCTCCTCGAAGTAGGCGTGGATGGACAGCGCGTCCACAGCGGCGGCGGCCCCGGGCTGCGCCAGCACCCGCTCCAGGTAGCGCCGCCCGCCATCGCGCCCGGTGTGGAAGGTGCCGCCGTTGAGCACAACGGCGTCGGGCTGGGCAGCGTGGATGGCGGCGGAGGTGGCCACGAGCACTCTGGCGTACTGCTCGGGCGTCTCGAAGCTGGCGGGGTCGACCTCGCGCTTGGCGTTGCGCGGAACCACGCTGTTGTGAAGGTCGGGCTCGTTGTCGACCTCCCAGAAGAGTACCGGCCGCAGCAGGCCAGGCGCATCATCCACACCGTCGCCGTCGTAGCGCTCCACCACCCGCTGCACCCAGGCTGCATAGGCCTCCAGGTCGTCAGGGACGTAGCGCTCGGTGTAGTTGGCGGTCTGGTTTCCGGGCCACGGGCCGATCACCACGATGGGGTCGATCCCCGCCTGCTGCACCAGGGCAAGGTAGCGATCGGTGCGGTCCTGTGCCCGCGACTTGGCCTGCCACTCGTGCCAGCTGAGGTAAGGGTAGTTGGCCGAGTTTGCCCGGACGGTCGCAGCTCCGACAGAACGGGCCAGGCGGGCGTCGTCCTCGAGCAGCGCGGCGATGGTGATGGCATCCACCTCGCGGCGCCGCACGAAGCGCTCCGGAACAGAGACTGCCTCATTGATACACAGCAGATCGCCCACGGTGCTGGCGTGGCGAGGAACTGGAAGGACCGCGGCCAGCGGGCCCGGGGCCTCGGGCGCCAGGTCTCTCTCGACGCCGTCGACATGGGGAGCCTGGCTGACAGCAGGTTCGGGCGCGCAGCCCCGACGACAGCTGCAGCCCGCTGGCAGCAGGAGCCCCAGTATGCCGAGCCCGAGGCTCGCAGTACGCATCAGGACTTCACCAGGCGCAGGGTGCTAGTTCCGGACGGCTCGCCGGGAGGCTCTGGGTCGTCACTGGGCAGATCCTCGAAGGGGGGCTCGGGGAACAGGGTGACCGTGCGGATGGCGGACCAGGGAAACAGGCAGGTCCGCACGCGGTCGAAGGACAGCCTCAAGACCAGGCCCTCCTCCACATACTGGGCGCGGTGGGCGTAGTGGTACGCCGCGTCCAGCCGGATGGGCAGCTGATCGGGGAAGCGAGCCAGCACCGCCTCGGGCACGCCGGAGTGCTTCACCTCGTCGGTTGCACAGTGGAAGATCATGTCGATCCCCAGGGCATAGCCCAGGCGCAAGAGCTCCGCGGCCTGGGGCCCATCCGGATCTACGATCATGGACTCGGGCTCTTCCGCTTGACCAGCCAGCGTCAGCCGCGGTGGACCCACGACTGGTGTGGGCTCATCGGGCTCGGAGTCAGGCTCAGGCTCGGGTGGGTCGCTCGATGCCACTGCTACGGCAGCCTCACCCAAGCTCATGCCCGCAAGATCCGCTGGGAGCCCCAGCTCCACGGGGCTGAGCCCCAAAGCCTCGACCATGGCGAAGAAGTGATCGACGGTCAGGGGCTCACGCTCTGCGAGCACGGCCCGCAGCTGACGACGATCCAGACCGGCACGCTTGGCCAGGGCGGCCCGATTCATGCCACGACGCTTCATGCCCGCTCGGACCCGATCCAGGAGCTGAGCGCTGTAGCTTTCCTGCGCCATGAGGCACCTCCAAGAGCGCGTATAGCCCGAAGTCATGGACGCGCCAGCAACCGCCCCGGAACCGAACGGTCCGCCAAGGGTCAGACCTCGGAAGCCGCCCAGCACGCGCCTTCGCTCCTCCAGCAGAGAGGCGACGAGACCGCTGGGAGAATAGGAGTCCCCCATGCGCTGGACCATCCTCATCGCTGTCGTCATCGTCGTTTGGCTGCTGAGCTTCGGGCTCCTCCAGCTGCGGCGTCTGGCTCAGATCACCCTCCGCCGCGGTGAGCGCGCGCTCTTGCAGGCTCGCGACGTCACAGCCAGGATCAACTGCGATCAGGCCATCGCGCCAGGGCTTCGCACCAACGTCGAGAACCAGCGGCAGGCTGTGGTGATGCTGACCGACCAACGGCTGGCCATCGCCACCTGGCGCGGCGTACTGGTAGACTTGGCGCCAGGCGACACCGTCAGGGTCACAGCCCCAGGCCCCAAGCGCCTGGTGATCGAGGGCGAACGCCAAGCTCGCAGCTCCGCCTCCAGGCCCGCTCACCTGCGCCTCGAGCTGCTTGTGGAGCAGCCCGAGCGCTGGGTCGCCGGCCTCCAGCAGCTTCTGGGCACCTGATCTGCTAGCCGCCGTCGCCCTTGGGTGGCGTACGGGAACGGCCCGCGCTGGAAGCACCGCGACCCTTTGGAGCCTGCCCGGAGCCTCGGCCCTCCGCCGCTGGGCGGCCGGATGCGCCAGTTCCCCTGGGCTGATCCGAGCGAGCGCCGCGCGGCTGCCCGCTCCCGCCCGAAGTAGGCTGGCGCCCACCACCGGCAGGGGCTGCGCCACCGCCCGGGCCCCCGGTGACATCGGCGCCACCAGTGGACACACCGCCGCCAGAGCTGCCGCCCCCCGAAGGACGACCGCCGCTACCTGAAGAGACGCCGCCACCCGAGGGTGAGCCGCCAGAGCTGGCGCCGCCCGAAGGACGACCGCCGCCAGAGGGAGCACCGCCACCCGAGGGGCCGCCACCCGAGGGGCCGCCGCCG
>CALDOK010000175.1 GCA_937912125.1 uncultured Pseudomonadota bacterium
AGATCCGGCCGTGGTCGGAGCACGCGGCGTAGGTGGGCGCGGGGTAACAGGGCAACCCTGCTGACCGGCGTTGTTGCACGGCTCCGATCCGAGCCGTGCAACAACGCCCATACCGTGGTCAGCTGGAATTGCCTCGCCTCGAACCTGACACAACTGGCCTGGCTGGGAGCCGGTCCTGCTCCACTTCGCGCAGTACCGTCATGAGGTTCGGGGAGGCGCCGAAGCTTCGCATTCCCTTCTCTCTGACCCAGCCCTCGCGCAGCGAGCACTGGCGCTGACGCCCCACGACCCGCGGGTACCAGTACCCGTTCTGGGACGGGAACGGACGCCCTGGGACGGGTGCCGCTCGTGTGACCTCACCATATCCAGCTTTGAAGGGTCCCCAACTACCACCCTGTTCTACTCCACATACCCAAGCTCCCGCAGCGCCTCCTCCAGCTCTGGCCCAGCCTGCTCCCCCTGAGGCGCCGCCACGGGCGTCTGCTCCAGCCAGGCCTGTGACACACTCTCCAATACATCAGCGCCAGTGCTCGTGTCAGCCGGCGTGGGCACCAGCTCGCCTGGGTCCGCCATCAGGTCGTAGCGCTGGGCCGGGTCGCTGCCGTCGAGTGTGGCGATGCGCTTGTGTCGGCCGTCCAGGGTGGTGGCCACCCAGGTCTCGCGCTCGACCACCGCCAGGGGAGGGGAGGGGACGTCTCGGAGCAAGGAGCGACCCTGCCAGCTGGGGGGCTGCCGGTCGGCCAGGCCCATGGCGTCGAGCAGGGTGGGGGCCAGGTCGATCAGCCTTGCCACTCCCTGTTGCTGGCGACTGTGGGGGATGCCCGGGCCCGCCAGCAGCAGGGGGACGTGCGCCAGGGGCTCCCACACCCATGGGCCGTGGCCGTTCTGGCCGTGCTCGCCCAGCAGCTCACCGTGATCCGAGGCGAAGACCACCACCGTGTTGCTCAGCAGGTCCTGCTCGTCCAGGGTCTGCAGCAGGCGCCCGAAGTGACGGTCTGCGTCCAGCACCGCGGCCCGGTAGGCGTCGCGGTAGGTCGCCAGGTGCTGCTGTGGGCCCAGGCCGTCTGCGGCGTAGTCGGCGGCGACCTGGGTGAGGCCCCCCCGAGGGCACTTGTTGTCGGGGCGCCGATACAGGGTGGGGTCGATGGAGACGCCGGCGGTGCGCTGGGCGTCTTGGCTGGGGCAGAGGGGGTGGTGCGTGGCCATCAGGTGGACGTAGAGGAAGTTGGGCCGCCCGTCGTGAGGCCAGTAGGCCAGCTCCCGCTGCGCCGCCTGGATGGCGGGGATGTCGCCCTCGTAGCTCCACTGGTCGAAGCCGAGCTGGCTGGCGTCGAGCCAGTCCAGGTAGCCGTTGGCGTTCAGGCCCACGGTGACGTAGCCAGCATCGCGCAGCACCCCTGGCAGGGTGGGCAGGTCGCTGCCAGGTCGAGGCTTGATGGCGCTGCGGTCGGCCCAGCTGGAGACCCAGCCGTGGCTGCGCGCCCAGCGGGAGCTCATGTAGGAGATGAACGATGGCCCGGTCCAGGTGTACTGGGTCCAGGCATGCTCCACGAGCAGGGACCGCTCGGAGAAGCGGTCCACCTCGGGGGAGGAGCCTAGGGCCGCGCCGTAGGCCCCAAGGGCGTCGGCCCGCAGTGCATCGACCACCACCACGAGCAGGTTTGGGGGCTCGGGTGCGCCCATGGGCTCGAGGGGCACGAGGCTGGGCTGGCCGAGCCGCAGCTGCGCACCGGGCTGGCCGCGCAGCTGCAGGCACAGCCTGGCTCCTTCGGCTTGGGCTGGGCTGGACAGCAGCGCGCGGGTGCGCTGCTCGGTGCTCGCCGCCTGTTGGCCACGCAGGGTCAGCAGCCGCTGCTGGCCGCCAGGTCCGCGCAGGGGCCCACCGTCGGCCTGGAGATAGCTGACCACCAGCTGCGCCACAGAGGAGTCGGGCGCTTGGGACGCGACGCTCCAGCGCCAGTCCAGGCGAGCGCGGCTCAGGGCCTGCATGGACAGGGGGTGGCAGACCTGGGAGGCCTGGCCTTGCTCGGGCAGGCTCAGCACGGTCCACTCCCCCTGCTGCTGGGCCTCGGGCCGCTGGTCGGGGGGCCCGTCCACCGTCCAGCCCGAAGGGGAGGCCGCGGGGAGGGGCTGCGCGCCCTGGCCGCAGGCCGAGAGCGCGGCGAGCAAGCCGAGCAGCGGGACGTGGGGCGTGGGGGCGGGGGTGCGCATGGGGGGCCTCGCGGTGGCATCTCCTATCGCCCCGGGGACCAGGGCGGCGCGACGGAAGGGCCGGGTCCGCCGTGGGGTCCTCACCGTGCTATCCTGCGCGCCGAGAATGCCTCGCATGGAGGATTGACATGAGCTTCGCAAGACCCCTGGCGCTGGCTTCTGTGGGTGCCATGTTCTGCCTTGGCCTGGCCTGGGCCACCCCGAGCTGGGCGGGCTGCACCAAGGACACGGACTGCAAGGGCGATCGTGTGTGCAGCGCGGATGGCCACTGCGTGGATCCTCAGCCCTGTCCCCCCTGCGACTGCAGCTGTGAGGGCGAGCCCGCGCCCGTCGCCGAGGCCCCCAGGGCTCCAGAGCGTGTCGCTGCGCCCGATGCCTCCACACTGATCATCACGATGACGGACGAGTCGCCCACCACCGGGGTCGAGGTCAGCTGCCCCAGCGGCTTCCGGCTGCGCGTTTCCTTCGAGGGCGGGGTGGCCACCGTGCCGGGCGTGCCGGCAGAGCACTGCTCGGTGCACTTCAAGGGTCCGGTGAACGCGCGCTTCCAGCCGGTCAAGGGGGGGCAATCCCTGCTCTGCTACCTGCAGGGCGCCACGGCGGTGTGCGAGTGAAGGCTTCGATGTTCGTCCCCTTGCTGGCGTGTCTGTTTGTCTCCTCGGCCCTGGCCGAGCCCGACCTGCTCGCGCAGGGTCGAGAAGCCCTGCGCGTCAAGGATGGTCCGACTGCGGCGCTTGCGCTCCAGCAATGTGTCACCGCGCAGCCCGACGCCGTGGACTGCTGGTGGGAGCTGGGCTGGGCCCACTGGCTGCAGCGGGACTGGCCGGCGGTGGTCCAGGCCTGGAGTCAGGTCAAGGCGCTGGACCCCGGCCACGCCGAGGTGCGGGACTACCTCAGCCGAGCCAAGGACAACCTGGCCATGCAGCAGCTGGCCGTGGCGGGCGCCCAGGCGGCTCCGTCGAGCTTTCAGTCCAGCGCCCCAGCCGACGCCAGCCTGCGCCTGCGGGCCGTGGGTGACGTGATGCTGGGCACGGACTTCCCGGCGGGAGTGTTGCCCCCCGACGACGGCGCCACCATGCTGGTGGCGGTCCAGGATCTGCTGCGAGACGCCGACCTCACCTTCGCAAACCTCGAGGGCCCGGTCTGCGATGGCGGCCAGACCCGCAAGTGTGATCCCACCAAGCCCCCGGGTTCCTGCTACGCCTTCCGCTCACCGGCCCGCTATGGCGCCTACCTGGAGCAAGCCGGCGTCGATGTGGTCTCCACGGCCAACAACCACAGCGGAGACTTCGGCGACTTCTGCCGGGACCAGACCCAGGCCAACATGGACGCCCTGGGCATCGCCCACTCGGGCCGCCCCGGCGACGTCGCGGTGCTGGAGCACGCGGGCCTGGACATCGCCCTCATCGCCTTCCACGCCTCGGCGGCCACCCACGATGTGCGCGACATCCCGACCGCGCAGAACCTGGTGCGAGGCCTGGCCGCTCAGCACGACCTCGTGGTGGTGAGCTTCCATGGCGGCGCGGAAGGCGCCAAGGCCTTGCACGTGCCCCACGGCAGCGAGACCTACTACAGCGAGGATCGGGGCGACCTGCGCGCCTTCAGCCACGCTGTGGTGGACGCGGGCGCCGATCTGGTGCTCGGCCATGGTCCCCATGTGCTGCGGGGCATGGAGGTCTACCAGGGCCGGCTGATCGCCTACTCTCTGGGTAACTTCGCCACCTACGGGCGCTTCAACCTCAGCGGCAACCTGGGCATCGGCGCGGTGCTCGAGGTGAACCTGGATCGCCAGGGCCGCTTCCAGGGCGGAAAGCTCTTCGCTACGCGCCAGGAAGGTGAGGGGGTGCCCGTGCCCGATCCTACGGGCGCCGCCATCGATCTGGTGCGGCAGCTGAGCGCCCAGGACTTCCCCGGCACCGCGGTGCGGGTGGCCCAGGACGGCAGCCTGGCCGGGCCCGAGGGATAGCGTGACCATGACACATTCACATGTGTCGCTCGCGTCGCTCACCACCATGGGTGTGGGGGGCGCCGCGGGGACCTATATCGAGGCCGACTGCGAGGAGGCCTTGATCCAGGCCTTGCGCGAGGCCGACGGCCAGGGCGTGCCGGTGTTGCTGCTGGGCGGCGGGTCCAACCTGGTCGTGGCGGACAGCGGGTTCCCCGGACTGGTGCTGGCTGTGAGGCATCGCGGCGTGCAGACCAGTGGCTCGGGGTCGGTGATCGTGGAGGCGGCCGCGGGAGAGCCCTGGGATGAACTGGTGGCGTGGGCCGCCGCCCGCGGCCTGGCGGGCCTCGAGTGCCTGGCCGGCATCCCGGGTATGGTCGGCGCTACCCCTATCCAGAACGTCGGGGCCTACGGGCAGGAGATCGCCGACACCTTGGTCGACCTGCGGGTCTGGGATCGGAGCGAGTCGCGGATGGTCACCCTGCCCGCGGCCGCCTGCCACTTCGGCTACCGCAGCAGCGCCTTCAAGGTGACCCTTCGGAACCGCTACGCCATCCTCTCCGTGCGCTTCGCCCTGCGCAGCGGGCTGCCCGACATGCCCCGTCAGGGTGAGCTCGCTCGTCAGCTGGCCGACCTGGGCGAGCCCCCCAGTGTGACCGGCGTTCGCGATCTGGTGATCGCGCTGCGCAAGGCCAAGGGCATGTTCTACGACCCTACCGATCCCGACTCCTGCAGCGCTGGGTCCTTCTTCGTCAACCCGGTGGTCAGTGTGGAGCACGCGGAACACATCCGGCGGGGTGTGTCGCTGGACATGCCTCGCTTCGAGGTGGACGCGCGCCGGGTCAAGCTGGCAGCGGCCTGGCTCATCGAGCAGGCCGGCTTCCCTCGGGGGTTCCGCATGGGTCGCGCAGGGCTGTCCACCCGCCACGCGCTGGCCGTCACCAACCGGGGCGGCGCCAGCGCCGAGGAGATCGTGGGGCTCGCGCGGCATGTCCGCGCGGGCGTGCTTCAGCGCTTCGGGGTGGCCCTGGCGCCCGAGCCCATGCTGGTGGGGTTGGCGCTCGAGGGCGAGGCGTCGAGGCCCTGATCCAGGGCGTAGAGGTCGTCCACCAGGCTCATGTGGCCCAACAGCCAGGGCTCGGACCAGGTGAGCGACCATGCCAACGCGCCAGCGCCTGTGATCTCGCGGATGGCGCCGGCGGCGCCGAAGTTCATCAGTGTGTTGCCATTGTCAAGCCGCAGGGCTTCACCCTGGTATTGGGGGAACAGGTCTTGGCCCTCACCCCAGCTCCACTGCTCCCGCAGCACCTGGGCCGACTCGTCGAGTGTGAACTCCCGCACCCGGTGCTGGAGCAGCAGGTCCGGCGCGAGGGTGCTCACCAGCAGGGTGCCCTCCGGGGTGAAGTTGGGGTAGTGCTGCAGATCGAAGCGGGCGCTGGCGGGTTCGGTCTGCCAGCTGCCCTCGAGTTGACCCCAGCTGTGCCGCACCGTGGCGGTCTCGAGGTCGATCTCCAGCACCGTGTCGGTGGCCCACAGGGACATCAGCACGCTGCCCCGGCTGGGCTCGAGCACCACAGCGTTGGCCTCGCAGCACCAGGTGTCGGTGCAGCGGTCCGCGATCCATGCGGCGCAGTCGAACAGGCGCTCCCGCTGCCCCTGGCGGTCGATGCGGGACAGCCAGCCCTCGCCCTCGGTCTCCCGGTCGAAGTAGTAGACGCTGCCGTCCGACGCCTCGTCCCATGCGAAGCGCAGCCCCGGCGCCTCCACCTGCTCCATCCAGGCCAGGCTCGGCCCGAAGCGCTGGATCAGTGCGGGCTGGCCTCCGGCGAGCCCGAAGCGATCGATCTGCGCGGCCACGATGTGTGTTCCGTCGCGGCTGGGCCTGGGGAAGGTGCTCGACAGCCCGCTGGGCAGCGCGCGATACCACACCACCCGCCCTCGACGGTCGAGGACAATTTGCCAGTAGGGACCGTCATAGTAGGCACCGTCGTAGCGCTCGAGGGCCAGCAGCAGCCAGGGGTGATCGGTGGTCTGGCTGGCATCCCAGAGATCGAGCCCCGGAGCGAGCTCGGGCAGGGGCAGGGCGCCGGTGGTGGCAAGGACGGGCTCCCCCAGCCGCTGGCGGTCGTCCCGCGCCGTCACCAGCTGCACCTGGACCTCGCTGTCCGGTGGGAGCCCCAGGATGGTTTGTTGCTGCGGCCCTGGGGAGCAGGCGCGCGCAGGGGTGTCGCGCCAGCCTTCGTCGTCCACCTGATAGCGCAGCCAGCAGGCATCCACTGTGTCGTCCATGGTCCAGCTGGCCTCGAGCAGGGTGACCATGTCCTGATGCTGGGCGATCGACACAGCCGGCATGGGGGTGGATGTGTCGTCGGTGGGGTCCGACTCCTCTGGCGGGTCCCGCTGGCAGGCCATGGCCAGCAGGACCAGGTAGGGGAGCGTGGCACACATGGTTAGTCCATGCGCCCGATGGCCTCCACCAGCAGCCGGGTCACCTTCTCGGAGTTCTGCTGGAAGATGGCCAGGATGTCGTCCCAGGTGACGGGGGCTTCGTCGGTCTTCCAGCAGTCGTAGTCGGTGGACATGGCCACGGCGGCGTAGGGCAGCGCGGCTTCGTTGGCCAGGATGCACTCGGGCGCGATGCTCATGTTGATGACGTCCGCGCCCCAGGCGCGGAACATGTGAGACTCGGCGCGGGTGGAGAAGCGGGGGCCTTCGATGGTGACCACGGTGCCCGTGGGGTGGTGGGTGATGGCGAGGTCTTGGCAGGCCTGGATCAACAGCGCACGCAGGGACGCGTCGAAGGGATCGGCCATGGGGGTGTGGACCGGGGCGTGGGGCTCGAAGTGCTCGTGGAAGGTGATGGGCCGGTGGCGCGTGAAGTCGATGAACTGGTCGAGTACTACCAGGTGTCCCCGGTCGATCTCCTGGCGCAGGGAGCCCACGGCGGTGGTGGCGAGGATGCAGTCGCAGCCAGCCTCGGCCAGGGCATGCACGTTGGCGCGGTAGTTGACCTGGGTGGGGGGCACGGTGTGCTGACGGCCGTGGCGGCCCAGCAGCACCACCTGGTGATCGGCGATGACGCCCTGCTTCAGCGCGGAGCTGGGCTTTCCCCAGGGGGTGGTGACGTGGACGTCACGGGGATCGAGGAGGATGTCCGGATCGTCCAGGCCGCTGCCGCCGATGATGCCGATCTTCTTCATGGGTGCCTCGTGGGGTGAGTGGTGATGTCGGGATCCCTATCTGCTGGATGCCGCGACGGCTCGCGGTCTGGCGCTGGCCAGCCTGGTGGGTTTCCGCTACCAGAGAGCCTCGGAGGGCGTGATGCCCTGGTACGCTGACCTGCACATCCACTCGCGCTACTCCCGCGCTACCTCCAAGCAGTGCGACGTGCCCAACTTGGCGCTGTGGGCGCGCCGCAAGGGCTTGAGGGTGGTGGCCACGGGCGACTTCACCCATCCACGCTGGCGCGAGGAGCTACAGCGAGATCTCGAGCCTGCGGAGCCCGGGTTGTTTCGGCTGAGGCCCAACCGGCAGGCCTGGGTGGACGAGCAGCTGCCCCCTGGGTTGGCAGGCCTGACCCGCTTCCTGCTCCAGGTCGAGATCTCCACCATCTACAAGAAGGGTGACCGCACCCGCAAGGTCCACCACTGCGTCTACATGCCCGACATGCAGGCGGCCGAGCGCTTCGTGGCACGGCTGGAGCGCGTAGGCAACCTGCACTCCGACGGCCGCCCCATCCTGGGCCTCGACTCCCGGGACCTGCTGGAGATCGTGCTCGAAGCCAGCGATCAGGCCTTCCTGATCCCGGCGCATGTCTGGACGCCCTGGTTCGCGGTGCTCGGCTCCCGCTCGGGCTTCGACAGCATCGAGGAGTGCTACGGCGATCTGAGCGACCACATCTTCGCCATCGAGACGGGGCTGTCCTCCGACCCGGCCATGAACTGGCGTGTGTCGCAGCTGGACCGCTTCCGGCTGGTGTCTTGCTCCGACGCCCACTCTCCGTCCAAGCTGGCTCGCAACGCCACCTGCTTCGAGGGGGATCTGGACTGGTTTGGCCTGCGCGACGCCCTGGCCGGCGGCTCCGGCTACGCAGGGACCATCGAGTTCTACCCCGACGAGGGCAAGTACCACCTGGATGGGCACCGCAAGTGCGGCGTGTGCCTCGAGCCCGCACGCACCCGCGCGCTGAACGGGCTGTGTCCGGTCTGCGGCAAGCCCTTGACCGTAGGTGTGTCACATCGGGTGGAGGTGTTGGCGGATCGCCCCGTCGATAGTGGCTTCCGCCCCCCCAATGCCGGCCCGGTGCGCTCCCTGGTGCCGCTGCCGAGCATCCTGAGCGAGATCATGGGGGTTGGCCCCCAGAGCAAGCGGGTGCAGCGCACCTACCTCGAGCTGCTGGCCCGGCTGGGCCCCGAGCTGGAGATCCTCACCGCGTGCCCCCTCGAGGAGCTGGCCGAGCGGGGCTCTTCGCTGCTCGTGCAGGCCGTCGAGCGGCTGCGCGAGGGCCGCGTGATCCGCCAGGGCGGCTACGATGGGGAGTATGGCCGCGTGCGCCTGTTCGAGGACCACGAGCTGCTCCAAGCCCAGCGCGGCGGCCTGCTGTTCACCCCCCCCGCGCGGCCCACGCCCAGGGTCGAGCCTCTCCAGGCGCCCGCACCCACAGCCATCCTCGAGCCACCAGTCGCTGCGCCCCCTCCCACGGTGGCCCCGGTAGGGCGCCGCGGCATCCTCGGTGCGCTGGACGATGAGCAGCGCGCAGTGGCCGAGATCTGTGCGGGCCCGGTGCTGGTGGTGGCCGGTCCTGGCTCGGGCAAGACCCGCACCTTGACCCACCGGGTGGCCTGGCTGGTGGCCGAGCGGGGGGTGCCTCCCGAGGGCTGCCTGACCATCACCTTCACCCGCCGGGCAGCCGAAGAGCTGCGGGAGCGGCTGGAGGCTCTGCTGCCAGAGGGTGGGGCCAGCGTGCCGGTGCACACCTTCCACAGCCTCGGTCTGAGCCTGCTGCGGGAGCACGGTCCACTGTTGGACCTGCCAGAGGACTTTCGCGTGGCCGACGAGTCCGAGCGTCTGGCCCTGGCCAAGGTCGGCCTGGGGCTGAGCGAGAAGCGCGCCAGCGCCCTGCTGCGTGCCCTGAGCATCGCTCACCGGCAGGATGGCCTGGCTGCCCTGCAGGGCGCCCAGCCCCTGGTGGTCAGGCTTCAGAGGCTGCTGGCGGAGCGCCGCCTGCTGGACTTCGATCAGCTGGTCACGATGCCCACGGCCTTGCTCGAGGCCTATCCCGAGCTGCGGCGCTCGCTCTGGTCTCGCTGGCCCTGCGTGAGTGTGGACGAGTATCAGGACATCGACGCGGCCCAGTGGCGCCTGATCCGTCAGCTGGTGCCGCCCCTGGATGCCAACCTGTGCGCCATCGGCGATCCCGATCAGAGCATCTACGGCTTCCGCGGTGCCGACTCGGGCTTCTTCGAACGTTTCCCCCAGGACTTCCCTGGCGCGCGGGTGCTGCGGCTCGCCCGCAACTACCGATCGGGGCGCCCCATCGTCGAAGCCAGCATCCAGGTGGTCACCCGCGGTGAACCGCAGCTGCGTCCGGTGGAGGCCATCTTGGACCACCCCGAGCGCGTGGTCATCCACGAAGCCCCCACCGACAAAGCCGAGGCGGAGTTCGTGGTCCACAGCATCGAACGGCTGCTGGGCGGGCACAGCTTCTTCTCCCTGGACTCTGGGCGGTCCCTGGACGGCAGGGCTGCCGATCTGGCCTTCTCCGACGTGGCCGTGCTCTACCGCACCGACGCCCAGGCCGACGCCCTGGTGGAGGCCTTCACCCGCTCCGGGATGCCCTTCCAGCGCCGCTCCCACCAGCCCTTGAGCGAGCTGCCCGCTGTGCGCGACCTGGCGGCTGCCCTGGCCGACCGGGCTGGCGATGGCACCCTGACCGGGCAGCTGGCCGCCGCGGCCGCGGGGATCGAGAGTGCCGCCCCCGAGAGGCGCGATCAGCTCGATCAGGCGCTGGAGCTGCTCGACCCCCTGGCCCGGCGCTGCGACGCCGATCTGCCTCGCTTCCTGGCTGAGCTCGCCTTGGGCTCGCAGCTCGACACCTGGGACCCTCGGGCCGAGCGCATCTCCCTGCTCACCCTGCACGCCAGCAAGGGGCTCGAGTTCTCCGTGGTCTTCCTGCTGGGGCTCGACGATGGTGTGCTGCCCCTGCGCTTCGGCCCCGATCCCCTAGAGGCGGCCGCGCTGGACGAAGAGCGGAGGTTGCTCTACGTGGGCATGACCAGGGCCCGCATGCGCCTGTACCTGTGCAGGGCCAAGAGGCGCGCCTGGCAAGGCAGGGTCCGCGCCATGGAGCCCTCGCCGTTCCTGCGGGACATCCGCGAGCAGCTCCTCGAGCGCCACACCACGGCCGCCAAGCCCAAGGCCCGCGACCCTGGCTACCAACAGCTGGGACTGTTCGGTGCCGTCGATTGAGGCCGCGCCCGGACGCGAGGGGGCCGTGCTGCTCTGCATCTCCGCCTTCACCCTGGGCGCAAGAAGAACGTCAAGCCTCGAAAGAGTAGGCTCCTCGAGCTATCCTCGGGTTCTGCACTGTCTGCATCGTGGAGCCCTGGAGTCGCCGTGTCTCGCACCTGCTCTTTCGTGTTTCGCCTGCTGCTCTGCTCCCTGCTGGTCGCCTGCAGCACACCCCCCACGGCTGGGCCGAGCGGTCCGCTGTTCGCCACCGGCTCCGCCGACGAGCTGTCCCTGGCGGCGGACCTGGGCCTGGCGGCGCTGGCCGAGCGCACGCCCAGCCTGGGCGGGTTGGAGCTACGACGGGTGAGTGTGGACGAGCTGGGTATGGCTCACACCCGCCTGCAGCAGACCCTGCATGGGGTGCCTGTCTTCGGTGGCGAGGCCATCGTGCACCTGCACGACGACGGTCGCCTGGCCTCCATCACCGACGCCCTGGTTCCCGATCCTTCCGTGGACACCCAGCCCCTGGTGGAGGCCGACGATGCGGTCGAGCTGGCGCTGCTGGAGGCCCTCGGGTGGGCCGGGGTCACCGCCGATCCCCTGGTGGATCTCTGGGTGCTCCGTGGGGCCCACGCCGACCACCTGGCCTGGCGGGTGCGCCTCGAGCGAATCGACGGCTCGAACGAACCCACCAAGCCCGTGTTCTTCATCGACGCGCGCAGCGGGGTCCCCCTGTGGTCCTATGATGACCTGCACACGGGCACGGGCGACACGAACTACTACGGCAACGTGGGCTTCGGCAGCTACCTGTGGGGAGGGGACTACTACCTCGAGGACACCACCCGGAACATCGGCACCTTCAGCGCCGACTCCACCACCACCGACATCTACTACATCACCGACACAGACGACCTCTTCGACGAGGCATGGCAATACAACGGGGTCGAGGGGCACTTCGCCGCCTCCGCGGTGTACGACTACTACTACGACACCTTCGGTCGCGACGGCATCGATGGCATGGGCGGGCCTGGCTACGTCTCGTCCCTGACCGGCAGCGGCGCCACCATCACCGTGGTGGTGGACTACGGCTGGCGCTACGCCAACGCCTTCTGGTCCGGCGAGTACATGGCCATCGGCGCCGGTGACGGCAGCACCTTCGGCTCCCTCTCCACCCTGGACATCGTCGGCCACGAGATGACCCACGGAGTGGTGGAGAACACCGCGGCCCTGGTCTACGCGGACGAGCCAGGCGCGGTGGACGAAGCCTTCGCCGACATCTTCGGCGCCATGGTGGAGCGCTCGGTGCTGGGTGAGAGCGCCGACACCTGGACAGTGGGCGAGGACTGCATGACCCCCGGTGTTCCCGGTGACGCGGTGCGCTACATGGCCGACCCTACCGCGGACGGCTTCGCGCGGGACCACTACGACGATCTGTACACCGGCCCCCTGGACAATGGTGGCGTCCACGACAACGCCGGCATCGGCTACCTGGCCTTCTACCTTGCCAGCGAGGGCGGTCAGCACCCCACCTACCCGGACCGCACCATCTACGGCCTGGGCGCCGACACCACCGCCGCCATCTGGTACCGCGCACTCACCACCTACATGACCACCACCAGCGACTACGCCGACACGCGCGACGCCACTCTGGACGCGGCCACGGACCTCTACGGCGAAGGCAGCACCGAGTACATCGTGGTGGCGCAGGCCTGGGCCGAGGTGGGGGTGGGCTGCCATGTGGGGGCGCCAGGGGCGTTCAACTACTGCGCCAGCGACTGCCTGTGCCAGGAGGGCGAGGGCAGCTGCGACAGCGACGCCGAGTGTGACGCGGGGTTGGTCTGCGGGGAGAACCAGGGCGCCGTCTATGGCTATGACTGGTGGCTGGAGGTGTGCATCCCAGAGCCGAGCTCCTGCCACCCCGGGACCCTGGGAGACTGGAACTACTGCGCCAGCGACTGCCTGTGCCAGGAGGGTGAGGGCGCCTGCGACAGCAGCGCCGAGTGCGGCTCCGGCCTGATCTGCGGAGTGAACCAGGGCGCCGCCTACGGGCTGGACTGGTGGGTCGATGTGTGCGTGCCCAGCGCGGCTTCGTGCCATCCAGGCAGCCCCGGGGACTGGAACTACTGCCGCAGCTTCTGTACCTGCGGCGTGGGTGAAGGGGGCTGCGCCAGCGATGCGGACTGCGACGCGGGCTTGACCTGTGTGGCCGATCAGGGCGCCGACTACGGCTTGAGCTGGTGGGTCGATGTGTGCGTGCCCACCGTCAGCTCCTGCCATCCCGGCGCCCTGGGGGACTGGAACTACTGTCGCACCGACTGCAGCTGCGCCTTGGGCGAGGGCGCCTGCGACAGCGACGCCGAGTGCGAGGAGGGCTTGATCTGCGAGGTCGACCAGGGCGCCGACTACGGCCTGAACTGGTGGGTGGACGTCTGTATGCCCGATCCCGAAGCGTGCCGCACGGCCACCCTGGGGGACTGGAACTACTGCCGCACCGACTGCCTCTGCGGCATCGGCGAGGGTGCCTGTGACAGCGACGCCGAGTGCAACGAAGGCCTGATCTGCGCGACCAATCGGGGCGCCGATCACGGGCTGGATTGGTGGGTGGATGTGTGCGTGCCCGACCCAGAGGCATGCCGGACGGCCAGCCTGGGGGCCTGGAACTTCTGCCGCACCGACTGCCTCTGCGCCGAGGGGCAAGGGGCCTGCGATAGCGACAGCGAGTGCCAACCGGGCCTGACCTGCGCGGTGAACCAGGGCGCCGACTACGGTCTTGACTGGTGGGTGGACGTCTGCGTGCCCTGAGCGTCTGGATGGACCTCGTAGGTGCAAAGTTTTCATTCGCTTGACATCCGGGTGCGGGCTGATTCATCCTGAATCGCGCTTTTCACCAAGGGATGCTCGACGTGTGGTGGCTGCTGCTCGCCTGCGCCTCTCCTCCTCGGCTTCCGGCCGGGGACTCGATCGTTCCACTCGGCGACACGGGGGAGCCCCTGCCGGTGCACCGGGGGATCGAAGGCTGGAGCGATCCCAGCGCTCGTCAGGATCCGATCCTGGTCGTGGGGGCCGGCCCCGCCGGGCTAGCGGTGGCGGCGGCGGCTCAGGAGGTGCTGCTGCTCGAGGCCTCGGATCGCCTGGGCGGCAGGGGTGCGCTGGACGGGATGATGTTCTGGCTCGCGGGCACCTCCGGCCAGGCCGAGCGCGGCATCGTGGACAGCCCCGAGCAGGCGGCCGAGGACTGGGAGGCCATCACGGGCGCCCCGCCCACGGACCAGACCCTGCGCTTCCTGGACGATGGGCCATGGATCCATGACGAGATCCTGGCCCTGGGCATCGAGTGGAGCTCCATCTCAGAGGACCCCATGTCCAGGGTGCGGCGGCTGCACGGGATGGGAACCGGTCGGGCCCTGAGCGCCTTCCTCGAGGACGCCCTGCCAGACTCGGTCGAGCTGCGCACCGGCAGCAGGGTCAGCCGGGTGCTGGTGGAGGACGGCGCCGCGGTGGGGGTCGAGGTCGACGGCGAGCGAATCCTGGGACGTGCGGTGGTCATCGCCACTGGGGGCTTCGTGGGTGATCAGGACCTCATGGACCGGCTGGTGCGCCAGGAGGTGGCCTGGGACGTGGCCGTGGACGAGGGCGCCACCGGCGACGCCTTGACCTGGGCGCGCGAGCACGGCTGGGGCACCGCCTGGCTGGGCGCCATCGGCTGGTTCCGACGCTACGTCAGCACCAGGTATGGGCCCGTGGAGCTGCACGACTCCGGTGGTGTGATGCCCTGGATCTGGGTGGACGTCTCCGGTGAGCGCTTCGTGGACGAGTCGGACATCGAGACCGTCACAACCGGCACGCCGTGCTTGGAGCATGCGCCGGTCTGGGGCCTGTCCCCGCGCCAGCCCATGATCGAGGCACTGCGGGACGAGGACGATCTGGACGGCGCCATGGAGCGCGGTGAGGTCCTCTGCGATCCCGATCCGGCGGTGGTGGCCTCGTCCATCGGGGTCGACATCGCGGGCCTCGCCGTCACCCTCGAGGCGGTGGACGTGGCTCGGCAGGCCGAGCTGGCGGACCGCTTCGGCCGCAGCCCCGAGACCTTCCCGGACTTCGACGACGAGCTGTGCGCCTACCAGCTGGGGCTGGTGGCCCAGAAGAACTTCGGCGGCCTGGCGGTGGACGCGTCGGGCCGCGTGCTGGACAAGGCTGGCCAGCCGGTGCCGGGGCTGTACGCCGTGGGCGAGGCGGCGGGCATGGCTCAGCCCGGCCTGGGT
Source organism: uncultured Pseudomonadota bacterium (assembly GCA_937912125.1). Classification (GTDB taxonomy): domain Bacteria; phylum Myxococcota_A; class UBA796; order UBA796; family JAFGLY01; genus CALDOK01. Next base: position 14,869 of record CALDOK010000175.1, read on the forward strand.
GGCCAGGCGGGCTTCGACGGTGCCCTGTCGGCCATCCTGTGGTCGGGCTGGCGGGTGGGGGAGTCGATCCGCCCGTAGCCAGCCCTGGAACGCGCCTGTTCGGCCACGAGCAGGGTCAGAGCCGGCTCTGCTCGCGATACCGCGCGTACTCCACCATGCCCGCCAGCACGCGCACCGCCTGGCCCGGGTCGTCGAAGACCGGGATGCCCAAGCGCTCCATGCCGGTGCGGATCTCGTGCGCGGCGGGCTCGTCGCCGAACATGGCGCCCACGACGGGCTTGCCAGGGGCCAGCGCCCCCAGCCGCCCGAAGGCGGCCTGAGGGTCGAGGCGGGACTCGGGGATGGTGATGTGGATGATGAGCATGGCGTCGATGGAGGGGTCCTGGATGACCGCCTCGCACAGCAGCCGGTAGGCTTCCTGGGAGCCTACCCGCTCGATGGTGGACCACATGTCCACGGGGTTGCGTACAGGGGCCCATGCGGGGGCCACGGCGCGGATGCGGTCCACCGTGGCCGGAGCCAGGGGGGGCAGCTCGAGGCCGTGCAGCCCGCAGGCGTCGGCGGTGAGCACGCAGCCCACGCCGGTGATGCTGACCACCCCCAGGCGGGCCCCCCGGGGCAGAGGAAGGACGTCGAAGGCGCGTGCCTGGTCGAACAGCTCGGGGAAGCTCTGCACGCGGACGCAGCCGGCCTGGCGCAGGGCGGCGCTGGCGATGCGGTCGTCGGCGGCCAGGGCCCCGGTGTGGGACGCCGCGGCCCGGGCCCCCATGGCTGTGCGGCCGGACTTGAGCACCACCACGGGCTTGCGGGCCGAGGTCTCGGCCAGGGCCTGCACCAGCCTGCGGCCCTCGGTGACCCCCTCGACGTACATGCCCACGGTGCGCACGGCGGGGTCATCAGCCAAAAAGCCCAGCAGGTCGGTCTCATCCACACCGGCCTTGTTGCCGATGGAGGCGAAGCGCAGCGCCCCCTGGCGCCCGGTGGCGGCGAACCAGCGGGGGAAGCAGGAGGCGAACAGCCCGGTCTGGCCGAAGTAGGCACCGCCGCCGGCTGGGACGGGCTCGACGCTGGCTAGGGAGGTGACCAGGCCCGTGCTCACCTCGAGGGTGCCGATGCTGTTGGGGCCCATCAGCGCGATGCCGAGCTCGGCGCAGCGCTCCGCTACGCGGCGTTCCAGCTCTGCGCCCTCGGGGCCCTGATCCGAGAAGCCCGCGGTGGAGATGATCAGGTGGCCCACCCCGGCCGCGTGGCAGTCTTCGACCAGTGGCAGGCAGGCTTCGCGGGGGATCACCCCCACGGCCAGGTCCACCGGCTGACCGATGGCCGCCAGGGTGGGATAGCAGGGCAGGCCAAGCACCTGCTCCTGGCGCGGGTTGACCGGGTGGATTCGCCCGCTGAAGCCCAGCCGCTCGAGGTTCTTCAGGATCACGCCGCCGGCCTTGCCCGGGGCGTTGCTGGCGCCCACCACGGCGACGCTGCGGCCCTGGAAGAAGGGCGCCACGCGGGCTGCGCGGGTGTGGATGGGATCCAGTGGGCGGGAGGTGAAGGGCGCGCCGCCGGCCACCACCAGGTGGTCCACGGCCAGCACGCCGCCGTCGGGCTGCACGATGAGGGGATTGAGATCGACGCTCTGCCAGGCGGGGTGGGCTTGGCCCGCCATCCCCAGGGCCTCGAGGGCCAGGGCCAGCCGCCCTGGGTCCACCGGGGGCATGCCCCGGAAGCCTTGGAACAGGGCCCGACCTCGCAGCTCGCCGAGCATGGCCTCGAGCTCTGCCAGGGGGCAGGGCCACAGGCGCATGGTCACGTCGGGGTCGGCCTCGGCGGTGACACCTCCGCGGCCCAGCAGCAGCACTGGGCCGAAGGTGGGGTCCCGCAGCCAGCCTGCGAGCAGCTCGGGGCCTGGCCGGACCAGGGGCTGCACCTGCAGGCTGTGCACCTCAGGGCCCAGGCGGTGGATCAGAGCCTGGGCCTGGCGCTCGAGCTCGCTGGTGCTTGCGATGCCCAGCACCACGGCCCCTCGCTCGCTGCGGTGGGAGAGGCTGGGCCCATCCGCCTTGAGCGCCACGGGCCAGCCCAGCTGGTCGCCCAGCTCCCGGATCTGTCGGGCGCGCAGCTCTGGCTCGTGGGCCGACAGCTCGACGGCCCGAACCAAGGGCACCCCTGCGGCACGGAGCGCCTCGGCGGCCTGCTGACCGGGTAAGGGGGCGAGCAAGGAGCGGCTGCTAGCTGAGGGCGTGCTTGGCGGCCTTGACCATGGGGTGCTCGGGGCCGAGCTCGCGGACCAGGGCGCCGGTGGCGGCCATCATCTCGGTGTAGCCGGCGCCATCGCCGGAGTCGCGCAGGGCGCGGCCACGCTCGAAGCGGGTGATGGCGGTCTCGGGGTGCTCGGGACCCAGCACCTTGTTCTTGATGGCCAGCGCCTGGTCGTAGGAGCCGATGGCTTGGCGATACTCGCGCAGGCGGGCGTAGACCTGACCCAGGGCATGCCACGCCAAGGCGGTGTACGGATGCTGCTTGCCTTCGGTGGCGCGCCGGATGTCCACGGTGCGCTCGAAGGCCTCGAGGGCCAGCTCGAGCTCACCCTGGCGGGTGTAGGTGTGGCCCAGCGCGTACAGCGTGCGGGCGGTGCCGCGGTGCTCCGGGCCCAGGTGGGCCTCCTTGATGGCCAGGGCTTTCTTGTAGCGGCTGACCGCCAGCTCGAGGTGGCCGGTGTCGGTGAGCACCTGGCCCATGGCGTCCAGCGCCTGAGTGGTGTCGGGGTGGCCCTTGCCCAGAGCGCGCTCGAGGATCTTGATCTCGCGCGCGAAGCAGGCCAGCGCGTACTCGTGGCGACCCATCAGGGTGTAGGTCTGGCCGATGGAGTGCAGGCTGGTGCCCAGGGAAGGGTGGTCCTTGCCCAGCTGCTTGCGGGTGATGCGCAGGTCGCGCTGGAAGGCCTCGAGGGCTTCCTTGTACTTGCCCTGGCGCGTGAGGGCCTGGCCGATGGCGTGCAGGGTGGACGCTGTGGAGGGGTGCTCGGGGCCGAGCTTCTCTTCCTTGATGGCCAGGGCCTGCTGGAAGGCGCGCAGGGCTTCTTCGTAGCGGTTGAGGTGGACCATCACCTGCCCGATGGCATGCAGGGTGACGGCCATGTCGGGGTGGTTGGGCTCGAGGTTGCGCTGCTCGATGTCCCGGGCCCGGTTGTAGATGGCCAGGGCCTGGGGGTAGCGCTCGAGGCGGTTGAGCGCCTGGCCCAGGGCGTGCAGCGTGCGTGCGACCTCGTGGTGGTCGGGGCCCAGGATGCGCTCCTGGATCTCGAGGGCGCGGCGCAGGCGCTGCTCGGAGGCCGCGTGGGCACCCAGGCGGTAGTCGGCGCGGGCGCGGGTGTACAGGGCGCGGGAGCGCGTGATCTCGTCGACCTCGGTGAACTCGAGGGCCTTGTCGGCCCAGCGGGCACCCACGTGGGCGTCGCCCATGCGGATGGCGGCGTCGGCGATGGCTCGCCAGTCTTCGGCCGTGGCCGGGCCGTGGCGCAGAGCGGCCTCGACCAGCCAGGCGGTGGCCTGGCCCGTGGACCAGTCGAGCACCTGCACCGGGATGGGCAGGGCGGTGGTGGTGGCCCAGGAGCCCAGCAGGTCCATGGGGACGTCTTCGCTCTCGAGCACCTGCTCGCCCAGCTTCTCGAAGCGCTCGAGGCGCAGGGCTCCGATGGCTTGGTCAGCGCCGAAGGCGCGCTGGATCGGGGGCGCCACCAGGCGGTTGACCACGTCGTCGTCGGTGAACAGGCCGCGGGCGCGGCCCAGGCGGGCCAGGGCTGCGCCGGGATCGCCTTCGGCGCTCATGGCCGCCTGGAGCTCGGCCTCGGGGGCCTCGGTGGCCAGCAGCACCTCGACCAGGTCGATGCCCTCGGGCTCGAAGTCGGCCAGGGCCGCGAGGCGTCCGGGCTGGGTGGCGCCGGCCTGAGCCAGGCGCTCCATGGAGGCGGCGAGGGGAGCGAGCTGTGCGTGGACCGGCCACCAACCCGGCGAGCTGATCTCGGGCTCGACCAACACCGAGCGGCCCCAGCGGCCTTGCTCGGCCAGGGCCCAGCGCAGGCGGCGCAGGGTGAACTGGCCGTCGACTTCGGTCCAGCAGGCCCAGTCGTCGCCGGCTTCGGCCACGGCGGCGAGCAGCTCGTCGTAGGTCGCAGAGGCGCTGATCCAGCGGATGGCGCGCTCGGGATGGGCCGCCTCGAGGGCGGGGGCGAGGGGGCCGCCTAGCCACTCGACACCCGGGCCGTGGGCGCCGGAGTGCAAGCCCTGGACCCCGTGACTCACGGGGCGCGCGGGGCAAACGAACGAGGGCGCGTCGGCCAGTGACTGTAGATCGTCGGTGGCGTCCGGGTCCATCCAGAGCACCAGCCGCAGCTCGCGCGCCGTGCAATGGGCCTGGGCCTGGACGAGCCATGCGGGCTGGTCTGGCTCCGGGCGCAGGAACTGCAGGCTGCCATGGGGGGCGTCCGCCAAGGCTTGGGCATCGGACTGCACACCCAGCTCGGGCCACGCGGGAAGCAGGGCCCGCACCAGCGTGCCCAGGCAGCCATCGTTGGCACCCTGGACCACCAAGAGGGTCGCGGGGCCGGCTTGGCCGATGGCGTCGAGGATAGGACTGAGGAGGTCGGCGTCGCGGTGCTCCATGGAGACTCCGTGCCCTCGTGGGCGGGGTATACGATCCGCTAGCACGACCCTGTAAGCCGATCAATCCACCTCGTGCTCGCACATCACCGATCCGCGTGTGCCCAAGTCCGCCGAGCAGGACCGTCGAACGCCTGGATCAGCCGTTCCGACCAGCTTCGATGGCCAGCAGCAGGGACTCGGGTGTGGCGGGCAGGCCGAGCTCGCGGCCGCCAAAGGAGCGCACGGCCCGACGCAGGGCGAGCCAGGTGCTGATGGCCAGGCAGAAGGGGGGCTCGCCCACGGCCTTCGATCCGTGGATGACCTCGGGTGTGTGCGCCCGCTCCAGCAGGCGCAGCTCGAGCTCGAGGGGAGCGTCGCCCACTGCGGGGATCTTGTAGGTGGACGGGCCGGTGGTGAGCACGTGGCCTGCTTCGCTCCAGACCATCTGCTCGCAGGTGAGCCAGCCAACGCCCTGAAGGTAGCCGCCCTCGATCTGGCCTCGGTCGATGTCGGGGCTCAAGCTGTCGCCCACGTCGTGGAGGATGCGCACCCAGCGCAGGCGCCACTCGCCGGTGAGCCCGTCGAGCTCCACCTCGGACATGGAGGCGCCGTAGGCGAAGTAGTGGAAGGGCTTGCCCCTGCCAGCGCTGCGATCGTAGTGGATGTCGGGGGTGGCGTAGTAGCCGGCCGAGGCCAGGGGCACGCGGTTGAGCCAGGCCTGGGTGCAGGCTTGGGCGAAGCTCATGCTCTCGCCCTGGTCGGTCCAGGCCCAGGCGGGAGCACCGTCGGCGGCGTGGGGCCAAGGCGAGCGGTTGCCCGCGGCGACGTGCATGGCCTCCACTTCGACCCCCAGGGCCCTGGCAGCCAGGGGCCTCAGGCGCTCCACGAGCTTCTCGCAGGCATCCCGTACGGCCTGGCCGTTGAGGTCCGAGCCGCTGGAGGCCGCCGTGGGTGGGGTGTTGGGCACCTTGTCGGTGCAGGTGGGCATCTGCCGGATGCGGTCCATGGGGACGCCGAGATCGTGGCTGCAGATCTGCAGCATCTTGGTGTACAGGCCCTGGCCCATCTCGGTGCCGCCGTGGTTGAGCTGCACCGAGCCGTCGGTGTAGACGCTCAGGTAGGCCCCCACCTGGTTGAGGAAGCTGTTGGTGAAGGAGATCCCGAACTTCACCGGCGCCACGGCGATGCCGCGCTTGCGATGGGTGTGGCTGTTGTTGAAGGCGGCGACCGCGGCGCGGCGCTGCTCGAGGTCCACGCAGAGCTCGTCCAGGATGCGGGGCACCCGGAACTCACCGATGGGCTGGCCGTAGGGGGCGACGTCGCGGGGAGCAGGGCCGTACAGGTTGGCGCGCCGGACCTCGAGGGGGTCGAGCCCTGTGGCGTCAGCGATGCGCTCGAGGATGTGCTCGATGACCAGCATGCCCTGCGGGGCACCGAAGCCCCGGAAGGCGGTGTTCGAGACGGTGTGGGTGCGGACCACCTGGCCGGTCACCCGCAGGTCGGGCAGCCAATAGGCGTTGTCCACATGGTACAGGGCTCGGTCGAGGATCGACGGGGAGAGGTCGGCGGCGAAGCCCGCGTCGGCGTACAGCTCGGCCACCAGCGACAGGATGCGACCCTGCTGGTCGTAGCCCACCTCCCACTCGCTGTGGAAGGGGTGGCGCCGGCCGGTGAGCACCATGTCGTGGTGGCGGTCGAAGCGCAGCTTCACCGGGCGTCCGGTGTGGGCGGCGCCCAGCGCGGCCATGGCGGCCCACTGACCGCCCTGGGTCTCCTTGCCGCCGAAGCCGCCGCCCATGCGGGGGCTCTCGATGCCCACCTGATGCCGACCCCAGCCCAGCACCCGGGCCACGATGACCTGGGCGCCCGTGGGGTGCTGGTTGCTGGTGGTGACGTGGACGGTGTCGCCCTCGCCGGGAACGGCCATGGCGGCATGTCCCTCGAGGTACATGTGCTCTTGGCTGGGCGTCGCGGTCTGGCCACGCATCCGGAACGGGGCCCCCGCCATGGCCTCGTCGGGCTGGCCCCGGGCGATGGTGTGGGGATCCACATGGAACATCCCCCGCCGGATGGCCTCGTGCAGGTCGCGCACGGCCGGCAGCGGCTCGTAGTCGACCCGGATGAGCCCGAGGGCCCGGCGCGCTTGGTCTCGATCCTCGGCGAAGACCGCGGCCACCGCCTGCCCGATGCAGAACACCTCGGCGTCGGCGAGCAGCGGCTCGTCCGCCTTGATGGCCCCGCACTGGTTCTCGCCTGGCACGTCGGATCCGAAGAGCACAGCGTGGACCCCTGGCAGCGCCAGGGCGGCCGAGGCATCGGTGTGTACAATCCGCGCCCTGGCGTGGGGCGAGGGCAGCACCATGCAGTGCAGCAGGCCGGCTGGCTCGGGGATGTCGTCGATGTAGCGAGCGGTGCCGGCGACGTGGCGCCACGCGCTCTCGTGGGGGTGTGACTGGCCGAGGGGGCTGGACATGGGGTTCCCTGCTCAGGAGGTGCGGACTGTGCCGGTGGGGAAGGGCTGCAGGAGATCGCGGTCGGGGAGGGGGTACTCGAGGGCGAAGCCCAGCAGCAGGTTGCGAGCCAACAGGCGGCGGTAGCGGGCGGATCCGCGGTGGTCGCTGATGGGCTCGAAGTCCTGCTCGAGGTGGTGTACAGCGCCCTGCAGCTCGGCCTCGGTCCAGGGGCGGCCCTGGAGGCGACGCTCGGTGTGCAGCGCGCGCACCGGGGTCGCGGCCACGCCTCCGTAGGCCAAGCGCAGGGTGGCCACGGCACCCTGGGCGTCGAGCTGCACCAGCATGCCCGCGGAGACAGCGCTGATATCCAGCTCGCGGCGCTTGCTGACCTTGTAGGAGGCCACGAAGGCCCCAGGCGGCGGCTTGGGAACCTCGACCCGCAGCAGCAGCTCGTCGCTGGCCAGGGCGGTCTGGCGGTAGCCGGGGAAGAACTCTCGCAGGGGGACGTGGCGCTCACCGCGAGGACCGACGGCCACGGCCGTGGCGTCCAGTGCGAGCAGCAGCGGCGCCAGATCGCCCACCGGCGAGGCGTTGCAGAGGTTTCCGCCTACCGTGCCGCGGTTGCGGATCTGGCGGGCGCCGAACCAGCGCAGCAGCTTGTCCAGGGCAGGCAGCTCGCCGGCCATCAGCTCCCCGAGGCGGGTGAGGCTGAGGCCCGCCCCCAGTCGCCAGCCATCGGGCTCTCGCCTGAAGCTGCGCAGCTCGTGCAGAGCCTCGAGGCCGATGACCACAGGGAAGTGGCGCTGACGCTGGGTGACCTCGAGGGCCAGGTCGGTGCCGCCTGCCACCAGCACAGCGTCGGGATGCTCGGCGCGGATCTCGTAGACCTCGGCCAGGCTGCCTGGCTGGAAGTAGGCCTGACCGCCCGCCTGGAGCGCAAGCTGGGGAGTGTGGGCTTCGAAGGTCTGGCGCGCGGCCTCGAAGCGGTCGTCGGGCCTGCTGCCGGCGAGCTCGGCCACGGCCTGGCGGATGGGGCCGTAGCCCGTGCAGCGGCACAGGTTGCCCGCCATCTGTTCGTCCAGGGCGGCGCGATCACCGGGGTCGAGATCGTCGCGGTAGCTCGCCTCGAACAGGGACATCACCACCCCGGGCGTGCAGAAGCCGCACTGGGAGGCCCGCAGGCCCACTACGGCCTGCTGCACGGGGTGGGGCTGGCCCTGGGCGTCAGCCAGGCCCTCGACCGTGAGCACCTGGCGACCGTGGACCATGGGCAGGAAGATCAGGCAGGCATCGACCGCGCGCCACGCGGGGGGGGCACCTGGCCGATCCTCGAGGATGGCCACTGTGCAGGCGCCGCAGTCCCCCTCGGCGCAGCCTTCTTTGGTGCCGACCAGCCCCGCGTGTTCGCGGAGGTAGCGCAGCAGGGTGGTGGTTCCCGGGAGGTCGTGGACCTCCACGGGGCTGCCGTTGAGCGTGAATCGAACTGTGCTCATGGTGCCGTCTCGTGGGCTGAAGCCATCACCCACCCTATCTCCCCCTTCCGCGCCTCGCGTCCCTGTGCTTGAACGCAGCGGCCCGACCCGGTTAGTGGCGCTCCCACCAACCTCCCCATCGTATCTGGAAGGCCTCCATGGAAAGCAACGTATCAGCGAATCTGCCGCTCCTGCTCACCGGCGCCACGGTGATCCATTTCGATCCGCCTCGGGTCGAGCTGGCCGATATCCGTATTCGCGACGGTCGCATCCACGAGCTGGCGGCCGAGCTGAGCCCCCAGGAGGGTGAGCAGGTCGTGGACCTGGCGGGTCGCTGGGTGATGCCTGGCCTGGTCTGCGGCCACCACCACCTGTACTCCGCGCTCGCGTGCGGCATGCCCTTCCTGCCCGACGCCCCCGTGGACTTCGCCGACATGCTGGCCAAGGTCTGGTGGCGCATGGACAAAGCCTTGGACCGCGAGAGCGTCGAGCTCTGCGGCCTGGTGGGCGGTATCGGGGCCCTCCGGGTGGGCGTCACCACCATCGTGGACCACCACGCCTCGCCCAACTACGTCGTGGGCAGCCTCGAGACCCTCGACGGCGCCTTGGACCAGCTCGGCCTGCGCCGTGTGCTCTGCTACGAGGTCACCGACCGCGGCGGCCCCGCCGAGGCTCAGGCGGGCCTGGACGCCCACAAGCAGCTGCTCGCCTCGGTCCCCGACGGCTGGCGTGCGGTCATGGTTGGCGCCCACGCCAACTTCACCCTGAGCGACGACACGCTGCGGGCTTGTGGGGACCTGGCCCGCGAGGCGGGTGTGGGCGTGCACATCCACGTGGCCGAGGCCGCAGGCGACGAGGTCTTGGTGGGCGAGCCCCTGATCGACCGCATGGAGCGCCTGGGCGCCCTGGTGCCCGGCAGCCTGTTGGCCCACTGCGTGCACCTGAGCCCGGACGAGCTGCAGCGTGCCTATGATGCGGGCGCGTGGACCTCTCACCAGGCCCGCTCCAACATGAACAACGGCGTGGGCTACGCCCCCCTGCAGCACTTCGGCCCCCACAGCGTGCTGGGCACCGACGGCATCGGCGGAGACATGATCGCCGAGGTCCAGGCGGCCTACTTCCGCTCCCAGGAGGGCGGCGTCGGTTGGTTCGCCGACCGCTTCCTGCAGACGCTGCACGCTGCCTCGACCTTCGCTGGTGACAAGCTGGGCGTCACCCTGGGGCTCATCCAGCCTGGGGCCCAGGCCGACCTGCTGGTCCTCGACCCCATCCCCGGCCCGCCCTTGCTGGGTGAGAACCTGGCGAACGCCATCATCTTCCGCTTCACCTCGGGCATGGTCCGCCACGTGATGACCGGCGGCCAGTGGCGCCTGTGGGATCGCGAGCCGGTGGGCGTCGATCAGCTGGCCGTCGATGCGCGTGCCCGCCGGGCCGCCATGGCCCTGTGGCGCCGGATGCTAGAGAACGACCAGGCCGCCCGCTAGAGACTGTCGGGCGCGGGCTCGCAGCGCTGGGTCTCGGCCTGGCAGAGCAGCGAGAGCGAGGTACCGGCTTGCAGGTCGAACACGCCCGCATCCACCGGGTGGTCCGCCGCTGGGAAGATGGCCTGGATGTGGTAGGGGCCCGGCGGGAGCTGCCCGGGACCGTAGGCCTGCCCTTGGGGATCCTGCAGGATGACCTCGAGGGCGTCGCCCGCGAACGTGACCTGGGCCGGTGCGGCCTGCGGTGGGTGGTCGCCCGCGTGGCTGAGCATGACCGCGCCGCCTGCAGCGGCGGCGATGAGGGCGGGGCCGACCGTGACCAGGAGCTTCCAGCGAAGCGTCGGATCGGGCCCCGAGCCGCCGCCGTCTTCGTCGAAGGAGGCGGAGTGGAGCTGCCGGCGGCCGAAGATCAGGTCCGCAGCGGGCCCGTCGGTGCTCAAGCCTTTGCTGGCGCTGGTGTAGCCGGCGGTGTCGCCCCCCGCGTGGTGCCCCTGGACGGGGGCGGTGCCCAGGCGGGGGGTGTCTTCGGGAACCGGGTCGAGGAGCGGGATGGCGGCGGTGATGGCCTGGGCCATCTCGTGGGTGTCGGCGTAGCGGTCGTCGGGATTGTAGCGCGTGGCGCGCTGGATGATCCTGGCCAGCGGAGGTGCGATGTCGCCCAGTAAGCGGGCGTCCAGGTCGGCCGCGAAGAGGTCGAAGGGCGGCTCGGCCGTGAGCAGGCAGTAGAGGGTGGCACCGAGGGCGTACAGGTCGGTGCGCTCGTCCACCTGGCGCGCCGAGTGCCGCTGCTCCGGTGCCATGAAGGCCCAGGTGCCCAGCACGGTGCCGGTGCGGGTGAAGGAGCCCTCGGACAGCGGCTCCTGCACATGGGCGATGCCGAAGTCGGCCACCTTGGGAGTGCCGGTGGCGTCGAGCATGATGTTGTGGGGCTTGAGGTCGCGGTGCACGATCCCCGCCTGGTGGGCCGCCCCGATGGCCTCGAGCACGGGCACCATCACCTGCGCGGCCAGGCGTGGGGGCATGGGACCGAAGCCCCGGACCCAGTCCCACAGGGTGCCGCCGGTGATCAACTCCATGACCAGGAAGAGCTCTTTCTCGTCCCGTCGGATGTCGAAGACCGACACGATGTTGGGGTGCGCAAGGCTGGCCATGGCCCTGGCTTCGGTCTCCAGCCTGGCGCGCGCCTCGGGCATCTTGGCGGCCGCAGGTGCCAGCTGCTTGATGGCGCGCTCCACCCGCAGGTGCTCGTCGAAGGCCCGGTAGACTACCGCCATGCCGCCTTCGCCCAGGATCTCCACCAGTCGGTAGCGCCCTTGGCAGAGGGTGGGTTGGTCCGGACTGTGCATCGGCTCATTCTATCGGAGGTCGCTCGGGTTCGCTCGCTTCAGTCGGTGATAATTTTTGTGTTCAGCAAAACAAACACTTATCGCCTGACCGTCCCTTGGCTCATGCAGCTGAGGGTCAGGTTATCTCTCTACGTTCACGGCTTGGTGGTCCTTTGTCCGACTACTCCGAACTCCACGGCCCCCGCCCCGGACTGGTGGCGCGCTTTGGTGCCTGCCTCAAGGTGGGGCGCCATCCGGGCAATGATCTGCGCCTCGAGCAGCCTGCGGTCTCGAGCTTCCACGCGGTCATCGAGTGGGTCAACGACGGCTGGTACGTGCGCGATCTGGGCTCCCGCAACGGCACCAGCCTCAACGGTCGGCGCCTGCAGCAACGGGTGAGCTTGCAGCCGGGCGACGTGCTGCGCTTCGCCCGAGGGCCCGCGTGGACCGTTGGGCTGCTCGCGGCGTCACCGCCATCGGTTGGCACCGCCGAACACGGCCGCACCAGCGGCCTGCAGCGGGCCCTGCCTGATGATCTGCAGCTCGATCTGCATGCCGAAGGCCCGGGGGAGGGGGCCGTGTTCGTGCGCTGGGGCGAAGAACGCCACGAACAGCGGGCCGGCAATGCCTTCTTGCTGCTGGACTACCTGGCCCGGGAACCGGGGGGCTGGGTCACCGACGCCGAGCTGCGCAGCGTGCTGTGGGGCAAGCGTGGGGAGCGCATGAGTCGAAATGCCTTGCACACGCTCATCTTCCACACCCGGCGCATCTTCGAGGCCTGTGGGCTGGACGGTGGGATCATCGAGAAGGAGCAGGGCGCCACCAGGCTCTGCCTCGATCCCAGCCAGGTGAGCCTCTCGGGTATGCGCGAGGGCGGCGCAGAAGAATAGGCCGCAAAGGCAGGAAGTTGTCGTTTGTGTGCACTGTGTTGGCACCGGCGGCGTGCCCATGCGCTAACGTGATCATGTTCGCCGGTCCTTCCCACGGACTCGAACGCGAAAATGTGGGGTGGGGCGGCTGACGCTCGCCGGGCGGGGCTTCTGGGGGGGCCTGGCGGCGCGGCGGCGAGTGGGACGCGCGAAGTACGATCTGCGACCCCGGCTCCCTGGAGCCGGGTGTTCGCATCAGGTTCACACGGCAACCCGCAGGTTCCGAGCTACAGTGTTGCGGCGTCCAGAGCGTGCATGGAGCACCGCTCGCCTGTGAGATTCATCATGCGAACATCATCTCTGCTTCTGCCGCTGCTGTCCTTGCTGCTCGGCTGTACTCCGGATCCGGGCGTCGAGACCGGCATCGTCTGGGATTGTGTAATTCCCACGGGCGAGGAACCGGACTTCAGCGACCGGGTCGGCTGCTGGGACGACTTCGGCGCCCTGGCGTCGCTGCCCCTGGACGCCTCCATCCCCGGGGCCAGCTCGGTCAAGACCGTCATCGATCGCTCCGACGGCGACAGCCTGTACTTCCAGAACAGCGAGCGCTACCCCATCCACTGGAACTTCGCCTGGGCCAACCTGAGCGGTGATGGGCTGCCCTTGGTGCCTGACCTGGGTCAGTTCAACACCACCGAGTACTACAGCCCCAGCCGGCGCTTCCTGCTGGGCGCGGTCACCTTCTACGAAGAGCCAGATGTCTGGGCCTACGAGATCGCGCCCTACGACACGGCCGATGCCGACATGATCACCGCGGCCTACAGGCTCATCCGGGACAACGCCTACTTCGGCAGCGAGCTGTACTTCCATCCCAGCTCCGAGTCCGTGGAGGCGCGGGTCCCGAACCTGGGCTCCGACGTCAAGATCATCACCACCGACGAGCTGTTCGCGGGCATCACCTTCCAGCCGCTGAACCTGGGCTGCTCCATGGGCACCATCGGCTTCTACGAGAGCGATGGGGTCGAGAACGTCAGCTCCCGGGAGATCGTGGTGCTCGACGCTGTGCCCAACGACATCTCGGTGGTCTCGGGCATCATCACGGCCACATGGCAGACCCCCCTGTCCCACATCAACGTGCTCTCCCAGAACCGCGGCACGCCGAACATGGCCCTGCGGGACGCCTGGGATCAGGAAGAGCTGCGCGCCCTCGAGGGCAAGTGGGCCGAGCTGTGCGTCGAGGCCATGGACTGGAGGGTGCGCGAGGTCACCCAGGAAGAAGCCGACGCCTGGTGGGACGAGTTCAAGCCCGACCCCCTCGATGTCAGCGCGATGGACCTCTCGGTCACCGACCTGCGCGATGACGCCGAGATCCTCGACCTCGACACCTACAACCTGGACGACGCCATCACCGCTGCGGTCCCCGCCTTTGGCGGCAAGGCCACCCACTACGGCGGCATGGCCATCATCGGCGACGCGGTGCCCCACCCCCCCGCCTTCGTCGTCCCGGTCTACTACTACAACCAGCACATGGAGCAGGCCGGGCTGTACCCGGTCGCCGAGAAGATGCTGGCCGACCCGGACTTCCTCGCCGACGCCGCCACCCGTCGGACGATGCTCGAGGAGCTGCAGCAGGCCATCAAGGACGCGCCCATCGACCCCGACTTCTACGCGATGCTCAGCGCCAAGCTCGAGGCCGACTACCCGGACACCCGGATGCGCTTCCGCTCGAGCACCAACGCCGAGGATCTCAACGGGTTCAACGGCGCTGGCCTGTACGACAGCGAGAGCGCCGAGCTGGGCGACAGCAGCGATCCGGTGGATCAGGCCGTCAAGAACGTGTGGTCCAGCCTGTGGAGCTACCGCGCCTACGAGGAGCGTGAGTACTACAGCATCCCCCACACCGACATCGGCATGGCGCTGCTGTGCCACCACAGCTTCACCGACGAGGAAGCCAACGGCGTGGCCATCACGGCCAACATCTACGACACAACGGGCATGGAGCCGGCCTTCTACATCAACGTGCAGGCTGGTGAAGACTCGGTGGTGCAGCCCGACGCGGGCGTCACCTCCGACGTCTTCCTCTACTACTACGACATGCCCGGCCAGCCGGTGGTCTACCTGGCCCACTCGAGCCTGATCCCAGAGGGCGAGACGGTGCTGAGCTCGGCTCAGACCTACGCCCTGGGCACCGCCCTGTCCGCCATCCACAGCCAGTTCTACGAGGTCTACGGCGGCGACGGCTTCTACGGCATGGACGTGGAGTTCAAGTTCGACGACGACTGGGACGACGACCCCGACGACGAGCCCCAGCTGTGGGTCAAGCAGGCCCGGCCCTACCCGGGGTGGGGCGGTTGAGCCTGCGGTCATGGCTGGCCATCGCGCTGCTGGTCTGCGGTGGGTGTGGCGAGGTCGATGAGCCCGTGGACAGCCCCGCCGACAGCTCCGTCGACAGCGGGGGCCTCGATGGTGACCCCGCCACCATCCCCCTGGCCGGTGCCTGCGCCATGGAGCTGGACTACGGCGGCTTCGTGGTGGACGCCTTGCTGGACTACTCCACCGTCAGCGGCTCCGTCGGCGACGGGGTCGTGCCCATGACCGTGCTCGAGGAAGTGGTCGCCGAGGGTGACTGCCGAGCCCTGCGTCGCAACAATCCGTACTGTCACCCCCCCTGCCAGGCGGACGAGGCCTGCGACTTCGGCGGCAGCTGCGTGCCCTACCCCGCGACCCAGGACCTCGGCTCCGTCTCCATCCTGGGGTTGGGTGAGACGGTGAGTATGGACCCCGTCTCCCCGGGCTTCACCTACTTCGACACCTCGGTGGGCCACCCCGCCTACCAGGTCGGCCGGCTGGCGCAGCTCGTCATCGAGCAGGGGCCGTGGGGGCCCATCACCCTCCATGGTGTCGGCGTGGAGCAGCTCGTGCTCACCCAGGAGACCTGGCTGCTGTTCGAGGGACGGGATCTGGCCATCACCTGGGAGCCGCCCACCGAGCTGGCGCGCTCGGAGGTGGTGCTGCGCATCACCATCGATCAACATGGCGCCACCCCCATCAGCCTGTCCTGCAGCTTCGCCGACGACGGCGAGGGCATGGTCCCCGCCAGCATGATCGACCTGCTGGTGACGGCGGGGGTCACCGGCTTCCCCAACGGCGGCCTGGTTCGCCGCACCGCCGACTCCGTCCCCCTGGGGCAGGCGGGTTGCGTGGACTTCGTGCTGTCCTCCACCCGCACCACCGACGTGCGGGTCGATGGGTTCACCCCCTGCGATGACGACGAGGACTGCCCCGAGGGGCAGGAGTGCAACGAGGCTATCGAGATCTGCGAGTGAGCCCCGAGGAGACGATCATGCACATCAGCTTGCTGTCCACCCTGTTCCTGGCGGGCTGCAGCTGCGCTCCGGCCATCGACAGCCGGGTCCCTGACGACACCCAGCCGGACACCGTCGACACCGTCGACACCGTCGACACCGTCGACAGCGCTCCGGTTGTGCACGACTGTGATGAGCTCGCGCCGCTGCCGGTGGACTCCACCAGGCTGCGGGGCTTCATCCCGGCCGAGGACTTCGTCCTGGACAACGAGGGCTACCTGGTGGGCATCGACTACGGCGGCAACCTCATCGGCATCAACATGCAGGGCGAGCGCAAGGTGATCCTGCCCAACGCTGGGCAGTGGACCAGCGGGATGCACCAGCTGCTCGACGGCAGCTTCGTGTACAGCGACGCGGCCACGGGCTCGCTGATGCGGGTCAGGCCCGGCGGCGGCGCCGAGGTGGTGGTCTCCGGCATGGCCTACCCCAACGGCATCGAGGTAGACCCCGAGGGCTTCGTCTACGTCAGTGAGCACGACGCTGGGCGCGTGCGGCGCATCGATCCGGAGACCGGAGAGTACAGCATCGTGGCTCAGGGGCTGCACCACCCCAACGGCCTGCAGTTCTCCACCGACTACGAGACCCTCTACGTCACCAGCTTTGGCGGGGGCACCGTGCATGCCATCGGGCGTCGCTCCGAGGCCCCGTGGGTCGATCCCCTGCTGCTCGGCTACGTGCCCAGCATCGACGTCGACGCCATCCCCACTCCCTGCGTCGACGCGCAGCCGGGCGATGTCTGCATGATGGTCTACGGCGGCGAGGGCGCCTGCGTGGACCCGGGCGACGGCGCCCTGACCTGCGAGGTGAACCGAGACCACGCGGCCTGCAGTGGGGCCAGCGAGCGGGACCCGTGCCAGACCCAGCTGCTGGGCCAGGCCGTCGAGGGTGCCTGCGCCTCCGTGCCCGACATCGTCGACGATCTCTTCTGTCCGCGGGCGGACGCCGGCCGGGTCGAGCAGTGCATCGGCCGGACCGACTACAGCTCGTGTCGCCTCGAGGGTGAATATGGCTACTGCGTGACCGGCTGGGAGGGTGCCAAGCTCTGCATGGTCGACGGCGACTACGACCTGATGGCCGACGGCTGCCGGGGTCTGGAGCTGGGCGACGCATGCTCGGCCGCCTACCCCTCGGGCCCGTGGGTGGGGCAGTGCGAGGACTACTCCCACTACGGCTGGGGGGTGGTCTGTGAGCCCTGGTTCGGCTGGGGCGAGAAGGGTGGCCTGGACGGCATCGCGGTGGACGCCTGCGACAATGTCTACGTCACCGAGTACGTGTCGGGCCGGGTCTACCGCTACGCCGCCGAGGGCACGGACTTCGAGCTGGTCAACGACATCAACGCCACCTGGATTCCCAACATGCACTGGGGCAACGGGGTCGGCGGCTGGGAAGAAGACGTGCTGTACGTGCTCGAGCGTGACAACGGCGACGTGTACGCCCTGGAGCTGGGGGTCTATGGCGTCCCCGAGGCGTACCAGCCCGAGTAGGCGCGCACGGTCCTTCGGGGCCCAGGGCGGCGCGGTGCGCGAGGCGCGCCATACTTCCGGGGCTCACCCCACCCTGCCGCGTACGGCGCGC
>CALDOK010000176.1 GCA_937912125.1 uncultured Pseudomonadota bacterium
GACGCCGATGCCGATGCGGACGCCGACACCGACGTGGCCACCGTGGAGGACGTCCAGCGAGGCATCTACGGTGATGGCGAGGCCGTCATCCTCGACGATGTAATCGTCACCACCCAGACCTCCTACGGCAGCGGCGGCTTCTTCGTGCAGGACTACGGCGGCGGTCCCTACAGCGGCGTCTACGTCTACTGCGGGACCGACATGGTGGACGTCCGCCGGGGCGACACGCTGTCCATTACCGGCGTGATCAGCGAGTACTACGATCTCACCGAGATCTATGTGGCCTCTGCGGCCGATGTGGTGGCCACCGGCACCGGCATGGTGATGACGACCACCCTCAGCAGTCCTCCGAGCGACTGGGAGCCCTACGAAGGCGTGCTGTTGAAGCTCGGGGGCGTGGAGATCAGCTCGGTGCCCGACAGCTACGGCGAGTCCATGACGAACTTCGGGATCTCCGTGGACGACATGTTCTTCACCTACCAGGACTACTACGGCTTGGGTGACACCTTCACTACGGTCACGGGCCCGCTGACCTACACCTACAACGCCTACAAGATCGAGCCCCGCGACACCGCTGACTTCGTCCGATAGTCCGCCCTATGCCTACCCTCGAAGCTCTCGGCTGGACCCCGGCCCGCGCTGCTCAGCTGGCCGCACTCGATCTGCCCGGGCTGACGCCGGCCCGGGTGGCGGGTCTACACCGCAGCACCGTGGAGCTGGTCTCCCCGGCTGGCGCGTGGACCATCGACAGCAGGGGAGAGTCCTTGGCCGTTGGGGACTGGGTGGCCCTGCAGCTGGAGCCTGTCACCATCGTGCAGCGCCTCGAGCGCGCCACCACCCTGGTGCGGCAGGCCTCCGGGCGGGCCACCACGGCCCAGGTGCTGGCGGCCAACGTGGATGTGGCCCTGCTGGTCACCGCCCTGGGGGGCGATCTGGCCCCCCGCCGGCTCGAGCGCTTCCTGGCCCTCTGCTACGCAGGCGGTGTGCAGCCGGTGGTGGTCATCAACAAGATCGATCTCGATCCGGCCGAGCTCGGTCGCTCCATCGGTATCGCCGAGGCCTCGGCCCCGGGGGTGCCCGTGATCACCAGCACCACCCGCTGGGCGGGCGGCAGGGACGAGCTGCTGCCCCACCTGGCTCCCGGCCGCACCGTGGTGATGCTGGGATCGTCGGGGGTGGGCAAGTCCTCGCTGCTCAACGAGCTGCAGGGCCGCGAGGTCGAGCCTACGCGGGAGGTGCGGGAGCGGGACGGCCTGGGCCAGCACACAACCACCGCTCGACACCTGCACCTGCTGGCCGAGGATCGGGGCCTGATCATCGACACCCCGGGTATCCGCGAGGTGGCCCTGTGGAGCGACCAGGGCCTGGACGCCACCTTCGCCGAGATCACCGCCCTGAACGAGCGCTGCGCCTTCCGCGACTGCCGTCACCTCGACGAGCCGGGCTGTGCGGTGGTGGCTGCGGTCGAGGCGGGCACGCTGGACGCCGCGCGGGTGGAGAGCTGGCGCACGCTGCAGGCCGAGGTGGTCGCCCGCCAGGCCATGCGCGATCCCCGGGCGCGCAAGCGCGCCGGTCGTCGCATGGCCAAGATGATCAAGGAAGTGGCCGAGGAGCGCCGGCGGCGAGGGCGGTGACTCAGCCTGCCTCGGCTACCCCCAGCAACGCATAGACTTCCATGGGCGCTGGCAGCCCCTTCATGGACTCTGTGCGCAGCGGGCCGACCTGAGCCACATTCTGGGTGCGCGAGTACAGCTCCCCCGAGATCAGGGTCTGGGTGCCCACCGTCAGCGCCTCGATGCGGGCGGTGGCGTTGACCACCGTGCCCACCACCCCGTACTTGGCATGCTCGGCGCTGCCGATGTTCCCGGCGACAACCTGGCCGCAGTGCAGGCCGATGCCCATGCCCAGGGCGGGCAGGCCCTGGGCTGCGTTGTCGCGGTTGAGCTGCACCAGGGCCTGTTGCATGGCGTAGGCGCAGCGCACGGCGCGCTCGGGGTCGTCGGGGTGCTCGAAGGGGGCGCCGAAGAGCACCAGGATGGCGTCGCCGATGAACTCGTTGATGGTGCCGCCGTGGTCCTGGATCACGGTGGCCATGCGGCCCAGGTAGTCGTTGAGCAGCTCGATCATCTCTTCGGGACCCAGCCGCTCGGTCAGCGCCGTGAAGCCCCGCAGGTCGGACATCAGCACGGTGACGTCCTGCAGACGCCCCCCCAGGGCCAGGGCGTCGGGGTCGGCCAGGCACAGCTCGGCCAGCTCAGGGTTGGCGTAGCGGCCCAGCACGCCCTGGATGAACTCCCGGTCTTTGAGGGCCTGGACCATGTCGGCCAGGGCCAGGGACAGGGTGCCGATCTCGTCGCTCGAGGCGGCGGTGAAGTCCACGTCCAGATCGCCTCCGCGCACCCGACGGGCCTTGCGGGTGAGCTCCACCAGGGGTCGGGCGATCCAGCGACCGGTGACCACCCCCGCCACCAGGGACAGCAGCAGGGAGAGCACCCCCAGGACCAAGGCCTGACGCTGTTGCACGCGGATGGGGGCCATGAAGTCGGCCTCGGGAGCCACCATCACCACCAGCCAGGTGGCCTCGCCCGCCAGGAACGGGGAGACCTGGGCCAGGTGGGGTTCCCCCTGCAGCTCGAAGCGCAGCTGGGCCTGGCCCTGGTCGGTGTAGGCGTCGAGCGCCTGCTGCAGGGGCGGGGCCAAGGGGGCGTCCGCGCTGGTCAGGCCCGTGGACGCGGCGATGGGCTGGCCCTGGTCGGTGACCACGCCCACCATGGCGTGCTCGGTGACCTCGAGGGCGCCGAGGAAGGCGGACAGCTCCCCCAGGAAGAAGTCGATGGTGAACACCCCCAGCACGCCGCCTTCATCGTCCAGCAGGGGGGCGGCGCAGGTGATGCCCACGCCGCCGCTGTAGAGGAAGTCGTAGGGCTCGGTCCAGGTGATCTTGCCAGCCCTCGCGGCCTGCTGCCACCAGGCGCGCTGGGTGGGGCGGTAGTCGTAGTCCTCCGAGCTGCGCACGGGCGCCCACGCGCCGTCGGCGTCGAGGGTGTGCTCGCGCATGGCGATCTTGCCGTCCACCGGCCAGCTGTGGTTGAGCAGCAGGTTGTCTTGGGGGTTGCGCCAGGCGCCGATGAAGTGGTCGTC
The DNA here is from genome assembly GCA_937912125.1 of uncultured Pseudomonadota bacterium. Classification (GTDB taxonomy): domain Bacteria; phylum Myxococcota_A; class UBA796; order UBA796; family JAFGLY01; genus CALDOK01. The sequence continues at coordinate 3,142 of CALDOK010000176.1, forward strand.
GGCCGAGCCGTAGCTGGCCCAGGCCAGCTGGGGGTGGGACTGCACCACCGCGGTGAAGTAGCGGCCCAGCTGCGCGTCGTCGTCGGGGTCCAGCAGGCCCTGCTCCACAAGGCCGGGCCCCACCGCGGCCAGCTGTTCCGCATGGGCCAGGAAGCTGCGGGTGTGCCCCACGGTGAGCTCGGCCAGCTCCCCCATGGCGTGGGCCACCAGGGCGAAGGTGGAGCGTCGGGCATGGACGATGGACAGCCCGCCGATGGCCGCGCTGGCCGCCACCAGCAACACCCCCAGCACGCCCACGAGGATCACGGTGAAGGGCGGGCGGCGGCGCAGGTGGGTGCCGGAGGTGGTCATGGACAGGGGAGTATCAAGATCTACGGCGAAGATCGTGGGAGGTCGGGGGTGGCGCTCGCCGCTGCCCGCTCCAGCAGCTGGGCCACGGTCGCGAAGCGCCAGCCCTCGGCCCCCATGGTCTCCAGCACCATGCGGGTGGCCTCCACGGTCTCGGGACGCTCGCCGCCGCTGTCGTGCAGCACCACGATGGAGCCTGGGCGGGCCTTGCGCTGGATGTCGGCCGCGATGAGCTCGGGGTCCCCGTGCAGGTAGTCCTGGGGCACGGGAACCACGTCGAAGAGGATGTCGGCCTTGTCCATGCGCCACAGCACCCAGGGCAGGACCAGCAGCTTCTTGCCGAAGGGGGCGCGGAAGTGGATGGGCTCGGGCACGCCCAGGTCTCGCAGCAGGGCGTCGGTGCGCTCGACCTCGTCGCGGACCCAGGCGGGGGACTTCAGCACCATGCGCTCGTGGCTCCAGCTGTGGTTGCCGATCTCGTGGCCCTCGCTCAGGATCCGCTGCACGAGCTCGGGGTGCTCCCATGCGCGCTGGCCTACCACGAAGAAGGTGGCCTGGGCGTGATGCTCGGCCAACAGCTCCAGGATCTGCGGGGTGTAGATCGGGTGCGGTCCATCGTCGAAGGTCAGGGCCAGCCAGCGCTCCTCGAGGGGCGCTCTCCGGTGCATGGTCCCGATGAGCTGGAAGCGGGAGGTGCGGGCGGTGGTGTGGGCCAGCACGGCCACGGCGAGCAGGGTGAGGGCGATGGTGGCGGCGGTGCGGAGCTTGGACATCATAGGTCCTGTGGAGAAGGGATGGTCGGAGTTCGCAAGGGGCGTGCCAGCCGCCGAGAGGGTTAGGGCGGCGCCATGCCCCACGTGATCCCCTGGTCAGAGCTGCCAAACCTCGATGAGGTCGCCCCCCTGTACGGGCGCACGCCCGCGGCGCTCGCCGACCGTGCGGCCGGCTTCCCCGTCGACGTCAGCGGCCACGCCCTGGTGGGCGAGCGGGGGGTCGAGGCGGCCGCCATCCGCGTGCTGGACGCCGGCGCCTGTGTGCTCGCTCAGCTGGCCCGGGCTCCCGGTCTGCCGCCCGAGCAGGCCCTGCCCCTGGTCGAGCAGGGGGAGCGCTGGACCCGCGCCCATGGAGCCGAGCGGCTCCGCGTCTCGCTGTGGGGGACCCCCGATCTGGGCCCCTTGCTGGCGGCGCGGGGCTACGTCCTCACCGAGCGCTTCCTGCGCCTGTTGCTGCCGGGGCCTGCGATGGCGCCAGGGTCGTTGCCCGCAGGCGTGCGGCCTTCAGCGCTGAGAGACGTGGGCGTCGAGCGCTTCCTGGCCATGAGCAACGCGGCCTTCGCCACCGTGCCCGGCGCCCTGCCCCTGACGGTTGACGACTGGAACCTGCTGGCCGCCAGCCCGGGCTACCGCCAGGATCTGCTCTGCGTGTTGGTGGACGAGCGGGGCCCGCTCGCCTTCGTGCGCAGTGAGCTCGAGGGCTCGACCGGCAGCATCGACGCCCTGGCGGTGGACCCCCGCGGGCGCAGCCTGGGCCTGGGGCGCTGGCTGCTGCGCTGGAGTGCGCAGGCGCTGCTGGCGGTGAGCTGCGAGGCGGTGGATCTCTGGGTGGCCGAGAGCAACACCCCGGCGCTGCGGCTGTACGAGTCCGAGGGCTTCCGCCTGGACAAGGTCCGGGAGAGCTGGGAGCGGGCGCTCTGAGTCGTCCGTGTCCCCCCGCGGGGCCCGTCGGCGAAGCGGCGACACTGACCCTGGCGCGTCGGTGGTGGGCCTCCCCTACCGAGCGGCCTCTATCACCCGCCAGATCCGCTGATCGGAGCCCTCGACGGTGATGGGCCCGAAGCGCACGCGCTGCTCGCCGCCGGGCATGGTGACGAGCTCCCCCGCGGGCTCGCCGTCCAGGGAGGCCGCCAAGACCTGGCCGAAGCCCGGGGGCAAGGGCAGGTCCAGCTGCACCAGCACGGGCTCGTCGCGCTGGTTCTGGAAGCGAGCCTCGAGCATCCCCGTGCTGTGGGTCAGCACCAGCTCGCCCGTGGCACCCGCGGTGGTCAGGCCCGACAGGGCCATGCTGGGTAGGCCGTTGGGCAGGTGGGGAGCGAGCACCAGGTCGGCCGTGCCGTCGCTGGCCAGGGGACCGGCCAGGTACAGCAGCATGGCGTCGGCGTCGATGGCGCCCTCCCAGGGGCGGTAGCGGGCGGTGAAGTCCCCCAGCAGGCCCGAGCCGTCGTACATGGGCGCCAGGGCGGAGAAGTCGTCGTAGACCATGTACTCGTCCACCTGGCCGCCGTCGTCGGCGTACCGGTGCAGCGCGTCGAAGGCCAGGTGGGCCTCGGGGTCGCCCACCGCCACCAGGTTGGCCAAGGTGTAGCCGGGCACCATGCCGGTACACATGCCCTGCTCGATGTCGAAGCTCTCGTAGGGCTCGGGCAGGATGGACTGGATGGTGCCGTCCCCCTGGCCGGCGTGGGCGCGCAGGCTGGCCAGGTTGTCCAGGGCCGCCTGATCGTCGATGCCGTGGCTGCCCACCCACAGGGGCTTGAGGTTGACGTCCTCGTAGGGCAGGGGCTCTGGCTGGCCCGACTCACGCCAGATCAGGGGGCTGTAGTGGCCCTCGGGCAGCAGGTAGTGGGCGTCCAGGGCGTGGTGGGCCAGGGCCTGGAGATCCTCGAAGGAGGCCTGATCCTCGGCCTCTCCCAGCCCTTGGGCGGCCTGGGCCATCCAGCCGGCGGCGGCGGCCATCAGGAAGCTCGAGTTGGCCGACCAGGCCAGGTCCTCGTAGGCCACGTCGAGATCGTGGCCCAGGGCCGCGGCCATGGCGATGCGGTAGGTCTCGTCGCCCGAGAACGGCTGCAGGCCCTCGTCGTCGATCTGCTGGGCCAGCAGGCCCCGGCGCAGGTAGGACCAGCGGTCGCGGATGCGGTCCTGATCGCCGGTGAAGGCGGCGTACTGTGCGTAGGCCAGGGGTACGTAGCTGGGGCCCTCGGCCGCGGCGCGCCCGCCGAAGGGCGCCAGGGCGTCCCAGTCGGGCTCGGCCACCATGTCGTCGGGCTCGAGGCCGCTGGTGCAGTGGTTCGAGTAGTCGCCCTCGACCACCGCGCAGAGGTACAGGTAGTCCAGGGCGGCGGTGGCCTGCGCGTGCAGGCCTGCGCGCAGCAAGAAGCGCACCGGGCCGATGGTGTCCCGCAGCCACACGCCGGTGTAGCGGGACATGGGACAGACGGCCCCCGCGGCGCTCTGCTGCACCCGCACGCCCACCCGCTGGGCATCGTAGAGGTCTTGGATGCGGGGGTCGTCGATGGTGAGCTGCACGCCCTCGGCGCTGAACTCGGCCCACCAGGCCAGGGTGTCCTCCAGCCACGCCTCGTCGCTCTCCGTGCGCAGCAGGTCGTCCAGGGCCTGGAGATCCGGGGTGCCGCGGCCGAAGCCCAGCGCCATGGACGCGCTGGACGATCCTCCGGCGCTCACCAGGCCGAGGGGGATGCTGTGGTCCGGGGCGCTCAGCTGGGCGTTCCAGGGCAGCCAGGCCAGCAGCTGCTCGCGGCCGTCGTCTTCCACCAGCAAGCCGTCCAGCTCCTGGGGGTCGCGGTAGGGATCGAGCAGGATGTCGACCTCGTGACCTTCGTCGCCGTGGTTTTGCACCAGCAGGATGCGCACGATGGCGGCGGGCACGTCCAGATCGGCCACGCCGGCCGGGTGGGGCGCGAAGTCCACGGTGTACAGCGACAGATCGCCTGCGTCGGCCCGGGTGACGTTCACCGCGGTGCCGCGGACCCGCGCCAGCCACTCCTGGTCGGTCTGCACGGGCTGTCCGTCCACCACCATGGTGAAGGCCAGGTCGCCGAAGAACCGGTCGCCCTTCTCGTAGACCGGGCCCACCATGCCGTGCAGGGTGTTCAGCGGGTCGGTCAGGCCCATCAGGCCGAAGGCGCGGCCGTTGCCCACGGCGAAGGCGCCCCGGTGGGCTTGATCAGGGCGGTCCTCCACGGGACCGCTGACGGTGCTGGCGTACAGGGACAGGTCGCGCAGGGCCGGGTGATCGTCGAAGAAGGGGTGCTCGAGGGCGGGGCGGTGATCCTCGCCGGGCCAGAGCGCGGCGCTCGGAGCCGGCGCGGCGGTGTCCTGGGGGCCGGGGCAGCCCGGCAGCATGGCCAGGAGCAGCAGCGTGCGCATCAGCCCTCCGCGCTATGGCTGCGGGAGATCGAGCGCAGGCGGGGGGGCTTCCAGCCGCCCATGCCGCGGTAGCGGGGGTAGGCGGCCTCGTCCATGGTGCCCTCGCCGAGCTGGATCGCGGACACCGGGCAGCCGTGGTAGCAGCGCATGCAGTCGCAGCAGCTCTGCCCGAACTCGGGATAGCCGTGGTCGAAGTGGATGTTCCCCATGGGGCAGCTCTCGCCACAGAGCTTGCAGCGGGTGCAGCGGGCGGTGGCGAACAGGTGTCCGTTCACGTAGTCGCTCACCAGCTTCTCGCTCCAGCGCTGGCTGACACCGAGCAGGTGGTCGGCGATGCTTCGGCCCTCGATGTGTCGCTGATCCAGGACCAGATCGTCGGCGATCCGTTGGACGGCCTGGGCCGCCTGGTCGGCGAAGGGCTGCAGCTCGTCGCCGTTGTGGATGGGGAAGTAGCGCAGGGCGGGGAACTTGATGTTGTTGGGCATCTTGACGTAGGTGGCCAGCACCGAGCGGTAGCCTCTGGGCTCCAGCTCGGCCTCGGGCAGGTGGCAGCAGTCGCCCCCGGCCATCATGTAGGTGCAGACCACGCCCAGGCGCGTGCCCACGCCCTCTGGCAGCAGGGGGATCAGCCTGCGCATGGGGCGGGGGATGGTGGACTCGTAGACCGGGTAGCCCAGCAGCAGGGTGCCCGCGCTGCCCACGAAGCCGGCCAGGCGCTCCTGCAGGGCCTGGTCGCTGGCCTCGCCGGTGGGCCCCTGGCCGCAGTCGGCCAGCAGCTGGTCGACGGGCTGCAGGGCGACGGTGGCGCCGCGCGCCTCGAGGGCCTGGGCCAGGCGGGAGAAGACCCAGTGGGTGTTCCCGGTCCCGGAGAAGTAGAGCAGGCGGTAGTGACGGGCGGGGTCCATGGGCAGTTCTCACCGGGGAGAGGGTGTCGCCTCGATCCCTATCCCCGCCCGCCGGGGTTGGGCGGCGGGGCGGGATAGGGGCTCGCCATGCGCTCCGACTACCTGCCCGTCTTGTTGCTGTTCGGCTGCCCCGCTCCCGCGGACAGCGGCACCGACAGCGCGCCTCCGGAGCAGCCGGTCTACGAGGACGTGCTCTCGGCCGCCGACGGCTGGCTGGTGGGCGACCTGCACGCCCACACCAGCTACAGCTCCGACGGCTTCGACGCCGTGGCCAGCCAGATCGCCATGGCCTCCGCCCTCGAAGACCCCGCCTTCCTCGAGGCGCACCCCGCGTACCAGGGCCACGGGCTGGACTTCCTGGCCTTCACCGACCACAGCAGCGTCGAGGCCGCCTTCGACCCGGACTTCGTGAGCGATCGCCTGGTGCTGATCCCAGGGGCCGAGTGGAACTTCTCCATCGCCGAGGCCAACCTGCACGGCCTCGAGCAGAGCGTCTCGGTGGACCTCGAGGGTGACGGCTTCGACGCTGACGACCTGCGCGCGGCAGTGGAAACCGTGCACTGCCTGGGGGCCAACTTCTCCATCAACCACCCCATGGCCGCCAACTACCCCTTCGCCTGGGACGTGCGCAGCCATGACAGCCTCGAGATCTGGAACGCGGGCTGGGCCTTGAGCGTGCCCCCAGCGGATCAGGCCCTCATCGTCGAGTGGGAGGCGGCTCGCGGGCCAGTCAGCCCCTTCTTCCGTCGGGCGGTCCAGGCCCACAGCCTGCACGCCGGGGGCGAGGCCCTGGTGCTGTACGAGGCCATGCTGGCCCGGGGCGTACATGTGGCCGTGGTGGGCGGCAGCGACCGCCACATCCTGTTCCTGCCGGGCTTCCCGGCCACTCGCGTGCTGGTCGAGGGCGGCGCGGCTGCGGATCGCGAAGCCGTGCTGGCCGGAATCCGCAGCCGCCGGACCTTCGTCTCCCGCGGGCCCGCGGGGCCCCAGCTGCTGCTCGAGGTGGAGAGCGCCGCTGGCGAGGGCATGATGGGGGACCAGCTGTCCGTGGCTGCAGGTGAGACGGTCACCGTCAGGATCGGCACGGCCCGCGCCCCGTCCGGGCAGCTGCGCCTGATCCACGGCGTGGCCGTGGCCAGCGACGAGGAGCTCGAGGGCGCGGCCTTGGGCCAGCAGATCGCCAGCTGGGACCTGGCGGCCGACGGCGGGGCGGAGCGCTTCGAGCTGGAGCTCGCGGTGCAGTCTGGGGACTGGCTCTACCCGGTGATCGTGGAGCCCACCGTGCCCGCTGAGCTCGAGGCGGAGCACGGCGCGGCGCTGCTCGATCTGGCCCGCGCCGCGGCGGCCGCCACCACCGACTTCACGGCCATCTCCAAGATCGCCGGCTCCTTGATGGACACGGAGGTCCTGGCCGATCCCTCCGAGTGCGACCCTGCGGACTGGGAGCCCATGATGCTGCAGTGCATCCCCGCCGACACCCAGCCCCCCGGCAGCTTCTTCGTGCCCGACCCCCTGCAGCGGGCCTTCAACGCCATGACCGTCGACGGCGAGCCCACGGGCTGGACCATGGGCGCCATCGGCTCGGCCGTGATGTTCGTACCGGCCGCGGGCTGACGCCGCGCGGTCCTCGACCAGGGAGGAACGATGGAGATCATCCTGCTCGGCACCGGCGCGGACATCCCCCGCCCCGAGCGTCCCCTGAGCTCGGTGGCCCTGCGCATGGGCGCGGCGACCTACCTGCTGGACTGCGGCGAGGGCACACAGCTGGCCTACGCCGCCTCGTCCGTTGGCCTGGGCGGCCTGCGCCTGGTGGCCATCACCCACCTGCATGCCGATCAGGTGCTGGGGCTGCCCGGGCTGCTGGCGCGGCGGGGCCAGATCGAGGGGGCCGAGCCCCTGACCATCGTCGGGCCTGCCGGGCTCCAGGAGCTGATCGTGCCGCTGCTGCGGGCCGTGGGCACGCGCATCCCCTATGAGCTGCGCTTCCTCGAGCTGGCGGGCGAGCTGCCTGGCAAGAAGGCACCCCTGCCCGTGGTCTACCGCGATGAGCTGATCGAGCTGTGCTGGCTGCCCCTGGATCACGCGGTCCCCACCGCGGGCTTCCGGGTGGTCGAGCACCCGCGCCCGGGCAAGTTCTCGGCCTCCGCCGCCAGGGCCCGAGGCCTGCAGCCCGGTCCCGCCTTCGGCCAGCTCCAGGCGGGCCAGGCCGTGACCGCCCCCGATGGCACCTTGGTGCAGCCCGACCAGGTGGTGGGCGCCCCGCGGCCCGGCCGCGCCCTGGCCTATGTGTCCGACAGCGGGCCGTGCCCGGCGCTGTACCGCCTGCTGGATCAGGTTGATCTGGCGGTGCTGGGTGGGGGCTTCCTGCCCGAGCACCAGGCGGTGGCCCGCAGCAAGAAGCAGCTCGCCCTGCGGGACGCGGCGCGGGTCTGCGCTCGCTCGTCGGTGCGCCGTGCCCTGTTCACCCAGCTCTCACCCCGCATCCCCGATGAGCGCCTGGACCACGCGGACACCCTGGTGGCCGAGTTCTCGGAGCACTACCGGGTGGGGCGCAGTGGCGAGCGGGTGACGGTGGTCGCCCGGGACTGAGGCGCCCGTCCGGGCCTGCCGCCTCGCGCCTATGCCCCACTGCGGGCATGGAGTATCCTGCCCTCGCCCACGGCCCGGGGACAGCGGCGTCCCCCCCACGACCAGGAACGCCTGGATGAGCTCGTCCGACTCCCTCCCCCGATCCGTCAGCAGCCAGTGGGTGGCCTTCGTGGGCTGTGGCGGCTTCCTCGCCACGCTGCTGGCGCTGGCGCGCCTGGACGTCAACCGGCCGCTGCTGATCCTGCTGGCCATGGCGGGCACGGCCCTGCCCATGATCGTCCTGGATCTCGGCGTGCGCCGGGTACACCGCAACCCGTCCACGGGCCTGGACTTCGACGGGCCCGCTCGCCGCCTGGCGCTGGGGCGCGTGGCCACCAAGCTGCTGGGGTTCTACGCCACCATCGGCGGCCTGGCCCTGCTGTACTGGGCGGCGCCTGAGTACGAGCGCAGCTTCTACCAGCCCTTCTGGGAGCTGCTGGAGCTGGCGCTGTGGCCCGTCCTGGCCGCGGCGGTGCCCTACTTCGCCTGGCTCGACCGCCGCATGCGCGAGCCCAGGGATGGCTACTGGCACGCGGGACGCGCGGTGCTGGGGCAGTGGAACGGGGTGGACTGGAGGCTGCTGCGGGGCCACCTGCTGGGCTGGGTGATCAAGGGCTTCTACCTCCCCCTGATGAGCGTCTACCTGGGCGACGCCGCCGCCTGGCTGGCCCACAGCGATCCCATGGCCGCGCTGGGGAGCTTCCCCCAGGTGGTGACCTGGATCTCGAAGCTCGCCCTGGGGGTGGATCTGGCCTTCGTGGCCATCGGGTATGTGCTCATGCTCCGGGTGCTGGACACCCACATCCGCTCCCCCAACCCGTTCATGTACGGCTGGGTCTTCACGCTCATGCTCTACCAGCCCTTCTGGTCCACCATGAGCAAGCGCTTCTTCGCCTACGGCGACGGTGATGTCTGGACGGACCACCTCGAGGGCATCCCGCTGCTGCTCACCGTCTGGGGCGTGCTCATCATCGCCAGCAAGCTGGGCTGGGCTTGGTCCAACCTGTCCTTTGGCACCCGCTTCTCCAACCTGACCAACCGGGGCATCATCACCAACGGCCCCTACCGCTTCACCAAGCACCCCTCCTACCTGTTCAAGAACCTGTCCTGGTGGCTGCTGTCGGTGCCCTTCCTGTCCGCGGACGGCCCGGCCCAGGCGGCCCAGCACGCGGTGGCCCTGCTGGGGGTCAACCTGCTCTACGCCGTCCGCGCCCGCGCCGAGGAGCAGCACCTGTCGGAGGACCCGGACTATGTGCGCTACGCCCTGTGGATGAACGAGCACGGCGTCTTCGCGGGGCTGGGGCGGTGGCTGCCCTGCTTGCGCTACCGGCCGCCCCATGGGACCGAAGTGGCGGCGAACCAGGGGAGTTGATGCCTCGCGGGGCGGCCTGCTCGCTCCTGACGTGGCAGGAATCTCTCGCTCCCTACAGGCGCCGGGGCGGGCCGCGATAGGCTAGGTGCGCGAGAGGAGGCCCCATGGCGAGGAAGAAGACCCGGTTTCAGTGGACCGAGGAAGATGGCGAGCTCGAACAGGGAGAGCGCCGGGACCAGGTCGAGGCGCGGCAGCTGCGGCACGAGCTGGCCGCCCTGTCCGGGCGTCTGGCCGACCTGACGCCCGGACAGCTCAAGCGCCTGGCTCTGGATGAGCTGTTGGTGAAGGAGATCGTGTTGCTGGGGCGGCTGGGTCCCCAGTCGGCCCGCCGCCGGCAGGTGCTGCGGGTCTCGGGGCTGCTCCGCGGGGCCGATCTCGAGGATCTCGAGATCCGCCTGGCTGGCTCAGGCCAGGACGAGGGCAAGCTCCGGTCCCTCGAGCACTGGCGCAGCAAGCTCATCGGTGGCGGAGACACAGAGCTCGAGGCCTTCATCGAGGCGCACCCTTCGGCCGATCGCCAGCGCCTGCGCTCGCTGATCCGCCAGGCTCGCACCCCGGGGCGTGCCGGCAGCAGCGCGGCCCGTCGGCTGTTCCAGGAGATGAAAGCCGAGGAGCCGGGCGGCGGCGAGGAGTAGTCTCGTCCGCAGGATCTCGACGGCGGAGATCCGCGACGCAGCGTCCTGCTGGGACCGCGTCCGGTCTCACGGTTCCCGGGTGCGCCGCAGGTCCTTCAGCCGGGTGTTCGGCTCGCGGTAGCGGCGGAAGCCGCGCCACAGGGCCCCCCACCAGGCCACGCCGTTCCAGCGGGGGCTCAGGATCAGCTTGGCGAAGAGCGTGTAGCCGAAGAACATGGCCACGTAGTTCCACAGCACAAAGGCGGCGATCCCCAGGGACAGCAGCAGGGGTGTGGGGAACAGCTGCGGCGCCGCGAAGAACAGCACCACCGGCAGGGTGGTCGCCACGGTGATGGCCAGGGCCCAGCTGTGGCTGACGTCGATGGCGCTGTGGGGGCAGAAGGCGATGCAGCGCATGCAGGACTCGCAGTGCCAGGTCCAGTAGGGACGCTCGCCCTTCATCTCGATGGCGCCCACCGGGCAGGCGTCCTGGCACAGGCCGCAGCCGGTGCACTTGGGGTTGGCCATGAACAGCTTGCCCAGGAAAATCCTACCCGCCAGTAGATAGAGCAGGGTGACGGGCCAGAGGATCAAGGCCATCACGGCCTCGTAGGCCAGGTTGAGGCTCAACCATCGCCGCTCGCCGGCCAGCATCCTGGTCGCGAAGCGCTCCACGATGGGGCGTGCTCGGTCCACGATGAGCTGGGCGGTGGCCACGGCCTGGGGCGGGTGAAAGGCCATCCAGTTGGACGGCATGTTCACCGACATGGCCCCCCGCACGCGGTAGCCGCGGGATGCGAGCAGGGCGGCGGTGACGAAGGGGGCGCTGCTGGCGGCCCCTGGTGGATGGAAGGGACCCGTCTTGATGCCCGCCCGGGTGCAGATCACGAACGCGGGGGCGCCGTCGACCCTGGGCAGCTGGGCGGCCCACTTCAGCAGGGCCCAGGGGGCGCAGAAGCCGTGGGTGGGCAGGGCCAGGCACAGGGGGCCCGCGCTGGCTGGTGGCCCGGTCTCGACGGGAGCCATGCGGACCTGGCGGCCCTGGGCCCTGGCGAGCTCGGCCACCCAGGCGGCGCAGCGCTGGGAGTTGCCTGTGCCGCTGAGGAAGCAGATCTCGAGGGTGTCGGCCATGGCGGGTATTCTACACGCCGACGAGATCGACTTCGAGGCCTTCGACGTCCAGGGTGAGCTGGTCAGGCCCAGCACCGCGCTCTCGTCCAGCCGTTCCATGGCCACCACCAAGGCCGCCCTGGGCCTGCAGCGCGGCGTGGTGTTGGTGGACACCATCACCACCTCGAAGGCCGCCGCCCTGGCCCACCACGAGCAGGGCGACGACACCCAGGCCTGGCGCCTGGTGAGCGAGCTCGAGCGGCGCCTGGACCGGGTGCGGGACGACGATTGGAGTCCGAGTGGGAGCGGACGGCCAGCCTGATGGGGCTGCTCGAGACCCTGGTGGACCTGGCGGATCGCATCGTGAGCCGCAGGGATCCCGTGAGCGGGCTGCCGCGGCGCTGAGGGGGTGGGGCGGCCCCCCTGATCCAGCTCACGGCAGCAGCGCGTACAGGTCCTCGACGGGGGTGGTGCGGCCCAGGTAGGTGGCGGGGAAGCTCAGATCCCAGACCACCTCGCCCGCGGGGGTGATCTCTCGGATGCGGCCGCCGGAGCCGGTGCTGTGCAGCGTGTTGTCGCTGGCCAGGCGGTGCACGTCGCCGCCCATGGGGGCGTCCAGGCCCTGCCCCTGGCCGTGGCTCCAGACCTGCTCGAGGAGCTGGCTGCCCTGGTCCAGGGCGTACTCCCTGACCATCACCTCGTCGCCGATGGCGGAGCTGTGGCTGGACAGCAGCAGGGTGTCGTCGGCGGTGATGTGGGCGCCGTGTTGCCAGCGGAAGACGGTGCCGGTGCTGGTGAAGCCCCAGGCCCCAGGCAGCTGACCGAACCAGCGCTGGGGCTCGCCGTCTGGGCCCAGCTCCACCAGGGACTCGGTGGTGAAGAAGGAGAGCAGGAAGCGCTCGCTCGCTGGGTTCCAGGCTACGCCGTTGTTCTGGCAGGCTTGGTCGGTGCCGAGGGCGGCGTGCAGGTCGGCGCAGTCCCACAGGGTGCGCTGGACGCCGCTGGGGTCCAGGACCTCGAGGCTGTCGTAGCCGGTGTCGTGGGTGGCCCCCCAGGCGATGCTGCCGTCGCCTGTGGCGGTGAAGCCGTGGTGTAGGCCCGGGGTGGCGTAGGTGGCCAGCACGGCGCCGTCGATGCTCAGCCGCTGGACCTGAGAGGCCGCGCCGCCGTCCAGGCTGCCGTAGAAGCTGTTGTGGTCCACCAGTAGCGATCGGCCGTCGGCGGCGATCTGCGGCTGCAGGGTGAGCCGGCCCTGGGGGCTGGCCAGGGCCCAGATCACGCGGCCGGCGCGGTCCAGGATCAGGCTCCAGCTCTCGCCCTGGCTCATGCCGACGGAGCTGGTGAAGATCCACCCCAGGTCCGGGTCGCCCCCGCCCTCGTCCTGGATCAGCACCGCGGCATGGCTCAGGCCCTCGGGCAGCGCCGCGGTGCAGATCGCCACCTCGTCGCTGGTCCAGCGCCCGCCGTCCGTGGTGGTCACCACCCGCAGCGCCACCTCGGCGCCGAAGGGCACGCCGAGCACCAGCTGCTCCTTGGGTCCGGCGCCACCCTCGATCGCTGGGCCGGCGATCCAGGTCTCGCCGTCCAGCCACTCCACCTGTGGGGTTCCCGGCCCGAGCTGATCCCAGCTGAGCCACACCAGGCTGCCGATGTGGTCGTCCAGGCGGGCCTCGAGCCCGGCGGCGAAGGGCTGGGGCGGGCCGCTGTCCCCAGGCCGGCTGTCCAGCCCCGGGTCGGGGGTGCACGCCAGCAGCAGCCACGCGAGGATGCTCACGGCGCCAGCGCGTACAGATCGGCGAGGGGGGTGGTGCGCCCCAGGTAGGTCCCCGAGCTGAAGGTCACGTCCCAGACCAGCTCGCCGCTGGGGGTGATCTCTCGCACCCGGGTGCCCGAGCCGTAGTTGTGCAGGGTGTTGCCGTTGCCCAGTCGGTGGGCCTCGCCCATGACGTTGCCGTAGATGCCCTGGCCCTCGCCGAAGCTCCACACCTGGCGCAGCAGCTGGGCGTCTTCGTCCAGGGCGTACTCCCGCACCACCGTCTCCTCGCCGCCGTCGGCGATCTTGGTGGAGACCAGCAGGGTGCCGTCGTCGGTGAAGTGGGCCCCGTGCTGCCACCAGAACGCGGAGTCTTCCGGGTCGAAGCCCCAGGCGCCGGGCAGGTGACCGAACCAGCGGGTGGCCTGGCGGCTCTCGCGATCGATCTCCACCACGGTCTCGCTCGAGTAGAAGCTGATGAGCAGGCTGGCGCTGGGCTCGTTCCAGACCAGGGTGTTCGAGGTGCAGTACTGCTCGACCCCCAGGCCTTCCTGGAAGGGCTGGCACGCCCAGAGGGTCTCGCGCTCGCCGCTGGGCTGCAGCTGGACGATGGAGTCGTAGGTGTCGGCGGTGGCGGCGTAGACGATGCTGTGGTCGGGCAGCTCGGTGAAGGGGTGGTGCAGGCCCGGGGTGTCGTACAGGGCCAGCTGGGTGCCGTCGATCTTGACCCGCGCCACCTGGCTCAGCGCGCCCCAGTCGAAGATGCCGTAGAAGCTGTTGTGATCGATGAGCAGGTCGGCACCGTCGTAGCTGACACGGGCGTGGATGGTGGCGCGGCCCTGGGGCGTCTCGAGGGCCCAGACCACGCGGCCCATGCGGTCGAAGATGAAGCTCCACGAGCCCGTGGCCACACCGAAGGTGTTGATCTCCTCGATGCTGGCCAGCAGGAAGTGGGTGTCCGGGTCCAGCCGCGCCGGGTCCACTGCCAGCACCTCCATGCTGGGCACGCCGTGGGGCTGCTCGCCGGTGGTCACCAGGCCTGGGTCACCCTGCCAGCTGTACCCGTCGCCCTGGGCCAGCACTCGGTAGCCGCCCTCGACCCCGTAGGGCAGGCCCAGCAGCAGGGCCTGCTGGGGGCCCGGCTCGAGGGTGAGGGCGGGGCTGCTGTGCCAGGTCTCGCCGTCCAGGCCGTACTCGACCCACACCGTGGCGGGCTCGAGCTGCTCCCAGCTCAGGTACACCAGCGACTCGATGGTCTCGTGCAGGCGAGCCTGGACGTCCTGCAGGGGGACTACGGCGTCGAGGGGCCGGCTGTCGTCGGTGTCGGGATCGCTGTGATCTGGAGGGGGAACGATCACGGCCGGATCGCACAGCGCGCCCAGGCTCAGCAGGGGCAGCAGCAGGGCGGTGCGAGGGAGGGAGGCCATGGGGCAGCCTATCTCGAGCCGCGGGCGCTCACGGCGCGAAGGCGTACAGGTCGTCGATAGGGGTGGTGCGGCCCAGGTAGGTGCCGGAGCTGAAGGTCAGGTCCCAGACCACCTCGCCCGCGGGTGTGATCTCCCGCACCCGGGCGCCCGATCCGCAGTTGTGCAGGGTGTTGCCGTTGCCCAGCATGTGGGCATGTCGGGGTCCGGGGCGTCGGCGTCCATGGCCAGGACCTCGAGGGGGGTCGGTGAGTTCTTCTCAGTCCGTGGTGGGCTGGGCCTCCGCCTGCGCCACCTGCAGCGTCGCGCTGGCCAGGGGCGTGCTCGAGGCGTGGGCCAGATCTTCGTAGTACCCGACCCAGCGGTTGGTCTCGAGGGCGTCCACCGCGCCCAGGTTGTGGGCCCAGCGGTAGCCGATGGGCTGGTAGAGCAGCTGCACCGTGACCTCGACGGGACCCTCGGTCTCGCCAAGGGCCACCCGGTAGATCACGTGATCGTTCCCCGCCACGAAGTCGGGGTCGTCCTTCGCCGCCCCGTTCACGGCGATGTCGGCGTGGGCGGTGCTGGCGTCGAAGCCGGCGGGCAGCAGGCGGTTGTCTTTGATGTACTGGGTGGCGGTGAGCAGCCCGGTGGTGACCGCGCCGCTGGGGTCCGCCAGGATGGGCTCCCAGATCTGCACCTGGTCGGGGCTGTCGATGCTGATGTAGTGCGGCTCGTAGGTCGAGCCGTCGGCGTCGTTGTCGTTGCCGGCGATGCTGCCGTCGGGCTGGATGGCGCCGGACTCGAAGATCACCGTCCCCGCGGTGTCCGTCACCGCCACGTGCAGCCAGACCCGCCGGGACGGGTAGGCGGTGGGCAGCTTGTGGCCCGCCAGGTTCTGCACGCTCACGCCCAGCTCGAGGCTGCCTTCGACGATGGCGCCGTCCACCGCCATGGTGGCGGTCTTGGTGGCCAGGTTCTCCACGGCGCTGGCGGCGGTGGCTTCCTGCTCCTGGGCGCTGGCCTTCACGCCCTGGGCCGCGGCGTTGACCGCCAGCACCCGGGGCATGAAGAAGTTGCCGCCGCGGAAGACGTGCTGGTTGAACGCCGGGTGCTCCTTGGGCAGCACCGAGCTGATGGCCGCGGTGCCCGCTTCGGGCATGTGGCAGTCCTGGCAGCTCTGCTGGCCGGGGTAGCTGGAGTGCTTCCACTCCAGGTAGGGCACCTGCTCAGGGAGTTCGCCGGTGACCTCGCCGTCGGGTCCGTAGGCGTGGGTGTACAGGGTGTGGCAGCTGCCGCAGAAGTCAGCGCTCTGCACGTGGCTGCCCATGTGAGGGTCGAAGCCGCTCGAGCTGCGCATGACCCGCTGGCGGCCCGGGTCGGTCTCCACAGGGCCGTGCACCTTCTTGGCTTGGGGATCGATGACGAACTGGCCGGTGAAGGAGCTGGTGTCCCCCAGGCCCTCTTCGGTGATCTGGTGGCAGACCGCGCAGCTCACACCGTCGGCGGCGAAGCTGGCCTCGGGGCCCGGCATCACCGCGCCGTCGGGGATGTTCGCCAGCACCTGGCCCTGCTCACCCGCCAGCTTGGCGCCGTAGCGCATCATGGGCATGTGGCAGGTGGAGCACTTGTCCTCGATGGCTCCCTGGTGCTGGGGGTGGTCGCTGACCTCCCGGCGCACGGCGGCGTGCCAGTAGGGATCCCGGGCGGCGTTGGCCATCATGGATGAGCGCCAGTCCACGCCGATGCTGAGATCGCTGCCGTCTGAGGCGCTCATGCCGTTGTGGCAGGCCAGGCAGCGGTCGTTCTGTTCGAAGACAGCGGCGGGATCGCCGGCGAGGGCGGTGGCGGGGAGGCCCAACAGGGCCAGGGCGGAGAAGAAGATCGTGCTGTTCATGGCTACCATCCGTCCAAGAAGCCGCCGTCGTACCAGTCCCACAGCAGGGTCAGGCGACCCTCCACGCCGGCTGGATCGAAGTCGGTCACGGGGATCTTGGCCCCCGCCACCAGCATGATGTGCTGGCGCTGGTTGAGGGTCACGTGGAGCTGGGGCGCCACCGCCCAGCTGGGGGTGGCGTCGTCCTCGAGTTCGTAGGTGCCGTGCACCCCCACCATGGGGGAGTACACCCGGCCGTAGTCTCCCACCGTGAAGCTGCGCCCCAGGGCCGCGCGCCACAGCAATTCCTGGTTGTGGTCGGCCACCAGAGGGATCTCGGCGCCGGCCTGGGTGTGCAGGAAGAAGTCGGCCGGCAGGATCTGGCCCCAGGCCAGGAAGGGCTCGGCCACGGTGTAGCCCTTGCCCAGGCCCCGCTCCGGGTTGCCCACCGGGAGGATGATCTCGCCCACGATGGAGACGATGGATCCGCTGTCCAGGTTCTTCACCAGCACCCGCTTGGCCGCCAGGGCCACGTCGCCGATGCCGGTGACCGGGCCGTCGGTGCCCTCCATGGTCTTCCAGGGGATCTTGATCTCCCAGTTGTTCCGGGTGCCGAAGCGCTGCTCGTAGGTGAGCGCCGCCGAGGTGTCCAAGGAGCCGTCGGTGGCGGAGTCGACCGTGACCACCACCTCGTCCTCGATGTAGGCCTTGGCGGTCCACATGGGCCGGGGCAGGTTGAACTCACCCCGGGGGTAGCGCTCGGGTTCTTCGCAGAACCCGTAGACGTGCTCGAGGGCCAGCCGCGTCTCTTCGGCGCTCAGGGCGTCGCCGAAGGCCGGCATGATGGGGGAGAAGCCCCGAACGGGCCCCCCGTGGGCGGCGACACGGGCCCAGTCGGCCTTGGGCTCCCGGGATGTGAAGTCGCAGTCAGTGAGGTCCGGCAGGGGCACGTCGAAGCCCACCGTGGGCTGCGGGTTGCCTCGACCGTCGGCGCCGTGGCAGGCGGCGCAGCTGGCCTCGAACACAGCGCGCCCATCGGGGGCGGCGTCGCCGCCGGGTTGAGCCCCGACGGGGTTGGCGGCTGCGAGCGCCAGTGCCGTCGCGCAGGCCAGGCCGGCGAGCATGTGGGACTTCTGGGCTGGGGGCATCCTGACCTCTCGGGTGATCTTTCGGTGCTCTTTATACCTTCCTTCCATCAAAATAGAGAATTTCGAATATTTCGGTATTCGAGATCCTCCGCCTTGTAGGTGGTGCCTGGTCCCATTCTGTTTTTCGTCGGGGCGGCGTCTGCCGTCGCGGCGGGCGCGCGGAAGAGGACAATGCGCCCGCCGGCGAGGGCGGGACTGCGCGAGGACCCCGGATCGTTGTCCTGCGTTGCTTCAGGGGGTCGATGTCGTCCACGGCCCGATCTTCGAGGATGGCGGCATCTTGTACCCTGCCTACAGGGTGGAGGAGGGGCCTGGCGAGTATGATGGCCGGAGTGCCTTGCACGGGAGTCCCCATGTCCGCTCGCCTGATCGCCCTGGTCCCTCTGCTGTTCGCGCTGGGCTGCCCCGCCCCCGACGACAAGCCCGACGACACCGGATCGGTCCCTGCGGACTGCGGGGACGGCGTCGATGCCGACGGCGATGGCTTCTGCGAGGTCGAGGACTGCGACGACAGCGACCCCCAGATCAACCCGGGCGTGGTCGAGGAGACCATGGTCCCCGACGACCTGGACAACGACTGCGACGGGATCGTGGACGAGTGTAGCGACAGTGATCCCTCCATCACCTGGCACGCCGAGGAGGTCTGCGATGGCATCGACAACGACTGCGACGGCGCCATCGATGAGGACCTGGGCGAGACCTGGTACCCGGATCTGGACGGCGACGGCTATGGCGACGCCAGCCAGCCCACCTCCAGCTGCGATCCGGACGCCAGCCTGGTGGCCGACGGCAGCGACTGCGACGACACCGATGGCGCCGTACACCCCGGCGCCCCGGAGCAGTGCAACGGCGTGGACGACGACTGCGACAGCACCACCCGCGAAGACGGGCTGGTGAGCATCCTGGGGGTCGGCAACCAGGACGGCCTGCAGGACGCCCTGAGCGGCGTGGACGAGGGCGGCACGGTCTATGTCTGCCCCGGCACCTGGGAAGGCGCCTTCACCATCGCCCGGGGCCTGACCCTCGAGGCCCCGTTCGGTGCGGATCTCACCGCATTGGTGGGGGACGGGACGGCCTCGGTGCTCAACGTGCACGCTGGAGAGGTCACCATCCGAGGCTTCACCATCAGCGGCGGCGTGGGCACCGACATCTCCACCGACAGCGAGACCCTGGGCGGGGGTGGCGTGCTGGGCTGGACCGCCGACGAGCTGATCATCGAGGACTGCGTGATCACGGGCAACGAAGCCGACTTCGGTGGCGGGATCGTCGGCCCCTCCGAGGGCCTGCTCACCGTGCGGCGCAGCACCGTCTCGAGCAACCACGCCAGCGCCTACGGGGGCGGGATCTACGTGTTGGAGGGCGACCTGGAAGAGGTGGAGCTGTCCGACAACAGCTGCGCCGCCAGCGGCGGCGCCATCTACCACTACCAGAACACGCTCACGCTCACGGACTGCAGCATCACCGACAACGCGGCGAACTACGGCGGCGGGATCCGTGCCTTCGAGGACAGCATCGAGGCCAGCGGGACCCTGGTGGAGGGCAACCAGGCCGAGTACGGCGGCGGGCTGTACATGCGCAACGACGCGACGGCCAGCGGCCTCGAGATCCAGGGCAACACGGGCGACCGGGGCGCCGGCGTGTACTGCCGGGAGGACTGCACCCTGCTGGACAGCACGGTCCAGGCCAACGTGGCCACCAGCTACGGCGGCGGCATGATGTGCACCGACGGTGTGGCCGTGGTGCAGCGGGTCACCATCAGCGACAGCGAGGCCAGCGGCGGCGCCGGTGTGCTCTTGGACAGCTGTGATCTGCAGCTCGAGACCGTGACCATCTCTGGCGGGGCCGCGGGCTACGGCGCCGGGGTGTACCTGGTGGACTCCCAGGTGGACGCCGCTGCGGACGTGTTCGTCACCGCCAACGTGGCCGAGACCGCGGGCGGAGGGGCCTATTTCTACTCCAACAGCAGCTGGGACGGCGGCACCGTGCAGGGCAACAGCGCCGACTCTGGCGGCGGGCTGTACCTGTACGGCATCGGCGTGCTCGACGGGATCACCGTCCAGGGCAACAGCGCCACCGAGTGGGGTGGAGGCATGATGGTGGTGTCCGAGTCCGATCTGCAGGACGTTGTGCTGGACGGCAACGACGCCAACTACGGCGGCGGGCTGTACGTCTACGGCACCGGGTCCATCCGCATGGACGGGGCCACGGTCACCAACAATCAGGCCGTGGAGCGCGGCGGCGGAGTGCGGGTCTCGGCGGGCATCCTGGCCATCACGACCTCGGACTTCGGAGGCAGCAAGGCCGACAATGCCCCGGACGACATCTACGCGGGCGGTGCCGCCTACACGGGGCTCGAGATCGTGGAGAGCCTGACCTGCGTGGGGTCGGAGGGGTGTAGCTAGCTCTTGGCGCGCCGGGGTCATCCCGGGGTCACAGGCAAGGAATCCCCTGCGGGTGGCTCCATCTCAGGGTATCTACGCGGCGTCTTCATCACTCCAAAGGGAGAATCATGCGTTTCCTCGTCCTCTCCTCCGCTCTGCTCCTGGCTGGCTGCGCCACCGACCTCTCCGGCCTCGAGGTGCTCGAGGGCACCGGCAGCGATGTCGAAGGCAAGATCTTCGGCGGCTCCCCGCCCAACGCCCCCGAGCACCAGGCGGTGGTGTCCCTGCACACGCTGTCCCGCGGCGGCCGCTACGTCAGCGTCTCGCCGTTCTGCAGCGGCACGCTGATCGCCGAGGACATCGTCCTCACCGCCGGCCACTGCCTGGAAGGCACCGCCGCGAGCAAGGTCGCCATCTACGTGGGCGACGACCCCTCGGTCGATCTGGTCGGCAACATCTACGCCGTCTCCGAGGTCATGGTCCACCCGTCCTACGACAGCCGGACCATCCGCAACGACATCGCCCTGATGCGGCTGGCCACCCAGGTCACCTCCGTCACCCCGGTGCCCAACCTGCCGGCGTCCGAGGGCCTCACCAGCGCCGATCTCGGCGCCACCATCAACTTCGCCGGCTTCGGCACCACCGAGAGCGGCACCAGCGGCGTGAAGCTGCAGGTGGATGGCACCATCGACGCTGCGGGCTGCGGCGTGTCCGGCTGCCCCTCCGCGGGCGACACCGCCACTCAGTTCTCCTACGCCCAGCCCCACACGGGCCCCTGCTTCGGTGACTCTGGCGGCCCGGCCTTCATCACCCGCACCAGCGGTGTCTACGTGGCCGGCCTGACCTCCTACGGCGACTCCGCCTGCGCTGTCTACGGCGTCTCTACCCGCACCGACGCCTTCGATAGCTTCATCGACGCCTTCATGGGCACCAGCTCCGTGGACACCGGCCTCCCCCCGGTCACCGGCGACTGTGGCAACGGCGTCTGCGACGAGGGTGAGAGCTGCGACGGGCGCGACAGCACCACCGCCTGTGCCGACGACTGCGCTGGCGTGACCGGCGGCAAGCCCAGCAAGCGCTACTGCGAAGTCGGCAGCAGCTGCGAAGGCGCTGGCTGTCCCTAGATCTTCGGCTTCCAGACTCTGATGCGGGCGCCTTCGGGCGTCCGCTGCTGCTTCAGGCCCCTACCACATCCCGCTGAAGTCGCAGCTGCCGTCGCTGGTCACCTCGCTGCATCCTTCCGGATGGGCGATGCTCGCCTCACCCTCCAGCGCGCTGGTCATGAAGCCCAGGATCTGCTCCAGCGCGGCGTGCCCTGCCAAGGTGTCCCGCGCCGCGAAGCCGTGTATGTCGTAGGCGCCGGTGTCGGGCACGCGGAACTGGGTGAGGGCCGTGGCGGTTGCCACCGGGCCCGGGCTGTGGGCGAGGTCCACGATGTCCTCGAGGCTGGGGTCGATCTGCACGGCCCCCAGCGACCCCGCCAGGATCTCGGTGCAGATGTTGAGCAGGATGGGGTCCCCCACGCTCTCCTGCAGCAGGAACACGGCGGCCTTGGCCTGGGCCTGCTCCACCCACGCGGTGCCGTCCACGTCGTCCCAGGCCCCCTGGCCCATGACCATGGCCAGCTGCTCGTCCAGCTCGTCGTCGTAGCTGGCGCCCAGGATGACCTTCAGGAACTGATCCCAGGTGTGGGAGTCGGGGATCATGTGGGTCCAGCCGGCGCCGGGCACGTTGAGCACGCCGTAGTGGATGTCGGGGTGGGCTGCCGCGAAGACCGCGCCCATGGTGCCCCCCAGGCTGCCGCCCACCCAGATGGGCTCGGTGGTGTCGGGTCGCCGGCCGGCGGCCGGGTTGGGCTCGCCTCCCAGGGTCTCGGCCGCCAGGGCGTCGCCCAGGGTGGAGTCCAGGGCCGCGGAGACCGCCATCCCGTCGCTCACCGCCTGGAGCAGTCCCGCGGTGCTCTGGGCCGATCCCTGCAGGAAGTGCCCGAGCCCGGTGAAGGTCTGCAGCACGTCGTCGCCGGTCCAGCCAGTGAAGCGCAGGTTGACCTTGCCGAAGCCCTGGGCCGCCAGCTCCTCGTCGAAGGAGTCGTCCTCGAGCTGCCCGCCGGTGCCGTGGCCGTAGATGGCCACGGGCCAGTCGCCGACCCCCACGGGGATGCAGGCGCGGAAGGGCACGTCATGGCTGCCCTGCTGGACGGGCATGCCCTGCTCGTCCATGGCGAGCTTGCCCTCGATCGTGCGGAAGTAGGGCAGCCCCTGCACGGTGCCCAGGACCACCGCCAGCATGTCATCGTCCCGCCACTCCACGCTGTCGATGGTCACATCGGGGCCGCCGGCTCCGGCGGCCAGGGCGAGGTCCCGCATAGCCTGGCCGCGCTTGGTGCTGTCCTCTAGGGAGCGGGTGGTGAAGTCCCAGACCCTCAGCACCTGCTCCGGATCGATGCCCTGCTCGGCCAGCAGGGTGCGGGTGGGGGCGTGGTAGGCGGCCAGGGCGGCCTCGTCGTTGGTCACGGGGGCCTCGAGGCCCAGGGCCAGCAGGGTGTCGCGCTCCACGGGCAGCGGGCCGCCGTCCGCGTCGGTCAAGGAGTCCAGCAGCACGGCCACATGATCGGCGTCGGCCGGCATGGCCCGCAGCGGGCGGCCGATGATCATGGACTCGGGAGACAGGGAGCCGCCACCCTGACGCAGCTCGAGGCGCAGGGGCCAGCGCTGGCCGTACAGGGCGTGCCCGGGCTGGGCCACGAACAGCTGCAGCGACCCCTCGAGGCTGTCCGGGTCCAGGGCGCCGTCGAAGCCTGTGGCCAGGCCCGAGATGCGGGAGAAGCCGTCGGCGAGGTTGGCGAAGGTCGGGTCGTCGTCGGTGGGGAGCTGGGTCTGGTCGATGGCCACCCGCAGGCCCGTGACGGCCTCCGGATCCTGGATCGTGAATCGGCTCGAGGGCCAGGGCAGCTGGCAGCGCAGCGGGTCCTGGGCGTCGCAGGCCGAGTAGATCGGCGCGCGCTCCCCGGGGGCCCGGTCGGCGGGCAGGGTGAGGCCGGAGTCATCGGCGGGGTGGCAGGCGAGCAGGAGCAGGGCGAGGAGCATGGGAGGTCCCGGAGGGTTGCGCAGGAGACGATGATACTCCCCGCCGCTCGGGTCTGCGCTCGCGCTTCTCGAGGGCTCCCGCCAGCGCCCGAGGCCCGAGGCGGCTAGAAGGGGGACATAGACCTGTACGCATGAGCGTGTTTCTGGTCGTCGTCACGGAGGAAGGAACCATGAGTTGTGAGCACAAGCCCTGGCAGGAGTCCATGCCCGAGGATCAGTTCGAGCGTATGCGCGCGATCCTGGGAGCCCCCAGCCCCGTGGGGCTCGAGGCCGCCATGACCACCGGTGTGCTCGCGCCCTACGTCGAAGGCTTCATGCCCAAGGGTTGGTCCATCCGAAAGTTCCGAGGCAACGCGGGCATCGTCATCGACACCGCCCCCAACAAGACGGACGCCTTCACGGTCATGCTCATCGGCCACGCCGACAAGATCCGGCTGCAGGTGCGCAGCATCGGCAAGGACGGCAAGATCTGGGTCAACAGCGACTCGTTCCTGCCCACCACGCTGATCGGCCACGAGGTGCGCCTGTTCAGCGAGGACCCGGACGCCCCGGGCCGCTACCGGGTCATCGACGGCGGCACCATCGAAGCCCTGGGCGCCATCCACTTCGCCCCCCCGGGCGTGCGCGACGGCAGCAAGGGCATCGACGCCAAGAAGCTCTACCTCGAGCTGCAGCTGCACGGGGAAGACCGCAAGAAGCAGATCGACGCCCTGGGCATCCGCGCGGGCGACTCCCTGCTGCTCAACCGTCCCATCCGCCACGGCTTCGCCCCGGACACCTTCCAGGGCGCCTACCTGGACAACGGGCTGGGCTGCTTCGTGGTGGTCGAGGTGGCTCGCCTGCTGGCCGAGGCTGGCGGCCTGAAGAACGTGCGCTACCTGGGCGCCGCCGCCACCCACGAAGAGATCGGGCGCTTCGGCAGCCGCGTGCTGGCCGGTGAGCTGCGCCCCGACGTGGTCATCGCCGTGGACGTCAACCACGACTACGAGGCCGCGCCCGGCGTGGCCGACCGCCGCTTCGAGCCCCTGGCCATGGGCAAGGGCTTCACCCTCAGTGTGGGCGCCGTGGCCAGCGCTGGGCTCAACGCCATCATCCAGCAGGTGGCCAAGGCCCACGACATCCCCGTGCAGATCTCCCTGGTGGGGCGCGACACCGGCACCGACGCCATGGCCGCCGCTCTGGCCAGCATCGACGCCGCCGCCACCTCCCTGGGCTTCCCCATCCGCAACATGCACACCATCTCCGAGAGCGGGCACACCGGCGACGTCCTGGCCGCCCTGTACGCCGTGGTGCACGCCCTGCAGCACATGGACGCCATGAACGACGGCGCAGGCATCTGCTCCGATGACCTCATCGACGCCCACCCCCGCCTGGACCTGGCCCACGACCTGGAGCATCGCCCTGCCGCGGATGAGTGATCCCTTCGAGCCAGCGCTGATCGGCAGCATCCGCGCCCAGTACGCCCTGCCGGCCTATGGGCGGCATGGGCTGGGCCACTGGGCCAGGGTGCTCGAGAACGGTGAGCGCCTGGCCGTTCTCACCGGTGCCCGCCTGGACGTGGTGCGCCTGTTCGCCGTCTTCCACGACGCCTGCCGCCACAGCGAGGGCTACGATCCCGGCCACGGTGTCCGTGGCGCTGCCCTGGCCCGCAGCCTGCGCGGCCACGGCTTCTCGCTGGACGAGTCGGGCATGGCTCAGCTGGAGCGCGCCTGCGCCCTGCACACCCGTCAGCTCACAGACAGCGACATCACTGTGGCCACCTGCTTCGACGCCGATCGGCTGGACCTGCCCAGGGTGGACATCACGGTGGACCCCGCTCGCCTGGCCACCGACGCCGCCCGCGATCCGAAGATCATCGCCTGGGGGCGGGACCGGGCCGTGCGGGGGACCGTCATGCCGGCGTCTTGGAAGCGCATGAGGGTCTCGGGCGAGGCCCCCTGAGGCCTCTCTCCGTGGGCGTCAGCGCGGGGGGCCGTCGGCTCGCTTCGACTCCGCCTCTTCGCGCAGTCGACCCAGCGCCCGGGCCGCCCGCCGGGCCGCCTCCAGCCAGGGAGCAGCGCGCTCGGTGACCCGGACCGGCCGGATGGGGGCGTGGCCGGGGTCGGTCCACTCGAACAGGTCCGCTCGGCGCGCGCCCTCGCCGTCGGGGCGCAGCCAGGCGAAGCACTTTCGACCGAAGGGGACGGTACACTCCACGTCCCGGTAGGCTGGGGACCAGGTGCCGGTGTTGAGCAGCTCGAGCCCCTCGAGGGCGATGTGCTGCTCTTCGTGGGTGTGCCCCACCACCACCCGGGACACCCCGCAGATCTTGGCCGCCAGCGGGGCACGATCCAGCAGCAGGCCCTTGGCCTCGGAGGTGCCCGAGCGCACCGAGCGGGCGTAGAACAGGAAGGGGGGCAGCAGCAGCAGGAACACCGCCCCCGCCCACCACGGGGAGACGGGCGCGAAGACGTTGAGCACCGAGTAGATCTGGAAGCTGCCGAACACCAGCACCGCGAGGATCGCCGCCCGATCCAGCCACAGCTCCCGGGCGATGCGCCACGGGCTGAAGATGGCCGGGTGGGCGTGGATGGCCTGCAGGCCCCGCACGGCCGCCGTGGTCGTGTTGGCCCGCCGCGCGATGTCGTCTACGCGCTGTTCGATGGTGAGGGGGTCCTTGACCGAGGGCAGGAAGCCCTCGCGCACCGAGGAGACCAGGGTGACCAGCGCGCCCCAGAACCAGGTCCAGCCGATGAAGGGCTGGATGCGGAGCATGTAGCGTACGAAGAACCGGACATACTCGGGGCCCGACTTGATGAACGAGCTGTCCACGTGGGGGTTGAACAGGCCCATGGCGTTGAGCATGTAGCGCTCGGCAAGGTTGCCGAAGGGCACGCGCACGCGCCGCTTGCCCCGCCAGCGGATGGTGGGGTGGATGGGATCGGCGCACAGGCAGTAGGAATCGTACTGGTTGCCGTGCTCGATCAGCGTGTCCCCTTGGCTGACGTAGAACCACTCGCACACCCGCACGGCGTCGCGCAGGTGGTCGGGCAGGCCCAGGCTGGCGACCAGATCGGCGCGCACGCTGTGCCACTGCAGCTCGATGTCGTGGTTCCCGATGACCACGATCACGGTGTTTCCGGCCAGCACCCAGCGGCGCAGCGCGGCGACGAACACAGCATGGTCCTGCAGGATGCGCCCCATCACGAAGCGCGACTTGGCCTCCTCGCTGCCCAGGCCGCGTCGGCGCTCCAGCCAGCTCACCGGAAACAGCCGCTCCGTGGGCAGGGCCATGGCAGAGTCGAAGTCGAACACGTCCCCGTTCAGGATCAGCTCGCTGCCACTGGGGAGCTCCCCCTCGAAGTGGGCCAAAAAGCGATCGAACACCTCGTCGATGAACAGGTCTCGCTGCTTGTAGCGCTTCCACAGCGGCTTTCCGGGGATGGGCTCCTGCGCGTCGCTCAGGTGCAGGTCGCTGACGACCAGGGTGTTCCGCGCTGGCTGGGGTGCCGCATCCATGGCGCCCAAGTAGCGCGTGGCCGGGTGCTTCGCTGTGCCTGTTCGTGCGAATCCCAGGGCGAGCTGTCGGAGCCGCTGGGCGGGTCTTGGACCTCAGGACGGTTCGTCGCCGTAGCGGTTGGGGCCCACCGTTCCCCTCAGGAACCCCGTCTCCACCAGGGCCCACAGGCCGCCGATGACAGGGACCAGGCCGATGAGAATCCACCAGCCGGACCTGTCCCGGTCGTGCCAGCGCTTCACCTGCAGGGCCAGCGAGGCCCAGATCTGTGGGACCGCCAGCAGGAGCGCCAGCACGAAGGCGATGTCCGAGGCGCCGAGCACCGCCCCGACGACCATGTTGATGAGCCCGAACACCATCGCCATGGACAGGCTCGCGATCCAGAAGCTGGAGCGCCGGATACGACCATCGAAGGAGAAGAGCAGCCAGTAGACGTCGCGCTCGCTGGTGCTCGCGGCGCGGGGGCTCGGCGGTGGTCGCTCGGATCGCCCCGGTTGCGCCACCCTGGAGTCCCCGGCCTCGGCCAGCAGCTCCCTGGCCAGGAAGCGCACGAGGCGGGAGGGGTCGTCGCTGGCAGCCTGGAGCCATGGGCGGGCTTCTTCGGGGGAGCCGGTCTGCGCCAGCTCGCGCATGGCCCGGTACCGCACGCCTTCGTCCGGCGAGGACAGCTGCTGCTGGAGTTCTTCTGGGACCGCCATGGTTCTGCTCCTGTGTGCGCGATTCTACATGGAGCGTGCGCCCGGGCCGGGAGGGGGGTGTCAAGATGGATGGCCCGGGCCCTCGAGCGCAACCGAAGGTACGTAGCCCGAGCTGGGCCATTCCCTTGGGGCGGAGAGCAGGGTCCGCCCGCCAGGAGCGCCGGTGCTCGGCTGCGAGGCGAGGCCAGGGGCGCTATCCTGGGTCCTTCCCTGGAGGCTCCCCATGGCCGGCGCCCAACCCACCTGCAGCCGCTGCATCATGGACAGCACCGTGCCCGGCCTGCGCCTGGACGCTCAGGGCGCGTGCCAGCTGTGCCACGCTCACGATCGGCTGGACCGCGCCTACTTCAGCGGCCAGGACCCCGACAAGAAGGCCGCTTTTTTGGCCACCATCGAGAAGATCAAGCGCGAGGGCAGGGGGCGCCCCTACGACTGCATCCTGCCGCTCTCTGGCGGCGGTGACAGCAGTTGGGCCCTGGTCAAGGCGGTGGAGCTGGGCCTGCGCCCGGTGGCCTACCACTTCGACAACGGCTGGGTCAGCGACATCGGGCGCCAGAACCTGGCCACCATGACCTCGAAGCTGGGCGTGCCGCTGAAGACCCTCTCCGTGCCCTGGGAGCAGCTTGGCGATGCCTTCCGAGCCTGCCTCGAGGCATCCATCCCCGAGCCCTGCCTGCCCTGCCTGGTGGCGGTGTTCTCCCTGGCCTACCGGGCGGCGGAGATCGAGGGCCTGCGCACGGTGATCTTCAGCTCATCGCCCCTGACCGAGGGCATCGCTCCGTTGGGCTGGTCCTATGTGGACGGCCGCTACCTCGAGTCGGTGGTGCAGGCGCACGGCCAGCCCGCCACCCTGGGTGCGGTGCGGGACTTCAACCGGCTGCGGGCTCGGAACCTGCTGGCGGGCGCCCTGGTGCGGCGCACCCGGGTGATCATGCTGCCCCTGTACCTCGAGTGGGACGAGCCCCGCTTCAAGGAGCGCCTGCGCAGCGAGTACGGGTGGATCGACGGCGGCAAGCACGCCGACTGCATCTACACCCCCTTTCGCACTCAGCTCATCCACGACAAGTTCGGCTTCGACCTGCGCCGGCTGGGCATCGCCGCCCAGGTGCGTGCCGGCCGCATCAGCCGCGCCCGGGCCCTGGCCTGGTTCGACGACAACCCCATGGTCGAGGACCTGGAGAACAGGGAGCGCGTGCTCGCGCGGCTGGGCATGTCCGCCGCCGACTACCAGCGCATCATGGCCGCGCCCCCGCGCAGCTTCCGCGACTACCGCACCTACTACCCGCTGATTCGAGCTATGCGGCCCCTGATCCGCCAGGCTTGCAAGCGCGGCCTGCTGGCCGAGCATGTGATCGACAAGTTCGAGGACTAGCCTGGCGCCCGCGCGGCTGCGGCTGTGTGTTCCAGCTTCGAACACCCGCGGTGGCCCGCCGACGGGGGGAGAGCAGGGAGCGCTCGAGGTCCCGGATGACTCGGTCTGGCGCTCGAGGTCACCTTTGGAACATAGGGTGGTCGGTGGACACTGTTCACAGGTCTCAGAGTCGTCCGAAGACGCCCCGTTTCCCCGGGTGATCTGGAGGGCGTCGATCGAGACGATGAACACTATTGGGTGTGTCCCATGTCCTGCGGGTGGGGTCGCCGCAGGAGTGGGCATCCTGGCGGCGTGTGTTCAGCCAGTCATGGTCATCGTCT
Organism: uncultured Pseudomonadota bacterium; assembly: GCA_937912125.1. Classification (GTDB taxonomy): domain Bacteria; phylum Myxococcota_A; class UBA796; order UBA796; family JAFGLY01; genus CALDOK01. The sequence continues at coordinate 31,815 of CALDOK010000176.1, forward strand.
CGGCCGTTCGGCCTCCACCCACGGGAACCGCATCCACGGGTCTGTCGTTTCGCCGGACCTTCTGAGGGTGTCGGCTCGTGACGGACCCGTCGTCAAGCCGCCGACAAGTGCCTACCCTCGCGCCCAGGGTACCGAGTTCCCGGCGCTTCCCAGGGCCAAAACGCCGACAAGTGCCTACCCTTGCGCCCAGGGTACCGAGTTCCCGGCGCTTCCCAGGGCCAAAACGCCGACAAGTGC
>CALDOK010000177.1 GCA_937912125.1 uncultured Pseudomonadota bacterium
GAGAACCGGAAGCCCTGTGGATGGCCGTCTCGACGGTGTTCCCCGTGCTGGCCCAGCGCCACCGGGCCTCCAGCGCCATCGAGAACCTCAACAGCGTCCTACGCCCTTACCTGGTCGTGCAAAAGAGCTCGAGCCAAGCCTTCTTGGACCTCTTCCGCTTCTACTGGAACACCAGAATCCGCGAGTGGGGCCCCCACGAGGGCACGAGCGCCCACGAGCTGCTCACGGGCGAGCGTGTCGAAGACTGGCTGACCCTGCTGGGCTACCCACCGGGAGAGGCGATGGCCCAGGCAGCCTGAACCGGCTGCGCCTGCCTGATCGTCAATGCGCCTCGTGGCTGTGCTACCATGGCAACGGGATTGCTGCGCCACCAATGCGTCGAAGTGTTGAATGTGCGCTTAGAACACCGTATTTGAACGATGCCCGATGTCGGGCGGGGGAGCCCTACGGCAACCACCCCGCCCCCGCCCCCCCATAGGCCCCCATGTCGCACGCACTCCCATCCAGGTCGGTGCAGGCGGGGTCGCCCTCGTCCCAGCCGTCCGAGCCTGGGACCAGCTCCAGGTCGTCATTGTAGACCCCGTCGGAGCTGTAGCTGTGGAACGTAGCCGTGCCACCCCAGTTGTTGCCGCCGTCGTCGTTCCACCATCCGCCGTACAGGTCGTTCAGGCCGTACAGCGAGTAGGACATGTGGAAGCCGTCGTTGATGTGGACGCCGTAGGTACCGTTATCGTGGAACACCGCGCCGTCCAACACCACGCCATCGCTGTAGGAGCACAGCGCGCCGTAGCTGGCGGCGATGTTGCCCACGAATGTGACCTGGTCGATGGCGCCGCCGTTGCTGATGGAGGCACCGCCGCAGCTGGAGCCCGCGGTGTTGTCGGCCACGATCACGTTGTAGCCCTGGAAGTTCGCGTCGCGCTCCACCAGGAAGGCTCCGGCTTGAGAGGCCGCTTCGTTCTCGGCGAGCACCACCCCGTGAAGCTCCATGTGGCCGCCGTAGGCGTAGATGGCGCCGCCTTCGCTGACAGCGTAGTTGCCGCTGAGCGTACTCTGCCAGATCTGAAGTCCACCGTCGTACAGGAAGATGGCGCCACCGAACTCCGAACTGTTGCCGGACACCGTGGTGTCCTCGAGCACCAGGGTGCCATCCTGGACACGGAATGCGCCGCCGTGCTCGCCGGATGAGCAGCCGCTGCCGCCGGTGATGGTCATGCCCGTGACGGTCAGGTAGCCGCCGTCGACCTTGGCCATGCAACCGCCGCTCGACAGATCGACGACCACATCGCCTGTACCGTCGCTCTCGACGGTCACGATCGTGCGGTCGATGTAGCTGGAGTCGGTCATGGAGTGGGTGCCGGGGGCGACGATGATCTGCAGGTCCATCGACTGGGCCCAGATCATGGCGGAGTTCAGCGAGCCGGTGAACGGCACGTCCACTTCGTCGATGATTCCGTCGCAGTCGTTGTCCTTGTTGTCGGACATGCTGGTCTCGCCCTGGCCGTTGTACACCAAGGCGTCGGCTTCGTCGCAGTCTGCGCCCAGGCAGTCAGGTCCCACGCCATAGCCGTCGCCATCGGCGTCTTCGCAGTCCAGTTCCAAAGCGGTGTCGTCAGGCGGTGCCGTGTCTCCGGTGTCGTCAGGGGGCGTGGAGTCGCCGGTGTCGTCGGGGGGGGCGGAGTCGCCGGTGTCCTCTGGGTCCGAAGGGTAGAGATCGATCAAGAGCTCGAGGTCTGGCGCGGTGAGCGCCTCCACCCTGCCGTGGAAGTGGGCGTTCATCAATGCATCGGGGTCGTCTGCATGGCAGACCCCGAGCGCATGTCCCAGCTCGTGGGCCAGGATGGTCTGAGTATCCAGGATGTCGTCGTCGTAGCTGGGACCTTCGGACCACTGCTCGTCACCGTCGAGGTGGATCTCACCAGCGTGGGTGGAGTGGCCCGGATCGAACGCATGGGCCGCCACACCGCCGGGACCGTCGAAGTCATGGCCGTCGCCGTGCTCGCCGCTGTAGACGTGGAACACCAGATCGGCGATGGATGACTCAGTGAAGCTCAGGCCTGCGGCGTTGCCCGACCACATCTGCAGCGCCTCTTCGATGGCGTACACACCATCCGCACCCAGCGCGTCGATGAAGCTGTCGCCCGCGCGCCAAGTGAGCTCACGGTGGTCCCAGGCCGGACCAGGCTCGCAGTCCATGCCATCGATGTCGCGCTCGTAGTCGGCGGAGGCGGTGTCGTCTTTCGGGGTGCAGCCGAGCGCGAGCAGCGCCAGGGCCAGGAACAGCATCACCACCCTCCCTGGCACTGGCTGTTCGGGTCGTCCGAGAAGTCGGTCTCGTCGGGCGTGGGGCGACCATGGTTCTCGATGGCCCTGTGGATCATCACAGCGACCTCGCCCATGCTCACGGTCTCGTTCGGCCTGAACTCACTGGCATCGTCGCTCACGATGCCCATCGCCACCGCCGTGTGGATGTAGTTGCGCAGGCTCTCCGGCGCTTCCTCGAGGTCATCGAAGCTGGCCCCGGAGCTGACCTTGGACCAGTCGTAGGCCTCGACCAGCACCTTGAGGAATTCGGCCCGGGTGAGCATGTGGCCCGGGTTGAAGTCGATCTCGTTGGGGGCTTCGTTTCGGAAGGGTGACGCTTCGTCCGAGTAGGTCAGCCAGGTGAGGCTGCACACGTCGTGGGCGTACCAGTCCTCTTCGACATCCACATCGCCGAACGGACAGGCGCACAGGGTGTAGGCCTCAGTGGTGTCGAGGTTCAGGGTCCGCGAGATGATCGCCGCAACCGACGCGCGGTTCCATGTGTACTGGTCGGTGTAGCCGCTGGAGTCGCTGGACAGGATACCGAGATCGTACAGGTAGTCCACCGACTCGGTGGCCCACTCCTCGATGTACAGCGTCGCGTTGATCAGGTCGATGGGGTCGGCGTAGTACTGGCGGGCGCCGTCGGACTCGTAGCCGGCGTACCAGTAGGTGGAGCTGCCCTGGGCTTCGGAAGCGGACTGCAGCCGAATGCCGTAGTGCAGGTGCTCGGCACCGTCGCCATTGTAGGCGTCGTTCTGCACCCAGCCCAGGGTGGTGTCCGGGCTCACGCAGTCGCCCTCGGAGAGCCCCGTGCTGTCGCCGCTGGACAGGCCAGTGGTGCCCCTGATGTGGCCGTAGATGGTCAGGTACGAGTCGGTCCAGGTCTCGTCGTCGTTGCCGTTCTCCCACACCGTGCTGGGCTTCATGAACGCCGCCACCACCGCCACGAAGCCGTAGCCGTCGCTGCTGCGGTGGCGGATGAGCTGGCCTGAAACCCCTGCGCGTACGGGCGTGCCCTCTGCAGCGTCGATGTCGATGCCCAGGTGGGCGCCCGACGAACCGCTCGAAGCCAGGAAGCTGCGGTTGTTGTAGTACAGCCCCGACTCGAAGTCGCTCACCGCCATGGGGGGGCCGAAGCCGCTGGTGTAGCCGCACTCGTCGTCGGTGATGGGCAGGGGGTCTTCGTCGCCGCCAAAGGGCGGCAGAGCCGTGTCTTCAACCTTGGGGTCACAGGCGCAAAGGCCGGTGAGCAGCAGCAGCCAGAGCAGGCGGGGGTCGGCGTTCATCATTCGATCTCCAAAGAAACGTCATCGAGCTTGAAGCTCATGGAACCGTCGGTGGAGGACAGCCCCACCAGCACTTGCACAGTTGACGTGAGGGCGTCGGCCTCGAGGGTGGCGGTCACCTCGACCCAGCCGTCCGTGCCGAT
>CALDOK010000178.1 GCA_937912125.1 uncultured Pseudomonadota bacterium
CGCTGGTGGTACTCCCAGGGCCCCAGGTAGACGCCCAGATGCTTGACGCTGCCCTTGTTCACGAAGCGCAGCACCCGTTGATCCCCATGCCGGCGGTAGTGGATTTGGCCCCCGCCGGACAGGTCGACGAAGCGGACCTGGTTGTCGAAGGTGTAGGCCATCTCGGGGATGCGCGGGGTCTCGAGGGTGTTGCCGTTTTCGTCGTAGACGAAGTTTCCGGCGGCAGGATCGGTGAACGACCCCGCCTCCGTGGCGTCCCCGTTGAACAGGTCGATGCGCCCCGTCTTGTAGTGCAGGTTGTTCGTCCCGCTCTTGTACTCCTGGTTCGTGGTGAAGTTGCCCACCTCGTCGTAGGAGTAGCGGAACGTGTAGGGCTCGTAGTCGTTCGGATCGGGGCTGGTGACCACGACGTTGCTCGAGCGATCGATCACCGTAGCGTGCTTCTTGCCCGTGGCGCGGATCAGGCGGTAGCGCGGATCGTAGGTGAAGGTCCGCTTGTTCGGCACCAGCTGGTTGGCCCGGTAGGTGGAGGTGGCCAGGTTGTCGGTGATGCGCACGGGGTTGCCAGCGGGGTCATAGTCGTAAGCCAGATCCTGGAAATGCACCGTGGAGGGGCTGGTCTTGCGGGTGAAAATCCTCAACAGCCTTTCGAGCTCGGTGTCGTACTCGAAGCTGGTCTGCAGCCCGTTTTCATGCACCCAGCCGGTCACCTGGCCCAGGGCGTTGTAGGTCACGCTGTCGATGACACCTTGCCAGGACGAGCCCCGGTCGATGTCGAGGTCGTCCAGCAGACCGGCCTCGTTGTAGGCCGAGCATGCCGAGACCTCGGGCCAGTCCACCTGCGTAGGCCTGCCTGCGGCGTCGTAGGTAGTCTCGACCACCACTGTGGTCGTGTCGGTGAGGTTGTCGAGCTCGAGCCAGTCGGTGATGGTCGAGCGTGCTGCCGAGGGCGTGGCGGGGTTCCAGGACTTCGCCCCGGTGCCCCACATGGGGTTCGATGAGCTGTCCCAGTCGTCGCTGCCGTCCTTGACGGACCAGAACTTGTGCGAGGTTTTGGTGACCAGGCCGCGCCAGTCGTACTCGAAGAAGCGAAGACCGTCGCCATCTCGTTCCTCTTCGACGCGGCCGAACAGGTTCTTGGCTTTCGAGGTGGTGTCCGATGCGCTGTAGGGCACGTAGGTCCACTTCCGACGCAGCTTGGCCGTGGCGCCCAGCTTGCTGGACTCCTCCAGAGGTCGGTTGAGCACGTCGAAGTGCCGCTCGACCTCGATGTCCCGGCTGTCTCGTGCCCAGATGGGGTTGCCTGCCGCATCTGCGAGCGCCCAGCGGGTTCCCAGGGCAGTGGAATGACTGGACTCGAGGCGCCTGGATGCGTGGTCGTACTCGAAGCTCCAGGTCGGGGAGGTCAGCCCGCGGGCGTCCCAGACCTGGATTACCCTGTCGGCCAGGTCCAGTACGGATCGCGTGACGTGGTAGTCCGGCGAACCGGTGTTCGGGCGAACGATCCCCGCGGTGTCGATGGACTGCAGCCACGAAGCCCAGGGTACGCCCGACTCCAGCCGTTCCGCCTTCAGGGTCTCCTCGGCGGTGTGGCGGGAGAACACCACGCCGACATCGAAGCGTGTGCTGGTCGCCCCCATGCTGTGGGTGTTGACGGGCACTCGGAAGCCTTCGGTGGTCTTGGGGTTGGCGGTCTCGTCGAAGGTGCCGCTCTCGCCCCAGACAGCGACATCGCCATCGCGGCTGGTCAGTCCGCTGTCGCCATCCTGCACAAAGCGCCAGTGCACGCTCATCTTCTCGCAGGAGTGCACCGTCACCAGGACACTCTTCTGGACCGAGGATTCGCAGCCCACTGCGACCTCGTTCTCCACGTCATCCAGGCTCGTGCCATCGCCCAGCGCCAGGGCCAGGCCGTTGAAGGAGTCACCGATGCCGTTGCCAGCCGTCCAGCCCGACATCCAGCACCAGCTCTCCGCCCGGTGTACGTCAGCGATGCTGGCGGTGTCGTACTCACTGGTAGCGTCGATGCCATCACCGCTCGAGGTGCCCGAGACCACCACACGCTGGATGTTATGCTCTTCACCCCACTGCACCACGTAGACCGTGAAGGTTGCCGCCTCCAGAGACACGCTACCTCCGCCGTAGCGGGCCAGCGCGATGGAGTCGGTCCCACTGGGGGTCAGCTTGCCGAACAGGGAGCAGTGTGCAGTCTCATCGCCCGTCGAGCAGCTCGATCCACCCCCACGGACGCCACCATACAGCGCTACCTGGTCCAGGTCGGTCCAGGCCGTGTTCGCGGTGGTCGTGGTGGTCTGTTCGGAGCCAGTACTCGTGGAACTCG
>CALDOK010000179.1 GCA_937912125.1 uncultured Pseudomonadota bacterium
GTTGCTGGGAGGCCTGGCCAGCAGGTAGCCGTCGGCATCGGTCTCGCCTGCTCTGGCTGGCCCCTTCACCGGCTGCCCCTTCACCCGAGGGTAGACCACCAACAGCCCAGTGCCATCGGTGCGGATGTGGGTGGTCGCGAGCAACCCCCAGCGGACGGCGCCAGCGACGGGGAAGAGGAGGTCCGCGCCCTGCTGCCACCAGCGGGTGAGCGTGGAGGATGGGATGCGACCGCCCTGGTCCTCGAAGTCTCGCTGGAGGCGGTCCAGCGGCAGGAACAGGCCACACTTGGCGAAGCACAACCAAGCCACCATGGCGAAGGTGCAGGCTGCACGGTCGAAGGGCATGGGGGGCTGCGGGGGCGTGACCCGCCTTTCACACTTCGCGCACCGACACACCGTTCGCTCGGTTCTCCGGCACCGGAGATGGGCTCGCACGTAGTCCCACTCCTCACTGATGAGCTTCTCGAGAATCAGCAGCCTGTCGTGGCCGCAATGACAACACGTGTCTGGCTTCAGTTTGTGGGGGTCCCGCGGCACCTTGGGCGGGATCGGCTTGCGCCCATGCTTGGAGCGCCTGCGACGCTCGGCCCTGCTCGGCTTGAGCGGTGGCTCCGGACCAGACCCATCGCCTTCGGACGTACCTCCCGCAGCCCGTGAGGCTGCGGCCTTGGCCTCATCGCGCAGCTTGGCGAGATCCGCCCGGCGCTCATCGTCACGGTCGCGAAGCAGCAGGTCGAGTTGCTTGGTGAGCCCCTCGACCATGGTGACCAGGCGCCCGATCTCGCTCCGAGCCTCGGACACCTCTCCACGTGCCCGAGCGGCCTCGTCCCGCTGAGCCTGCAGCTCTGTCTGCAGGGTCCGGATCACGTCCAGCAGGACGGTGGAAGGGGGCTGTTCGGAAGGGGCCATGCGTGGATGAAAGCACGTTTCGGCGTGCCAAAAAACCCCTGTCTTCGATAGAGATCGTCGAACCTCAGCAATGAGCCGCTGTCCTCCGTGGGCGCTCGTATCGCTTGCGGCGCACCGCGCTGCGCAGGTCGATCCCCTCCAGAATCATGGCGAGTTGCCCGGGATCGATCTCCACGCTCGAGTCGTCTTCATCGACGACCGGAAGCTGAAAACTTCCCTGCTCGAGACGCTTGTACAGTAGGGCGAGGCCTGAGCGATCGAAGAACAAAATCTTCAGAAGGTTGCCTCGCTTGTTCGTGAACAGCACCAGGTGGCCCGACAGTGGATCGAGCTCGAGTTGCTCTCGCACGATGGCGGCCAGCCCATGGTGCGACTTCCTCATGTCCACAGGCTCCAGGGCCGCGTAGATGCGCACCGATGGAGGGAAAGTCAGCACCGCGACTCCATCACGTCCAACAGACGGGACAGTGTGTCCTCGCGGAATGCGTCGTCCAGCTCGATGGCGTGCTCCCCAACCAGCACACGGTAGCTGGCGCGAGCGCCGGGCAGCTCGAACTCCACCAGGCGCAGGCCTGCCGAACTCGATGCACGCGAGGGGCGAGACTTCCTCCTCAGGTTCAACCGCCAGCACTGCAGGGATCGCCCGTCCAGCCCACGCTGGGAACAGAACATGGGCAGAGCCTGGCCGCTCGCGTCCAGCTCGCCCAGCAGCTCGAGGGCTTCACCTCGAGACTTCACCTTCCGTCGTGTTGTTGGCACCGTGCCCTCCAGGGCCAAGGTCACCCACAACGTCACCCGTTCACATCACTCGGGCCCCGGACCTTGGCGGAGGGCTTACGGCAGACGACACGGCTGGGTGCAGACGCCCCATGCCTCGCTGGGCGCGACCAGCCTTGCAGAGACGGTTCACCGCGGCGCTGAGCATGTTCTCCGGCACGTAGAGCGGCTCGTCCAGATGCTGGTTGACTTGGCCGATCACGAAGCGAGGTTTCACAGGTGCGCCGTGCACCTCGAGCACCGCATGGAGGAGTTCGGCAAGCGCCTCGAGCCCCTCACCGTGGTCTGCGTCCTCCGCCATGCACTCCACCAGCTCGAGCACACGCTCTTCGATGGCATCGGTCCATGGGAGGGGTGAGGTCATGTGGAGCGCTGCCATTGGAGATGCTCACTGCTCACGACCCGAACTGTTTCGGGCGTTCTTGGTCCGTCGAAGGACTTGTGGTGAGACTGTAGGACTACCAGGATGCCCAGACAGGAATGGCAATCAGCAGCCAGTCTTGCTGACCACTTCTTTTCCAACGTTCGCTGTCTACTTGGCATGCTGGATTTCACCCTACCTGTCCAGCATGAGCCCAACCTGAAGCTTGAAGCCCCTGGTCGCGTGAGCGACTACCAGCGCAGTGGCAGCATCGAGCTCGCGCTCGCAGATAGAGAGGACCTCACGAACGTCGTCCAGCGGCCAGGGCCAGCGCTCGACCGCCAGTGTGTCAGTGGCACTTACCTTGTACTCGTCAAAGACCTTCCTCTGGAGAAACTGCCACCCGCTATCCGAAACTTTGAACGTAGCACCAGCTCCTTCGAAGAAGGTCTGATCGTCGTGCTGTGCCCCGTCGTGCACGAAGTGATTGCGCAGGGCGTAGGACACCGCCACCGGCAATCCGTATCCATGAGAGAGTATTCCATGGAGGTCTGTGGGCAGAGATTTGCCATCCCTCACAAAATGCTCCCACATCTTCGCAGGCTTCATCCGGTTCTTGCCCACGGCCTCGATGCACACAAACCGACCCACGGCTGCAGTGAGCATGTCCACCAACGACCACGACACCGACAGGTATGCTTGGACTATGATCATCCTCGCGTCCGAGAACGCTACGGATGCGCCCCAAAGCTCAACCATTTCATCGGCATCTACCATCGTGTCGATTCTCTCAAGAGCACCCCAGGCCGCGGCTCTGGCACTGATAAGGCCTGTGGCTTGAATGAGCGCCCCCCGCGTGTCGGCCAGCTTTCGGATGTGGTCCGCAAGGACTGGGGACAAGGAAACGCCATCGACCGCACGGTCTACGTCTTCCAGCGCTGTCTTCGCCTCGGCGATGTGTTCGAGTAGTGGCCTCATTCTCCCCGGTCCTCCTTTGCTCGTCCTTCCTGCCACTCCAATGCAGCGACAGCGCATTCCACCTGCCACTGCCGGAACGGTATGAGATCGGGGTCTGCCTCGGAGTCCAGTGCTGCCTTGGCGCGCTCAACCCCGTCGACAAAGAGCTGGGGGACTTCCCCGATGTTTGCGCTCCATCCCTTCGTTGATGGGTTCTCGAGCGCTTGGTAGAGCGCACGGCGCTCCTTCTCAGGTGCCGTCGCCCCGAACCTGCATACTTCTTTGGCGATGACGCGCCATGCTTCGGGTGCCGCAGTGTACACCCCTGCGAAACGAGCCCAACGCCATGCGACGTCATGTGCGTGTCGTGGCAAACCACGAATGACTGCCACGACTTTCTCGGGGACAAGTACTCCGTCAGGATCGACATCGTGAGCATACCTCGGCAACTGATAGCCAAGGCGCCCGGAGTCGTCCGTCCGCGCCAAGAGATCCCCAACCGCTTCGATGACATCCGCGTCATCGACATCATCAGCAACCAGAGGTCTGACGTA
>CALDOK010000180.1 GCA_937912125.1 uncultured Pseudomonadota bacterium
CGTGCGGACGGCGCCTTTGGCGCCGCAGCACATCGCCAGCGCCGGCCTTTGGCGGCTTCAGCTGCTGTCGAACGTGCGGACGGCGCCTTTGGCGCCGACCATCGGCACCGACCTTCGGCGACTCTGTAGCCGTCGAGGTTCTGGATGCCGGCGGCTCAGCCCTGGTGCTGGCCCTGGGCCTGGCGTGCGGCTGCCCGGGCTTTGGCCTGGTCCTGCTCGGTCTGTTCGTCTTCGACCGCCTGCTCATCGGCCACCGGGCCGATGGCCGCAGCCTCGAGTCGGGCCATGAGCTCTGGGATCTGCTCGTCGGCGTTGCGCACGTTCAGCCCGATGCCCAGCACGGTGGCCATCAGCACCACACAGAGAAAGAGCGCCGCCATGGACGCGCTCGCCATGCCCGGGGCGCCTGCGACCACGCCCACCACGCCCACCAGCCCTGCCAGGATGCCGATGATGGTGGCGATGCGGAGCTGCAAGGTGACCCACACGGGGAGCCGTGCCTGCCCCTGCACCTGGGTACCGCCGGGGACCTCCGAGATCTCGCCCTTGGCCACGGCCTGCATCAGGGTCAGCCAGTCGCGCTTGTTGACGGCCACGGTGAAGCCGCGCTTGCTCACTCGACCTGCCAGGGGGCGGTCGGCGGGGACCAGCACGGTGCCCTGCACCGGGAGCGGGTGGAAGCGGGTCTGGGACTTCAGGCGCTCCGCCACCTGCTCGGGGCTGCCGGGAACGGTGAAGGAGAACTGCTGGGTCTTGGGCACATCATCACCAGGGTGGGGGTTCCGCTGGCCTATACGAGGCCGCACCGGGTCGCAATGCTGGCCTCCGCGGCCCTCAGGGGGTTCGGACCAGCATCCACAGGCAAGGTCGGGCGCCGTGGTCCCTGGTCTCGATGGCGAAGCCCTGGTCCCGAAGGGCTCGCACAGCGGCGGGGGGCGCCATCGCGGCGCCCGTGGGCGTGCAGCGTTCATCTCTCAGCAGGACCAGATCGCAGCTGCTGTTGTCCTGCCCATCGTCGGCGTCGTGTACGAGGCAGGGGTCGGTGGTGTGGCCCACGAGCACCTGGGCCGTGTCGTCGGCGCGGGGAGAGAAGCAGATCCGCCGGCCGGTGGGACAGCTCGACGGGTCGAGGCTCTGGCGGATCAGCTCGATCTCGCGCCCATCGGGGCCCTGGTCAGAGGGGCGCAGGACGGGAGGGTGGAAGGTCTGGAAGACCTGGGCGTGGTCGGGCAAGCGGTGGTGGGCGCTGGCCTGGGCATCCGCGGAGGAACCCGCTTCCCACTGACTCCAGACCACCCCCACCACCAGCGCGAGCCCCAGCCAGACCGGCGCCCGCAGCCTGGGCCAGCGCAGGCCCAGGGCGCGCAGCCCCAGGACCCCCGTCAGCAGCAGCGCCGGGTAGATCCCGGCGATGTAGTAGGGGTTCTTCTTGTAGATCACGCTGAGGACCGCGAGTGGCAGCGCGGCCCAGCCCAGCAGCTCGGCCCGGCCAGAGCCTCGCCAGCAGAACAAGCCCAGCCCGAAGAACATGGCGGCTCCGAGCACCGGGCCGAGGCCATACCAGAACAGCCAGCGGCCATAGGCACTCAGGGCGCTCAGCTGCCACCAGGTCGCCACGGTGCGGTAGGCCGGGCTGCTCATCTCCAGGCCGTAGTAGTCCAGGCTCATCCAGCGCCAGTACAGCAGCCAGGAGCCGGCCAGCACCAGCCACACGGCCCCGAAACCCAGCAAGGCGCTGCGCCAGCGCGGCAACACCTGGCCAGGGAGCGGTCCGCGCCCCAGGACCAGGCCCCGCGCCCAGGATCCCGCGCCCATACCGGCCACGGCCAAGGAAAAGAGCAAGTTGTCCGTCTTCATCTGGGTGAAGACCACCCCGGCGGTGGCGGCGATGGCGAAGCCCAGGGTCGGCAGCGGACGGCTGAGGCTGCGGGACGCCAGCAGGCAGTCCACGGCGGCCAGCAGCAGGAAGATCTGAGGCAGCTGGGGGGCCCAGCAGCGAGACATGGACGAGATCTCGGGGACCATGGCCAGCAGCAGGGCGGCGACGAGCCCTGCCCAGGAGGAGCCTAGCCGGCGCCCCACGTCCAGCAGCAGCAGCTGAGAGGCCGCCAGGAATCCGAGCGTCACCCACAGCACCGCGTCGGGCTCCCTCCCCAGCAGCAGCCAGCCGCCCAACCCGCTGAGGGAGAACAGGTCGAGGGGCTCGTGCCCGCCTGTCCGATGAGCCCACAGCTGCCCCATGCCGTGCAGGTGAATGGCTTCGTTGAGCCACCAGGTCATGCCCGAGGCCACCGAGGCTCCCACGCGCTGGTCCTGGGCGACCCAGCGCAGGTTCACGGCGAGCTGCCGTGCGATGCCCAGGACCAGGAGCAGCGCGGGCAGGGCGTCGAGGACCGGCTGCAGGCGCTGCCTGGTGAGGAAGCCGCGCCCGCTCGCTACCATCAGCTGCGCCCGCGCCCCACGGGCGCCGAGGCGGCGATGGGGTAGTGAAGCAGCCGGCAGTCGATGGGCCCGTTCTTGAGGGGATGCCGGGCGTTGGCCCGCAGGCCCACCTTCTTGGCCAGGGCGGGCTCGCCGCAGAAGATCCAGCAGTCCCAGCCCAGCAGGCGGCGGCGCATGGTGTCGCCTAGGGTGGCGTACAGCTCGTGCAGCTCGTTCACCTGCCCCAGGCGCACGCCGTAGGGCGGGTTGGTGATCATGACACCCGCGCCATCGGGCGCCTCGAGCGCCTCGAGGGGCTGGACCGCCAGGCCCACCCAGGCCTCGAGGCTGTAGCGCATCAGGTTCGACCGGGCGGCACCCAGGGAGGAGCCGGCGCGGTCGCGCCCCAGGATGGTGGGCGAGGAGGGCGGGTCGCGCAGCTGCTGGCGGGCCTGGTGCTGCAGGGCACGCCACAGGAAGGGGTCGTGCTGCTTCCAGGCGTCGAAGCCCCAGCGCTCGCGGTGCAGGCCCGGCGCCAGCCCCGCGGCCCACCCGGCGGCCTCGGACAGGAAGGTGGCCGAGCCGCACATGGGGTCCAGCAGGGCCCGCTGCTGCTGAGGCCAGCCGGTGATCCAGAGCAGGGCGGCGGCCAGGGTCTCGCGCAGGGGGGCGGGCCCGGTGGCTCGCCCGCGGCCGCGCAGGTGCAGGGGCTGTCCGCTGAGGTCCAGGGCCACGGTGGCGTGGTTGTTTCGCAGGTGGACGTTGATCTGCACGTCGGGTTGCTGCGGAGAGACGCTGGGCCGCCGTCCGGTCTCGGCCCGCAGGCGGTCGACGATGCCGTCCTTGGTCTTGAGTGCCCCGAAGCGGGCGTCGCGGATGATGCCGCTGCGGCCCAGGAAGTCCACCGCGATGGTGCTGTCCGGGTCGATGTGCTCGTGCCAGGGGATGCGCTTGACCGAGCGGAAGAGCTCGTCGGCGCTGCGCACCGGGAAGTGGGACAGCTCGAGCAGCACCCGGCTGGCGATGCGGGAGTGCAGGCACGCTCTGAGCCCAGCCTCGAGGCTGCCCTGGAACAACACCGCCGCGATCCCTGCCTTGGCGGGGATGCCGAGGCTGGACAGCTCGGCGCTGAGGGCCTCTTCGGCCCCCGGCGCTACGGTCGCGACAAAGCGGTAGTCTGCCAAGGTGGGGTGCGCTCGGAGCCCCTAAAGGGCTTCGAAGCGGCCTTGGAAGAAGCGCAGGCGGGCGGGCTCGTAGACCATCTTCAGGCCCTTGATCTCATCGCGCTTCTCGTACAGGCGGGCGATCCCGGCGGCCACTGCGGCCATGTGGTCGTTGGAGTACACCCGGCGGGGGATGGTGAGTCGCACGAGCTCGAGGGCCGGGCGGTAGTTCTCGCCGGTCTCGGGGTTGCGGCCCTTGGACACGTTGCCGCGCTCCATGGGGCGCACGCCGGTCTCGACGTAGATCTCGGCGGCCAGGCGCTGGGCCGGGTACTCGTCCTGGTCGATGTGGGGCAGGAAGGCCTTGGCGTCCACGAAGATGGCGTGGGAGCCCGAGGGGCGCACCACCGGCACCCCGGCTTCTTGCAGCAGCTCGCCCAGCAGGGCGGTGGCCTCGACCCGGGAGAAGATGTAGTTGTCGTCCAGCATCTCCTCGATGCCCTGGGCGATGGCGGCCAGGTCGCAGGAGGGCAGGCCACCGTCGGTGACGTTGCCCTCGTAGACCCGGAGCATCTCTTCGGCCTGCGCCTTCCACTGGGCGTTGTCCTTGAAGGCCAGGATGCCGCCCATGTTGACGATGAGGTCCTTCTTGCCGCTGATGGTGCAGCCGTCGCCGTAGGACATCATCTCGCGCAGGACCTCGCGGGCCGGCACCCCGTGGTACATGGGGTCGAACTTGGCGATCATGCAGGCGTTCTCCATGCAGCGGGTGCTGTCGAAGAACACGGGGATGCCGCGGGCCGAGCAGTAGGCGTAGACCTCCTTCATGTTGTCCATGGAGGCGGGCTGGCCACCGGCCAGGTTGACGCTGTGCTCGAAGCTGATGTAGGCGACCTTGTCGGCGCCGTGGGCGTCCACGATGGCCTCGAGCTTGCCCATGTCGATGTTGCCCTTCCAGGGGAACTCGCTGGTGGGGTCGTGGGCTTCGTCCACGATGACGTCGGCGAAGATGCCACCGGCCATCTCCTGGTGGAGCTTGGTGGTGGTGAAGTACATGTTGCCTGGCACCCACTGGCCGGGCTGGATGTGGCACTGGGACAGGATGTGCTCGGCCGCGCGGCCCTGGTGGGTGGGGATGATGTGCTCGTAGCCGAAGGCGTCCTGGAGCAGCTCCACCAGCAGGTGGTACTCCTCGCTCGAGGAGGCCGTGGGGGGGGCCCGCAGGAAGTCCGCCCACTGGTCGGTGGACATGGCGGCGGTGCCGGAGTCGGTGAGGAAGTCGATGGTGACGTCGGCGGAGCGCAGCAGGAAGGTGTTGTAGCCGGCCTCTTCCACCGCGCGGCGGCGCTCGTCCTTGCTGTGCTCGCCCACGTACTCGATGACCGAGATCACGTAGGGGAAGCCCGCGTAGTCCCACTCTTCGAGCTCAGGGAAGATCCAGCGGTAGCGCATCTCGTCGCGCCAGGCGCCCACGTTGAGGGTGGCCAGGCCGTTGATGTACTGGCGCTGGGCGTACAGTCCGCAGATGGCGTCGGCGATCTGCTCGAGCTGCTCGTTGGTCATGCCCAGGCGAGGGATCTGGACGGGGACCAGCTGGTCGCGGCCTACCCGGCCAGGGGCCACGGCGCGGATGCCAGAGCAGAGATACAGCGCGGCACTGAAGGTGTCCTGCTGGTTCTCGCTGAGGTGGGGCAGGAAGGCGTCGGCCTGGATGTAGGCGCCGTCGCAGCCGGCCACGAAGGGCACGTCTCCGTCCCGGAGGATCTCGTGGAAGCTGTGGACCTGGTGGAGAACCCAGTCGGCCTGGCTCTGGTTGACCATCTCTCGCAGGCCGATGGCGAAGGCCTCCATGGTGCGGCCGGTCATGCCGCCGTAGGTGTGCAGCCCCTCGAAGACCACCACCTCGTTCATGAACTTCTCGTAGGTCTCGGGGCAGTTGGTGGCCAGCAGGCCGCCCACCTGGCAGCGGGCGTCCTGGGCGGCGTCCACGGCCAGCACGTCGGCCAGGGCAGCCATGGCGCCGATGATCTCGGACAGGGAGCGGTCGGCCTGGCCGGCCTCGTGCTGCTGGATGGCCCAGGCGTTCTCGACGACGCGGGAGGCGTCCAGCACCAGGCGCACGCCGTGCTTGTGGGCGAGGGCCTGGACAGCCTGGAGGTTGGCCAGGCTGATGGGGTGGCAGCCGTCGGCGAAGGTCTCGAGCCAGAGCAGGGGCACGCCGGTCTGCATCAGGGTGTCGAGGGCCTCGAGGTCCAGGTCGCCGCTGAAGAAGTCGGGTTCGATGGCGCGTAGGTTGACGGCGCGGATCTGCCGGGGCTCGAGCACGTCGCTGATGGCCACGGCGTTGGTGGGCAGGGTGGAGCCGCCGGGCACCAGCGTGGCCACCACCAGCTTGATGGCTCCCAGCAGGTTGTGGGTGGGGCAGAGCTCGGACTTGCCGAACAGCTCGGCCACGGAGGCCTTCAGGGTCTCGAAGTTGCGAGCCCCGGCGTAGGCTTCGTCGCCGATGAACAGGCCAGCGACCTGTTCCTGGGACATGGCGCCCATGCCCAGGCTGGCCATGTCGAAGGTGACCTGGTTGGGGGTCAGGTGGAAGATGGCGAAGCGCGAGTCCTGCAGGTGGCGCTTGCGCTCTTCGGCGCCGGGAAAGGCGATGTTCCGGATGGTCTTGAACTTGTGCGGCTCGTGGACGGGTGCGCTCATGGGGCTATCCTTCGAACAGTAAAGCTTGAAAGCGAGATCTGGACAAATCGCCGAAGGCGAGAGGCCGGCAACATAACCTGTTGGGCTGCCCGGGTGCCTGTGCGGGGTCAGTCAAGCCTCGAGGTGTCCAGCGCGGCCCGCGCACTCTCTCGGGCTCTCTGCGTCCGGCCGGAGGTTGGCTGCTGCCTGGCGATCTCGAGCGCGCCCGCCGCGGCGGTGTCGCTTTCTGGGCTGCGGGCCGCCATGACCAGGAAGAGTATGACGAGGCGCATCACAGGCTCGGTCGTGGTGGGGTGCTTTCCAGTTATCGAGCACCCTCCCCAGGAGCGAGGTGTTGCCATGTCCTTCGAGCCTCAGCGGTGGATCGGTGTCCTGCTGCATACCTGCGATCAGGGTGAGCCCCTGCCGCCCGAAGCCCGCCCGGTGGGCCGCGCGGCTCTCGAGCTGCGCGGCGAAGGCATCGGCGTGGTCTTCGGGGACCAGGTCGTCGATGGACGCATGACCGGCCTCTGTGCGTGCCCGGGCGCCTGGGAGGCCGTGGCCGACGTGCCCGTGTTCGCACTGCACGACCGCTACTCCTCCCAGACCCACCCCGAGGCTTTCCAGGCCGTCCTGGACAGCGCGGGGGCGGTGCCAGTAGGCAATCCCGCAGAGCTCACCCAGCTGTGCCGGGACAAGCTGGCCTGCCAGCGCCACCTCGAGGGCCACGGCTACGCCATGCCCGAGGTCGAGGCCGATCCGGCTCGCTTCGCTGCCGTCCTCGACCGCTGGGGATCAGGCTTCCTCAAGCCCCGCTACGGTGCCCTGGGCCGCGGTGTGAGGCGGGTCGTCCCCGGCGACGATCTACCCGACGAGGGTGAAGGCGCCGTGCTCGGCGTCGTCGAGCCGCTCTTCCTGCAGCGCGCCGTCCGCCCACCCGCTGGCTGGGCGGGCTGGAGCCTGCGGGTGCTGGTGCAGCGGATGCCCGATGGCGACTGGACCGTGGCCACCCGGGTGCTCCGGCGCAGCCGCAAGGACCCGGTGGTCAACGTGGCCCGCGGGGCCGACGTGCGGCCCGCCGAGGAGGTGCTGGCGGCCGACAGCCTGCGCGCCCTGGACCGCCTGTGTGTGGAGGTGGCTTGGGCCATGGCAGACCATCCCTGGGGCCGCTGGGCCGTGGAGATGGGAGTGGACGCCGTGGTGGACCACCGGGGCGGCTTCCACGTCATCGAGGTCAACTCACGCCCTCGCGGGCGCCTGCAGACCCTGGCCGAGAAGGACCCCACGCGCTGGGCCGACGCCCACGTCGAGGTCTGCGCACGTCCCCTGCGCTACCTGGCTCAGCTCTCGCGCTGATCCGTCGCGGGGATCGATAGAGTGTTCCCCATCGTGGGAACAGGCAGGTGCGCTGGGGCGTTGCCCTGGCGTTGGGTCCAGGACGGCTGAGGAGCCTAGCGACCTTCGTTCTCACGTTCGTGACGTTAGAGGTCCCCATGCGCATCGTCCTCCCCCTGCTGCTGCTCTGCTCCTGCGGTGGAGCACACGCCCCCAACCAGGCTCGGCTCGACGCCCTCGGCGAGGCGCCGCCCCGGCTGCCCTCGCCCGAGGCCAGCCTCTACGCCGTCCACCTGAGCACGCCGGGGGATCCCTTGGTGGCCTCGGTGGTGGGCGAGCTGCCATGGGAAGAGTCCCTGTCGGGCGCGGCGGGGGCCCTGGGGGTCGCGGTCGCGGGCGGGCAGCCCGCCGATGCCTGGAGCTTGCGCTGGGCGGCCTTGCGGGCTGGCTATCCTTACCCGATCCAGGAGTTCAGCTTCGAGCTGGTCCCCGAGGGCCAGGTGGGCGAGCGAGTGATCGACAGCCTGGTGCGCGCCCTTCAGCCCGGGGATCACGTGGGCCTGGCCCGGGTGCGGGGTGGTCAGGGCGACTACTGGGTGGGTGTGATCGGGCGCCCGCTGCTGCTCCTCGAGGCGGTGCCGCGGGCGGTGCCCCTGGGGGGCGTGCTGTCCCTGTCCGGCTTGGACGCTGCCACGTCGGGTGGCCTGAAGCTCAGCCTGGTCTCCCCCAGCGGCCGCCTCGAGCAGGGCGACCTGTGGCAGGGCCGCAGCGTCACCCTCGAGGAGCAGGGGGAGCACTGGGTCGAGGTCCGCGCCTCCAGCGGTCTGGTCGCGTCCTTCCCGGTCTACGCCAACTTCATGGAGCCCGCCGCCCCTCCGCTGGCCGAAGCTCACCACGCGGCGACGGATCCAGAGTCCTTCGATCTGGCCGCCTGGGAGCTGCTCGACATCGTGCGCGCGCGCTTCGGCTGGGAAGCCCCCCAGGGCGATCCCATCCTCGGGGTCGTGGCCAAGGCCCACCTGAACGATCGCATGGGCCACGACGGGCCGCGCAGCGGTGAGTTTCGGGGTGAGCCCGGCAGCTGCCGCGCCAGCCTTAGCTGCGGCCTGCTCGCTGGCGCCGGCGTCGAGACCTGCTTTCACGGCTGGTTGGTCGATCCCCAGGCGCGCTCCGCCCTGGTCGATCCTCGCTGCACGGTGGCCGGCATGGCCGCTGATGCCCGGGGCGATCGGCTGTGGCTGCAGCTGGAGCTGGGGCAGGAGTGATGGCGGGTCTGCGGGTCCTGCTCACCGTCGCCGTCGCCCTGGCGGCCGCGGGCTGCCAACATCGGGCTCCTGGCGCCATCGAGACCCGCCCACCCCAGGTCCGTTACCGCATCGGCGAGCCCAACGATCAGGCCGGGTTGTGGCTGCTCGAGCAGCTGCCTGACGCCCGCTGGGACCCCGCGCTGCTCGCGGCCGCGCGGGAGCTCAGTGGGGCCGCCTCGGATCCGGGCGCCAGGATCACGCCCACGGCTGCGCAGCTGGCCACCGCGCGGGCCGGGTTCCCCGGCGACGCCCGCTTCGCTCGCCTCTACAACGGCGGCGCCTTCCCCTGGGAGCTGCTGGACGGCGCCCGCATGGCCTCGGACAGCGCCCCCAGCCTGGACGTGGCCCTGGCCAGTCGGCGCTTCGCCGATGGTACGGTGTTGTGGGTGATGGGCGTGGCGCCCCACTGGGGCGAGCTCGACCCCTACCCCCGGGATCTGGGCCTTGACGAGCCTGTGGCCATCCAGGTCGAGGTGCCTGGCGCTCGGGAGCTCCAGCTCTTCGTGGCTCCTCCCGCGGGCCCCGTGATCTCCCTGGGCATGAGCTCCGGCGTGGCCCGCTGGGTGGATCTCTTCCACCTGCCCGGCCCCTACCTGCTCGAGGTCGTGGACATCGGTCGGGATCGCAGCCGGGTGGTCTTCGACATGGTGGTCTTCGTGGACCACCCGCCCGACGCCATGCAGCCCTTGCCCACGGGCATCGATCCCCCCGATCCGGTCCAGGCCACCGCCTGGCTCTACCAGGCCCTCAACGAACGGCGCAGCCAGGCCGGGCTGCACCCGGTCCAGCCCTTCGAGCCCTTCGAGCCCCTGGTCCGTGAGCACTCGGCCTTGATGGCCTCGAGCGGCGTGCTGGCTCACGTCATCCCCGGGATAGCCCAGGGGGTGGGCGCGCGCGCCTGGGAGACCTTCCACCCCCGCGCCGAGCACTACGAAGACGTGGCGGCGGCGTTCACCCCTCAGGAAGCCTTCGATCTGGTCTGGAGCTCCCCCGGTCACCGCCGCAACCTGCTGTGTGAGCCTTGCACCCACGCCGCCATCGGTGTGGCCCTCGAGCCCACCGTCGAGGGGCCGCCCCGTCTGTTCGTCACCTGGGAGCTGCTGGCCTTCGCCGCGGGTGTGCCCCAGGCCCTGCCCGAGCACAAGCGCAGGTAGGCCTCCTGGGTCTGGGGCCCCTCCGCGCGATGCAGGTCTGGGCGGGCGCCTTCGCGGCGACGGCCCGTCAGTCCCCCAGCAGCGGGTACAGATCTTCCACCCAGGTGGTGTGGCCGATCAGCCGCTCGGTGGGCCAGGCGATGTCCCAGACCAGCTCACCGCTGGGGGTGATCTCCTTGACCCTGGGGGTGGTGCCGTAGTTGTGCAGGGTGTTGCCCCCGGGCAGCCGCTGGGCTTCACCCCCAAGCCCCGCCATCACGCCCAGGCCCTCGCCGTAGCTCCAGACCTGGCGGAGCGACCGGGCGTCGTCGTCCAGGGTGTACTCGCGCACCACGCCCTCGTCCGAGTGGTCGCTGACGTGGGAGGACAGCAGCAGGGTGCCCGCGTCGGTGAAGCCCACCCCGTGCTGCAGCCAGAAGCCCGACTCCGGTGGGTCGAAGCTCCAGGCCTGCTCGTGCTGCCCGAAGACCCGGAGGGTCTCGCCGGTGACGTGGTCCAGGTGCACCACCAGATCCTCGAGGGCGAGGGACACCAGGAAGCTGTCGTCGGCCTCGCGCCAGGACACCGTGTTGCCCAGGCAGCTGCCCTCCGTGCCCAGATCGGCGAAGAAGTCCAGGCAGCTCCACACCACCCGCCAGCTGCCGTCGTCCTCGAGGACCCGCAGCTGGCCCTCGCCCTCGCCGGGCATGCCCCACCAGGCGATGCGCCCGTCGGGCAGCTCCATCCAGGGGTGGTTGGCGTCGGGCAGCTCGCGGCTCTCCACCACCGTGCCGTCCAGCCGCACCCGGTGCAGCATCGAGGGCTTGTCGAAGTCCCACAGGGACCAGAAGGTGGTCTCGTCCACCAGGATGCTCGCCCCGTCCTGGGCTGGGCGGACCTGCATGGTGAAGTGCTGGTCGGGGGTCTCCTTGGCCCAGACCACCCGACCGCGCCGGTCCAGGATGAAGGTCCAGAACACGCCGGTCTGCCAGCCGGGCATGGTGGTGTTCATGCTGCCCAGCAGCCAGCTGCCCGTGGGCTCCCAGCGCGCCGGATCCGATGTCAGCAGATCGGGCTGGAGCACCTGGGTGGGCACGGGGTCGGTGTGGGCCGCCAGCGCTTGGCTGCGCTGCACGACCGCGTCGGCGTCCACCACCACCCGCAGCTGCAGCTTGGTGTCGTAGGGGATGCCCAGCAGCAGCTGCTCGCACGGGCCTACTTCCCGCAGCGCGGTGGGTGTGGACAGCCACCGATCCCCGTCGAAGCGGTACTCCACGCGGCTGTCGCCGTAGACCTCCTGGAGCCAGCTCACGCGCACGACGGAGCCGATCTCTTCGTGCAGCTCCCACTCGACCTGGCTCACCCAGGGGCCGTCGAGGGGGGCGGGGCCGGTCTCCCCGTGGGGGTGGCAGGCCGCCAGCAGCAGCAGAGCGGGGATGCATCGCAGGAGGAGGTGCATGAGCGCACGATAACGTGGTACCCAAGCCTCCAGGCAATTTGCTACGCTCTGCGCCGTAGTCCCCACGGAGGTTCACCATGGGCAAGCTGGACGAACTCGAGGAAGAGCTGGCGCGCAAGAAGGCCGAGGTGGAGCGCCGCGCGGCCCTCGAGGCCGGCAAGGTTGCGGTCAAGACCGCTTGGAAGGGCCTGGTGGCCGCTGTCAGCGGCGTGGCCGACGGGATGCTGAGCTCCGCCGAGAAGGATCTGGAGGATGCCCGCGCCGCCCGCGGCAAGGCCCCGCCAGGGGGGGAGATCCTCGACGACGAGGTCGATGACTACACCGCCTCGAGCCGCGCTCTGGACAACGTGCGGGGTGAGATCGGCGTGGACAGCGCCCAGCCCAGCGCCCGAGACAGGCGCCTGGCCCGCGAAGCCCGCGCCAAGGCCGAGCTCGCCGCCATGAAGAGCGCCCTGGGCGAGGGGGGCGAGCGCCCTGCTGACCAGCCCAGCGGCCTGGACGAGCCTGTCATCGAGGCCCACTACGAGGGCCCTGGGGCCCGCGCCCTGCGGGAGCGGCGAGAGCGCGAGCTGCGCGCCCAGCGTGAGCTGGACGCCATGAAGGAGCTGGCGGCCCAGCCCGAGGAACGCACCCCGGTCAAGCGCACGCTGTAGCTCTCCCCTCAGGCGCGCCGTCTGAGCTCCACCAGCCTCCCCAGCCGCCGCCACAGGGGCACGCCGCCCAGCAGCAGGGTGACGACCTGGTGGGTGGCCCAGAGCATGGCGGCGGTGGCCAGGGCGGGCGCGGTGGGGACGCCGAAGCTGGCCAGCACCAGCACCGTGGAGGCGGCCTGGCCAGCGCCCAGGGTCTGGGGCAAGACGGTGGCGGCCAGGGAACCGGCGGCCTGGAGCATGCCAGCCGCCAGCAGCGCGGGAGCCACGTCCAGCCCCATGGCGCGGAACAGCACCAGCATGGAAGCCAAGAAGAAGACCACCTGGACAAACGCCAGGGCGCCGTTCCATGCCAGGGTGCTCAGCCCCAGGCCTCGTCCTGCGTCGGCCAGCCGCGCGAGCAGGCCCGCGGGTGGGGCCTCCGCCTTGGGAGCGGCGCGGCGATGCAGCTGCCGCAGCGCGAGCACCAGGGCGGCCGCGCCCATGGTGACCGCGGCGGTGATCAAGGCCAGGTCCCGCAGGGCTGTGCCGAGATCGATCTCCGCGACCCCCGCGGCCCAGGCGGCGCCCTGGATCAGCAGCAGGAGCATGAGCACCACCCCGAAGACCAGAGCCTCGAGCACGGAGGCCACGCCCACAGCCGTCACCGCGGCGGCGGTGCTGACCCCGCACTCGGCCCGCAGCAGGGCCACGGCGAGCACATCTCCCCCGCGCAGGGGCACCAGGGTGTTGGCCAGCCCCGCGGTGAAGCCCACCCCGAGCACCCGTCCTACGGGGGGCGTCCCCCATGGGCGCAGCGCCAGCCACAGGCGCAGCTCGTGCAGCGCCACCGCGACGGCCCGCACCGGCAGCACCAGCACCAGCCACACCGGGTCGACCATGGCCATGGCGTCGCGGAGCCGATCCAGCTCGGCATGCCGCACCAGCAGAAGGATCACCAGGCCGGACCCCAGCAGCTGGAGCAGCAGGCTCGGCCAGCGGCGGTGTGACGCAGCGCTCATCGCTCCTCCGGCCCTGGGTAGGGGAGGCCCTGGCGGCTGGCCCGCGAGCGCTGCAGCCGCCGGGTCGGGGTACCCCGCGCGCGCAGGCTGCCCGGCTGGTCGGCGCGGAGCTCCAGGGCTCGGATCATGGGCGCGGGTCTCGCTCGCTGTCCACCAGCGGCGCCCCGGGGCCCAGCTGGAAGTGCAGGCTGGCGTCGGTGGCGAGCTGAGCGTGGGTGAGGGTGCCGCCCTCGATGGCTTCGCCGTCGAGGGTGGCCCCCAGCCAGGTTCCCCGGGAGATCCACCCTGCGCCGCTGGCGTCGATGTTCAGGACGCCTCCCATGGTGTCCACCTGGGCGTGACGAAACACGGGGGGGCCCAGGGCGTAGGTGGTGGTGCCGGCGATGGGGTAGACGCCCAGGGCGGACAGCACATACCAGGCGCTCAGGGTGCCGCCGTCGTCGTTGCCGTCCACGCCGTCGGCGCCAGTGCCGTAGCGGGTCTCGCGCACCCACTGCACCCAGGGGGCCCCCCGGCCGGGTTGGTCCAGCAGCGCGTAGAGGTAGGGGGCGTGGATGTCGGGCTCGTTGCCGTGCCAGTAGTACAGCTCCGGCCAGATGGTCTCTTCCTCCTCGGTGGACAGGGCGAAGAACTCGTCCAAGCGCTCGAGGATGGCGTCGTGACCCCCGAAGCGGTCGGCCAGGCGATCGGCATCCTGGGGGGCCAGCCAGAGGTACTGCCAGGCGTTGCCCTCGGTGTACTCGTCCTGCCAGGCCAGCTCGCTGAAGTCCTCGAGGGGCTCCATGGCGCCGTCCCGGTCCCGGGCCCGGAAGAAGCGGGTCTCGGGGTCCCACAGGTTGAGGTAGTAGCGGGAGCGGTCACCGTAGCGGGCGGCGTCGTCGTCGTAGCCCAGGGACGCGGCCCAGGTGGCCATGGCGTGGTCGGCCCAGGTGTACTCCATGGTCCGGGCCACGCCGCCGCTGTGTTCGTCAGCGGCCACCCAGCCCAGCCCCAGGTAGCTGTCGATGCCCGAGCGCCCGCCGGACAGGGCCGTGTCGGGCCGCGGGTTGTCGGCGCAAAGCTTGGCGGCGGTCCAGGCCGAGTCTACGTCGAAGTCGGTGATGCCCTTGATCCATGTGTCGGTGAGCACGATGTCGGCAGGGTCGCCGATCATGCTTCCCGAGTCGCCGTGGCCGCAGGGCCAGCGGGGAAGGCAGCCGCCGCTCTGCTGCGCCATGCGCACCAGGGAGCTGGCGAAGTGCCGGGCGTAGTCCGGGTAGGCCAGGTCCACCAGGGGGTGCACGGTGCGGTAGGTGTCCCAGAAGCTCATGTCCGAGTAGAACGGCTCGTCGGGCTCGACGTGGACCTGGGCGTCGAAGCCGATGTAGCTGCCGTCCGCGTCGGAGCGCAGGCTGGGCATCAGCATGGACCGGTACAGTGAGCTGTAGAAGATGGTCAGCTCGCGAGCGGTGCCGTCGGTGACACGGATGCGTCCCAGCATGTCGCGCCACTCGTCTTCGGTCTGGGCTCGCAGGCCTTCGAGATCCAGGCCGTCGGCCTCGGCCACCCAGTTGGCCTGGGCGTTTTCGTCCGAGACATAGGAGATGCCCACCCGCACGGTGACCGTGGTGCCTCCACTCTGGGGCTCGAAGCCCAGCCAGCCGCCGAGATCCTGGCCCACGGCGTCCGTACTGTCCGCTTCGGGCGCGGCGTCGGCCCAGGTGCCCCAGCTCGAGGGGGGCGGGTCGACCTGGGCCCAGAAGTGTACAAGGAAGCCGTAGTAGCGGCCCGCCAGGGCGCCGGCGTTCTGGGTGAGCCCGGTGACCATCCCGGTGTCGGGATCGATGTGGATCTCGGCGTCCACCCGGTAGGGCTCGCTGTACTCGTCCCAGTCCTTGGGCTCGAGCTGGTGCTCGAGGTCGATGACCATGGTGGGCTCGACCCCATCGGGGAAGTGGTAGCGATGCACGCCCACCCGCTGCCCTGCTGCGATCTCGGTCTGGATGCCGTTGTCGAAGGTGACCGCGTAGTAGCCGGGGCTCGAGGACTCGTTGTCGTGGCTGAAGCTGGCCACCCGGGTCTCGCTGTCGGTCAGGATCTGCTCGAAGCCGTCGGCCGGGTAGAACAGCACGTTGCCGTAGTCCGGGGCCCCGGTACCCTGCAGGTGGATGTGCGAGAAGCCGGTGATCAGGTGGTCTTCGTACCAGTAGCCACCGTTGTGGAAGCCGCTGACGTGGGCGCCATCGGTGCGGGTGTCGGGGCTGATGGCCACCAGGCCGAAGGGCGCGGCGGCGCCGGGGTAGCTGGAGCCTTGCCCGAAGCCCTTGCCCCCGGTGGCGATGAAGGTGTCCACCCACTGGGTGGGTTCTTCGAAGTCGATCTCCGGTGGCTCCGGTTCGCAGGCGGCTGCTAGGCAGACCAGCGTGAGCCACGAGGTCGCAGGACGGGCCATGGGTACCTCTCTCGTCATGCCGCGATGATAGCCGACTCGCCAAGCCAGCGGGTGGGCCTGCCGCCAGAGCGGTGCGCGAATTACCAGGGCACCTCTCCCGAGGCTCTCCATGATCGACCCGTCCCCCGTACAGCGCCCCGTTGGCCTGGTCCTCGCTGGCGGCCGTGCGCGGCGCATGGGGGGTGGGCTCAAGGCCTTGGCGCCCTTCCAGGGGTGGCCCATGTTGGTCTGGGCCCTCGAGGCGCTCCGGCCCCACTGCTCGGATCTGATCCTGTCCGCCAATCACGCCGAGCCCTTCCTGCCCTTCGGGCTGCCTGTGGTGCCGGACGTCTTCCCCGGGCGTGGCCCCCTCGGTGGGATCCATGCGGGCCTGTTGGCCGCCAAGGGAGCGCCCATGCTCGTGCTCGCTTGCGATCTGCCCTTGATTCGCAGCGTTCATCTGGCGCCCCTGGTCCAGGCCGGGCAGCGGGCCGACGCGGTGATCTACGGCCACGCCATGGGCCTCGAGCCCTTGGTGGGCTGGTACGGCCCTGGTGTGCTTCCGGAGCTCGGGCGCCTGCTCGACAAGGGCACCTGCAAGGTCAGCGCCCTGTTCGAGGGGGTGCGAACCGAGGTGCTGCCCTGGCAGGGCGGGCTCGAGGTCTTCACCAACG
The DNA here is from genome assembly GCA_937912125.1 of uncultured Pseudomonadota bacterium. GTDB lineage: Bacteria > Myxococcota_A > UBA796 > UBA796 > JAFGLY01 > CALDOK01. The sequence goes on from CALDOK010000180.1 coordinate 16,236, forward strand.
CCAACAAGCCCGAGGACCTGGCGCGGCTCGAGGCCATGGGGTGAGACCCCTGCGGAGCTTGTTGACCACGGCGCTCGCGGCCGCTCTCGCCGCAGCCCTGGTGCCACAGCTTCCCTGCGGACCCACGCCCGATAGGTGGCCGCGGAGACGCTGTGGGTCAGCAGCTGGTGGACCCGCCGGGACTACTCGACCCTGGAGCTGCGGCAGCGTCGCTGCGTGGTGACGCCTGGGGACGGATGTCGCCCCGAGCTCCAGTGCGACGCTCTCGTGCGGTAGTCCTGGGCACAGCGGAACGGTGCCCAGCGGGCTAGGTTGCCGCTCTTCGAGAGGTGCTCCCCATGCGCGTGCTGCTGGTCCAGGCCTTCACGGCTGTCGACATGGAGCTGGTCTACCCCATTGGGCCGGCCTACCTGGCGGCCCACCTGCCGGGCCACGAGGTCGAGATCTTCGACGTCAACCTGCACCGCGACCGCCCCTACGACGCCCTCGAAGATGCGGTGCGGGCCTTCGCCCCTCAGGTGGTGGGTTTCTCCCTGCGCAACATGAAGGTGGGCATGCCCCACCTGCACACCGACGACTTCGAGCCCCAGCGGCTGGCCATCGAGCGGGTGCGCCAGGTGGCTCCCGGTGTGCCCATCATCGCTGGCGGCACGGCGTTTTCGCTCTACGCCGAGCACATGATGCAGCGCCTGCCGGGCCTGCACTGCGGCGTGTGGGGCGAGGCCGAGCACCGCCTGCCTCAGCTGCTCGAGCGTCTGGACACCCCCTGGGAGGTCCCGGGGGTCTACTTTCGCAGGGATGGCGAGATTCGCTACTCCGGCGCACCGCCCCCGGTGGACTTCGCCGCCTTGGAGCGCCCCCGTCGCGATCTCGTGCCCCTGCAGCCCTACGCAGACAGCTCCTTCGTCAGCATCGGCATCCAGGCCAAGCGCGGCTGTGAGCTCAAGTGCCTGCACTGCTCCGACACCTTCCTGGCAGGCAACACCGTGCGCATGCGGGAGCCCAAGGCCATCGTCGACGAGATGGAGTTCCTGGTCAAAGAGCACGGCATCCGCCAGCTGTTCTTCTGCGACCAGGCCTTCAACATCCCACCCCGGCATGCCATCGAGATCGCCGACGAGATCGTGGCCCGCAAGCTCGAGGTCAGGTGGTCGGCGTGGTTCAACGAACACCGGGCCACCCTGAGCGACGAGCTGCTCAGCTCCATCAAGCGCGCGGGCTGCGGGCTGCTGAGCTTCAGCCCTGACCACGTAGACGACCGGGTGTTGCGGGTGCTGGACAAGAACTTCACCGAGGCCGATCTGCACCACAGCTACCGCGCCGCCAAGAAGCACGGTCTTGACGTGGAGTACAGCTTCTTCCTGAACTCACCCGGTGAGACCCCGGCCAGCATGCTCAAGCTCTTCACCTTCCTGGCCCGCGCCCGCTGGCACCTGGGTCCCAGCCTGCGCTCCTTCTCGCTGCTGTTGATGCAGCCCATCCGCATCTACCCCCACACCCGCCTGCAGGAGCTGGCCATCCGCGAGGGCTTGATCGCGGCGGACGACGATCTGATCGAGGGTCGCTACTGGAACCCGGGGCCCTTGCGCCACGCTGTCACGGGCATCCAGGCTGGGCTGAATGTCGCCTACAAGGGGCGCGAGGCCCTCCGTCGTCGCCGCGGCGGCGCCTTCGGAAGCCTGGAGCGCTGAGAATGGCCCGGGATCACAAGCCCTACGCCGTGCGTGCCCTGGTGCGCGCCCAGCAGGCCATCGAGGCCGACGCGAACGACGGCGCCGCCTGGCGAGAGGCTGCCCTCGCCCTGCTCGAGCTGGGGCGAGAACACGACGCGCAGCGAGCCCTCGAGCAGCGAGTCCGCCTGCAGCCCGACGACGCCGACGCGCAGCTTCGCTTGGGGGTGATCCACGCCCGGGCCGGGCGCCCACAGCGGGCCATCGAGCTGCTCGAGCGCGCCACGGCCCTGCAGCCGGACTGGGCCGAGGCCTGGCTGCGCCTGGGCACCGCCACCTTCCGCGCGGGGCGGATCCTCGAGGCCGAGCAGCCCCTGCGCCAGGCCCTGGCGCTGGACCCCAAGCTGTGGCCGGCGGCGGTCTCCCTGGCCACCGTGCTCGAGCGCAGTCGGCGCCTGGACCAGGCCCACACCCTGCTGGCGCCCCTGGCAGCCCAGCCCCTTCCCCCCGCCACCGTGGCCATGACCTGGGCCAGCCTGCAGCGTCGGATGGGCGCCCCCGAGCGCGCCCTCGACGTGGTGCAGGCCTCGCTGCGCACCACCCTGCCGGCTCCCGAGCGCGCTCTGCTGCAGCATACCCTGGGTGATCTCCTGGACGATCTGGGGCGCTGGGAGGAGGCCTTCACGGCTTTCGATGCAGCCAACCGTGGTCGGGGCTTCCCCTGGGACGCCGCCGCCCACAGCGCTCGGGTGGACCAGCTCATCCAGGCCTTCTCACCTCAGGCCCTGGCCGCCGCCCCTCGTGCGAGCGTCGACACGTCTCAGGCGGTGCTCGTCCTGGGGATGCCCCGCTCGGGCACCACCCTGCTCGAGCAGCTGCTGTCCTCCCACAGCCAGGTGGCGGGCGCGGGCGAGCTGGACACCCTGCGCCGCGTCGGCCAGCGCGTCTCCGCGGCCGCGGGGGCGCCAGGGCAGTGGTTCCACCAGCCCCTGTCCGTGGACGTCGAGCTGCTGAACACCTGCGCCACCGCCTACCTGGGCGCCCTGCAGCAGCGGGGTGGGGCAGGGAGCTCGATCACCGACAAGATGCCCGACAACTTCCTGCAGCTGGGCCTGGCCGCCCTCGTCCTGCCCGGCTGCCGCGTGATCCATGTGCAGCGGGATTTTGTGGATACCGGCTGGTCCTGCTTCCGTCAGCCCTTCGGTCCGGGCCTGGCCTGGGCCTGCTCCCTGACAAACATCGCTGCCTACCAAGCCGATCACGGGCGCATCATGGCCCACTGGCGGCGCACCCTCGGGCTGCCCATGCTCGAGCTGAGCTACGAGGATCTCGTGGGCCGGCCCGAGCCCACCCTGCGACGGGCGCTCGGGTTCTTGGGCCTGGACTACGAGACCGCCTGCCTGGACTTCCACCGCAGCGAGAGGCTGGTCGCCACCGCGTCCCACGCCCAGGTGCAGGAGCCGCTGCACGGCCGCGCCATAGGCCGCGCGGCGCCGTACATGCCCTGGCTCGAGCCGGTCTATTCGGCGGGCTCGCTGGGCGAGGGCGAGGGCGAGGGCGCCGTGACGTAGCGCTGGAGGGCGGCCGTGCGGTCTTCGTCCTTGGACAGCGCAGAGATCCTGGCCTCGAACGGGGTGATAGCGCCTTGCTGCGTGACGTTTTCGATCAACCAGGGGCCCACCTTGGGGTTGTCTACGGGCTCACCAACCGCGGCCACGAGGGCGTCGTGCAGGCGCGCCTCGGTGACGTAGGAGAACAGGTAGTTCTGGATGTAGGCCGGGTAGTGCCAGATCAAGGGCGTGTGCAGGGCCTGGCAGTAGCTGACACCTTGCTCGGTGGTGGGTGTGGCCCCCGCCGCGATCCCGTAGCCGTCCTCGAGCTCGTTGCAGATGCGCGCCACCGCCTCCCAGTTGTTGGGGTCTTCGTAGACCCGCCGCTCCACCGCCGTCTCGACGATGCTGTGGGTGACCCACCAGGCCATCTGGCGTGCGCGCCAGGCCACCAGATCCGCGCGGGCCTCCTGGGGCAGGTCGGGGGTGTAGCTGGCCAGCCAGGCCTCGCTCATCAGGATGCGCTCGAAGAGCTGGGCGAAGCCCTCGGTGTAGGCGTTGGGTGGGTCCCACAGCACGGGGCTGGCCAAGGCGTCGGGGTTCAGGCTGGTCCAGCGCAGGGCGTGGGCGGCCTCGTGCATGATGGCCTCGTACTGCCAGGCGTCGAAGCGGCGGTCCTGGCTGACCACCAGGGCGATGGTCTCGGGCGGGCGAATGGGGAAGCTGTAGGCGCCTCGCCGCGTGTTGCGCGAGGGGCCTGAGTAGACATCCCAGCTGTCCAGCTCGATGCCCATGCGGCGCAGGGAGGCGAGCACACGATCTTCGGCCAGATCGGTGTCGAAGTAGGGATCCGCTTCGTCACGGCCGGCCTCGAGGCCGGTCTGGCGGCGCAGGTAGGGATCGTTGGCGAAGCCTGGCTCCAGCCCCAGGACCTGGGCCTGCTCCGCGATCCGCGTGGCGTAGGCCTGGTTGACGGGGCGCACGACCGGCTCGAGCTCGCGGATCAGCTGGTCGACTTCCTGCTCGGTGAGGCCCTGATTGTACAGGGAGAGGTGCCAGAAGGTGTCGAAGCCTTCCCGCCGCGCCACCTGGTTGCGCAGCTTGACCAGCTCGCGGAGGTCGTCGCCCACCATCGCCATGTGGTGCTCGACGAACTGGGCCGCCAGGTCGGCGCGCTGTTCGGCTGGGAGCGCGTCGGCCTGCATGGAGACCGTGGACCAGCTGCCGGAGAGGCCGATCTCGAGCGCGCCTTCGGGGGGGCTCCAGGAGGCCTCGGCGCCCGCCAGGGCATCGAGCTTGGCCAGCAGCTCGGTCTCCCGCTCTTTCTCGTCGTCCTTCCAGGAGCGCACGAACACGGCGTGGCGGTGGTAGGCCTCGCCCTTGGTGCGCTCGAGGCTGCCCTCGGGCGCCTCGAGGGCAGCCTCGATGGCGCCGACCACATCGGGATCGCGGAAGAAGGCTACGCGTTCTTTCTCCGCGTCCTTCTTGCGGCGGCGCGCGTCGCGGTTGTGGATGTTGCGCGCCACGTCGCGATCGGCGGCGTTGAGGCGGGCGAGCACATCGCCGTACTCGGCGTCGATGGTGGCCAGGGGCGGGGTGGCTTCGCAGCCCACGAGGGCCAGGAGGACTAGGGGAGTCAGGCGGTACACGTTGGGCCTCCTGGGGCAGAATGCGCTGCGTCGAGCATACCGCAAGGGCCAGCCTTCATGCACGAGGCCCCCCCTGCGCGGCACCTCTTCCGGACAGATTTTGGGCCCCTTCCCGGGGTGTGTGGCGTCCTCGTCGTGTTACGGAACGCGCACAATCGGTTCCCCGACAACCCCCGAAGGACATCCCATGACCGTCAACAAGGCCATCCTCATCGGCAACCTGGGGCAGGACCCCGAGCTCCGAAACACCGCTTCGGGCACCGCAGTCTGCACGCTGCGCCTCGCCACCACGGATCGCCGCAAGGATCGCGACGGCAACTGGACCGACTTCACCGAGTGGCACAGCGTGGTGGTCTTCGGCAAGCAGGCCGATAACGCCTCGCGCTACCTCGCCAAGGGCCGCCAGGTCTACGTCGAAGGTCGCATCCAGACCCGCAAGTGGCAGGACCGCGACGGCAAGGATCGGTACTCCACCGAGATCGTCTGCGACAACCTCAGCAGCAGCAGCAGCGGCGGCGGCGGCGGCGGCGGCGGCGGCGGCGGCGGCGGTCG
>CALDOK010000181.1 GCA_937912125.1 uncultured Pseudomonadota bacterium
GACACCGACACCGACGCCGACGCCGACACCGACGCCGATGGTGACGTGGACAATCCGCCGGTCGAGCTCTGCTCGGAGCCCTGGGGTTGGGTGGACACGGAGCTGACCCTGACCCAGAGCGGCAAGGTCCTGACGGTCGATGCCCCCAGCGACGCCTTCTTGATGTACCCGCTGGAGGGTCAGGCCGACCTGTGCGAGCAGGACTGCAGCGCCCACTGGCTGGACGAGCTGTTCATCACCGACTCGAAGTCCCGGGAGACCCAGATCGAGCTCCCCCTGCGCATGGACGAGGACGACCTGTACTACGCCTACTTCCGCATGGACGTCCCCGAGGAGGCTGCGGGCACCACCGAGCACTGCTTCGTGGACACTAGCGCCGGCAAGTTCTGGCTCGAGATCCAGATCGGGCCGTGACGAGGCCAGGCTCGACGCCATCCACCCGCGCTGGGTGCGGTCGCCGCTGCTCACGGTGGGGTGGGCTGGCGGGTGCTCTGAACGCCGCGAGTCGCTCGCCGAACCGACGCTACAGATCCTCTCTCACCTCGGAGTTTCCATGGAAGAACGACCCTTCACCGATCCCAAGAGCGCCCCCACCCTCGACGCCCTTCACGAGACCCTCGGCCCTGCCGCCGCCTTCCTGGACGAGCTGCTGGTGCAGACCGCTGACTTCCGTCGAGCCTGGAGCCACTCGAAGCGGGGAGGCTGGCTGGACAAGGTTCACGACGGCAAGAAGGCGTTGTTCTACCTGATCCCGCTGCACGGGTCCTTCCGCTCGAGCATGGCGGTGCGCGACGCCGAGCGCGACACCCTGCTCGGCGAGCCCGCGCTGGCGGCGCTGCACGACCGACTCGCCGAGGCCAAGCGCTACAGCGAAGGGTGGGCGCTGGCCGTCGATGTGACCGACGCCGCCTCCTGGGCCGTGGTCCGCGCCCTGGTGGGCCGGCTGATCGCGCTGCGACGATGACATCGCGAGTGGAGCCTGGCAGCCCGGTGACCAGGAGATCTTCCAGCCGCGGCCGAAAGGACGAGCCCATGGACGAGCCCTGGCTGCCCAGGGGAGGCCCACGATGAAGCAGCCTGATCCGAGGGCAACCCCTGCCGGCCCTCGAGGCGGCTCTGGGGCCACGGTCGGCGCGGGCCCCAAGACCAACCCCCGGTAACGAGTGCGTAAACCCTGGGGCCCAGGTGAAAGCCCAGGAACCCTCCGCGCGTATAGGGTGTCCTGCTGACGGGCCGTGCCCGCGGAGCCCCATGTCCCCTCCCCGCCCCCTCGCCATCCGCATCGTCGTCGGCATCGGTCGGCTGCTGGGGAGGCTGCTGCGGGGCAGCGACCGGGCCGCGGGCGGCCTGGCGCGGGTGAGCGCGACGCTGGGCCAGGTGGCCCTGGTCTGCCTGGGTGTACACCTGGCCGCGGATCAGCTCGACGATCGGGCCCTGGCGGGGCTGACCGCACTGCAAGGCTGGCTGGACACCACCCTGGCGGGTCCCCTCGGCGGCGCGGCCGAGTCCATGGGCATGGGCTTCGACGCGCTGCTGTTCTGGGACGGGCTGCCCCTGTCCACCATGAGCGCCTGGCTGGCCCTGGTGGTGGAGTTGCTGGCTGCGGCGCTGCTCTGCTCCAGCTTCCTGCTCACCGGGCGCAAGCCCACGCTGAGCTGGTCGGCCTGGCGCAGCGCCCTGAGCATCCACGCCCTGGTCCTGCCCATCACCCTGGCCGGGGTGCTGCTGGCGGGGTCCTGGTCCATGGCCATGGCCGCCGAGGATCTGATGCCTGTCCACGTCGCCAGCCGCTGGGCCGCGGGCCTGCTGGGGCTGGCGGTGCTGCTGCGCTTCGGCCTGCCGGCCTGGGGCCGCGCGGTGGCCGTGCTCGAGCGCTCGGGCAAGCCCCGCCGCGACCTGCTGGTGGCCCTGGTGATGACCCCGGTGGGCCTGCTGGCTTGGATGCACGGGGTGCCCATCTGGGGGTGGCTGCCGTGAGGGGCTGGAGCGAGCTGCTGCTGCTGGGCGCGGTGTGTACCGCGTGCTGGTTCCGCACCCCCGTGGGTGGCCTGGCCCACAACGCGGTGGCCTGGCTGCGGGACGAGGAGGGCCGCGACCTGCTGTCCCACTTCGACACCCGCCTGCCCACGCGCATGGAGGAGACCCTGCGGCAAGCCCTGGTGGTGGCCGAGCCCGACCCCCAGGACCTACCCGAGGGCTGGAGCCCGGCCCTGCACCTGGCGGTCCAAGCCCACCTGGGCGAAGACGCCGCCAAGGCCATCGCCGCCATGGGCATGGACCAACCCGAGGATGCCCTGGAGACATGGGCCATCGGCGCCGAGCAGCGCGGCCGCGCCATCCGTCGCGCCGCCGCCGCGGGCGAGCCCCACCCCGAGCTGTTCGCGGCCCACCGCCGCTTCCTGCCCGCCGAGGCCGCCGCCAAGGCCGACGAGGCCGTGGGCGAGGTGCTGGCCCTGTCCACCGCCCTGGACCTCAGCTGGCCGGTGGACCCCTCTTGGCGAGTCTCCAGCCCCTTCGGCTGGCGAGAGCACCCCACCCTGAAGAGCCGGCGCTTCCACGAGGGCGTCGATCTGGCCACCCCCGTAGGGACCCGGGTGCAGGCGGCGGGAGACGGCAGCGTGGAGCGCGCCAGGGCAGACGGGGTCAACGGCAAGTACGTCAAGCTCGCCCACGGCCACGGCGTGACCACGGCCTACTGCCACGGCGACGCGTTCCACGTCAGCAAGGGCCAGAGGGTGCGCCGCGGCGAGGTGGTGATGCAGTCGGGCAACACCGGACGATCCTCAGGGCCTCACCTGCACTTCGGCCTGCGCATCGACGGCCACGCCGTGGACCCCGCCCTGCTGCGCAGCGCCAGCGGTGACTGGACCGCACCCAGCACCCCTCTCCGGCCCGTGGTCGCGCCCCAGCAGCCAGTACAGCCAGAGCCAGCTGCCGCCGAAGCGCCCGAGCCGGCCCCCGATGGGGCGGCCGCCTCCGAGACAGGGCCCGCAACGGATCCCACACCCGCGGAGCCCATCGAGGCACCCCAGCCCACGGCAGGCCCCGCCACCGCAGAGCCCATCGAGGCCCCCGAGCCCGCTGCGGAGCCCACCGCCCCCGAGTTCACCGAACCACCTCGGGCGGAGCCCCCACCCCTGGCTGTCCCCGAGATCAGCAGCTAGCGGTTTCCTGCTACCATCGCTCCATGTCCCCAACGCAGCACATCACCCTGCGCACCCGGGCCCTGCTCAAGCTGGACCCCGAGGAGTCCAGCGATCGCTGGCACGCCCTGTTCCTCGAGGCGGGGCTGCTCACCACGGTGCCTGAGAGCCAGCCCCCCGGCTCCCCCCTCGCCCTGCTGCAAGCAGCCCGGGATGGGCTGCTGGCCCTGCAGACCCTGGAGGGTGAGCTGCTCGAGGCCGCCGCGCCGGTGGGCGGCTTCGGCAACCATGCCCCCCTCTGGGCCTGGACAGCGGCGCTGTCCGTGCCTCTGGTGAGCTGGGTGATGACGAACCTGGGCGAGACCTCCGAGGAGATGCTGCAGGCCTTCGGCCTAGGGGTCTACACGGCCGCAGCCATCGCGGCGCTGGGCCTGGCCTGGGTGATCCAGCTCGAGCTCGGGGCCCGCAAGCGACGCTCTGAAGCCATCCGGTCCCTCGAGCTCCGCATCGCGCCCCTGGTGACGGCGCTGACTCCCTCGGCCCAGGCTGTGCTGTCCCGCTCCTTCGTGGCCCGCGCAGGTCCACGGCTGGTGGTCAGCACACCCCACCTGGCCTGGCTGCAGGCCTGCACCGCCGCCGCCAAGCGCGGGACCCGGGATCGCGCTCGGGCTTCCGTCGAGCTGGTCCAGCTCATCGCGGATCTGGAGGTCGCGGCTGCGGGAGTCCAGGCCGCCCTGCAGGCTCTTCGCATGGAGGCCCCGCCGCGCTGGGCCGACACGGGCCTGGCACCGGACCTGCGTCCCTACCGCGCGCGGCTGGCCCACCTCGGGATCACCCCCGACCCGCTGTGCCTGGCCCTGGACCAGGCCTGGGGCGTGGTCAGCCGCTGACCGTCACTCCTGGCCACGGCGCAGGATCAGCAGCACCGACCCGTGCTCCTCCAGATCGTGGCGCACCTCGAGCTCGAAGCCCAGGTCCCGGTAGTTGGCCGCCAGATCTTCGACGGTGGCGCCAGCCCGGGCTCCCAGCCACTGCAGCACCACCAGCCGCCCGCCGGGGGCCAGGGACCGACCCACGCCGCGCAGGAAGTCCACATGATGGGGCGGCGCCAACGGACGCACAAGGTGAAAGTCCAGGTGGGCCAGCAGGGCCAGGTCCACCGAGCCGGGCTCGAGGGGCAGGCCGTCCTGCTGCCCGAGGACGAGGGTGATGTTGCCGGGGTGGGGGAAGGCCGGATCCTGCAGGCGATCCCGCATGACCTCGAGCACCAGGGAATCGACATCCACCGCCTGGACAGACCCCGCGGGGCCGACCGACCGCGCCAGATCGAAGGTGAACCGCCCGATGCCACAGCCCACGTCGGCCACCCGCATCCCTGCCTCGAGGGGCAGCAGGGCCATGACCTGAGCGCGATCCTCGTGGCGCACCAGCTCGAGGGAGCGCAGCCGGGGGTCTTCGAAGGCGGAGGCCTGCGGCGGGAAGGCCAGCAGCCGCTCCACCGCCTCCTGATGGGGATCCACAGGCTCCGGCGCGGGCTGCGGCTCGGCGGTGCAGGCCAGCAGCAGGCCCAGCAGCAGGCCCAGCAGCGCGATCATTCCCCAGGCTTGGCGGGGGCGAGCCAGCCCAGCTGAGACAAGCCCCAGCGCTCGTCGAGGGCGGACGCCAGGGCTTCGGCGGGGCCAGGCGCAGCCTGCTCGGCCACCACGCCGGGCTGGGCGTAGGGGTCCGCCACCTGGGATGAGGGCGCCAGCAGCCAAGCCAGCAGCAGCTCCCGCAGCTGGACCTCGGGATCGGTTGCGGCCCCGGCAGCCTGCAGGTGGGCGCCGGACAGCAGCCGGACCTGATCCTCGAGCTGGGTGCGCAGCTGCTTGGCGAGCTCCGCCTCCACCCGCGCCTGCAGCTCGGCGTCGCTCTCGGGGAAAGCCAGGGGGTTGGCCTCGAGCCCGTGTTCTTCCACGGCGGGGCGTTCCTCGTCCCGGGTCTCTGCGCGGGCGGTGAGCTTGCGGGTGAGCTCCACGTTCCTGCCGCTGCCAGAGTGCAGCTCGAGGCTGAGCTCCCCCGTGCAGCTGCGCAGGTGGGACTGCACCGGGATCTCCACCCGCTCGATGGTGGGCCCGAAGATGGTCTCGGGCACCTGGGCCAGCCGGGCCTGGGCCTCCTCGACACCACGCTGGGCCTCGCTCTGGGCCTCACGGGAGCCCTCGAGCCCGGCGTCCAGCTCCACGATGCGGGCCGCGAGCCGCGCGACCGCGTCCAGCTGATCCTGCACGGGCGCCTGGCGCTCCTCGAGCTCGGCGCGGGCTCGCTCGAGCAGCTGCTCCTTCTCGGCGAGCTGCCCGGCCCGGGTGGGCACATGGCGGGCCAGCTCGCGCATCAGGTTGGTGGGCTTGGGGGCGGCATCCAGGGCGGCTCGGCGATCCTCGACCGCGCGGCGAGCCTGGCTGACCGCCTCGTTGGCCTGGGCTACGTCTCCAGCCCCCTGGCCAGCGGCCTCGAGGTCCGCCACGGCGGCATCGAGCTGGGCCTGGGCCCCGTCGACCTCGACCTGCAAGGCTGCGCGCTGATCCTGCAGCTGGGTGACCGACTCGCTGGCCCCCAGGGACTCGGCCAGGGCAGCCTGAGCGCCGGTGGCCTCGCCCTCGGCCCGGGCGAAGTCCTGGCGCACGCCCTCGAGGCTCAGCTCCACCGCCGCCAGGCCCTGGCGCATACCCTCGAGGCTGCGCTGCTCGGCCGCACGGGAAGCCAGGATCCGCTCCTCGCTCTTCACCGCCTCGCCCAGCGCCGCCTGGGCCTGATCGAGATCGGCCTTGGCCTGCTGCCAGGCGGGGTTCTCGTGGTCCCGCTCGGGGCCCGGGTACTCGTGCACCGCCACGGTCTGCTTGGCGCTCTGGTCCCAGCGGGGCTCGCCGAGGCGGATGCTGCCACCCACCGTCGCCCGGGGCGCTCCCGGGGCCCAGCGCACCGCGCTGTGCTGGAACAAGGCAGTGATGCGGCTGTCGAGCCGTGCCAGGGCGGCGCGATCGCTGGCCACCATCCGAGGCCCCAGCACCACGGCGTGGGCCCTGTCGAAGGCCTGGCGGTAGGCGTCCCGCTGCTGGCTGTGCTCAGAGCTAGCGCTCAAGCCCGCGGCCAGGGCCATGGAGACCCAGGCGGTGGCAGGCTGTCGACGGCGGGCGGCCGCGTTGGCCTGGTCCGCCAGGCTCTCGGCCCAGGCGCTGCGCACCTGGGCGAGCTCCTGCTCCACGGGTAGCCGATCTTCGAAGGCCGACAACCGGGCGTGGGCGGTGGCGTGGTCCTGGGCCACCACCAGCGCCTGGGCCTCGGAGGCCAGGGCGGCCTTGATGGCGTCGCGCAGGCGCGCCGTCTCGGGGTGTACGGGGAAGCGTTCTGCGAAGGGTACCCACGCGGTGTAGGCCTGCCCCACGGGGTCATCGTCGGCGTCGAGGGCCAGGTGCACGCTCTGGGCCAGCTCACCGACGATCTCTTCGCGCAGCAGGGCCACCTCGAGCTGGCGCGGCTGGATGCCCTCGGCCTGGTCCAGCAGGTCCAGGGCGGCGTCGGGCTGGCCGCCGGTGCGGGCCGCGCCGGCCTGCTCCACCAGCGAGGCCACGGCCTTGTCCATGGCCTGAGCCAGCCGGGCGTCCAGGGCCTTGTCGTCGGGGTTCTGGGCGGCGGCGGCGCGGTAGTGCTCCACGGCCTGGACCCACTCGCCCCGCTCGGCGGCGGCGTTGCCCTGGGCCAGATCACGCTTCCAGCCACAGCCAGAGGCCAAGAACAGGCCCAGCAGAGCCGGGATCAGCAGGCGCCGCATCAGGGCACCCCCACCACGGCGGTGGCCACGTCGTCGCCGCTGCGCAGCGCGATCCACGCCACGGAGTCGGCGGTGACGACGATGGCGCACTCGTCGATGGCGGCGAGCTCGGAGGCGATCAGATCGATGCCCCGGAGCGCGGGCACCGCCGCGTCTACGTCGTTCCACAGCAGCATGGCGTCCCCCCGGTTGTTGATGGCACAGGCGTAGGGGATGCCCGCGGGCGAGACCGACACATCCAGATCTTCCACGGGATTGGCGGTGGTGTCCCACTCCTCGATGGCCGTGCCCCCCGAGGTGTCCGAGCGGCTGAAGTAGAACCCGTTGCTGCTCGACAGGTCCACCAGGGAGGTCACACGCCAGCCGTGGGCGGTGCTGACCTCGATGTCCTTGATGATCCAGGTGTAGGACGAGGAGTGGTCGGCGACGATCTGGCCGCCGGAGAGCTCGTAGTAGTCCAGCCGCTGCCGGGCGGTGCTGCCCATGTAGAAGACATACGCGAGGTGATCGTACTCGCAGGTGTCGTGGTCATCCAGGCTGTCCAGCCCTTCGTCCTCGGCCACGGGGCTGGCCGTGCCCGCGACCACGCCTGCCGCGCTGATCTGCAGGGCCTGAATCCCGGCTCCGCTGTCGCCACAGCCCACGGCGGTGACATTGCCCACGCTGGACAACCCCAGCTGCAGCTGATCGAAGCCCACGGGCCAGGCGAAGCTGCTGTCGTAGCTGCCGTGGCCACCCGTGCCGGGGTTGACCGCGTCCAGCCGGATGCTGCGGTCACTGATGTCGACCCATGAAGATCCCGTGACCCACAGGGTGTCGTTGGCCACCAGATCGAAGCGGTTGAGCTGGGCCTGGTCGGAGCCCTGCCCAGTGGACCAGAAGTCCAGCTCGGCCCCCAAGGGGTCCTCGTCGTCGAAGACGCTGACGGCGACTGCATCGTAGATGGTGCCGCCGTCGTCCAGCTCCTCGGCGGCCCAGGCCAGGTAGACCGAGCCGCCGCCCTGGGCCAGGCGCGGGCCCTCGAGGTCCTGGGCCGAGCGGGTGTCGTGCAGCGCGAAGGAGAAAGCCTCGGGATCGCCGTCGCAGTCGCCGTCGTCGCTGTCTCCCAGGTGCTCGAGGCCCCCAGGGAAGACGGCGGGGTCGCCGTCGTCGCAGTCGGTGGCGTCGTCGACGTAGCCGCTGGGCTGGCTGCAGGCGGAGGTGGTGCTGTCCGGGTCTCCGTAGCCGTCGCCGTCGCCGTCGCCGTACCAGATCGCGGCGTCGAGGGCGTCGTCCTCGTCCACATCCTCGTCGCAGTCGTCGTCCACCCCGTTGCACAGCTCGTCGGCGTCGGGGTTGATGCCGGCGTCGCCGTCGTCGCAGTCGGAGGCATCCTCGACGTAGTCGCTGGGCATGACGCAGGCCTCGACGAACTGGGTGACGTCGCCGAAGCCGTCGCCGTCGCCGTCCAGGTAGTAGACCGCCGCATCCACCGCGTCGTCCTCGTCCGTCTCGTCGTCGCAGTCGTCGTCCACCCCGTTGCACAGCTCGTCCGCGCCGGGGCTGACGGTGGCGTCGCCGTCGTCGCAGTCGTCGCCGTCCTCGACCCAGCCCTGCTCAGGGGCGCAGGTCAGGGTCATGCCGCCGTCGTCGCCGAAGCCATCCCCGTCGCCGTCGGGGTACCAGGGGGCCAGCAGGTCGTCGTCCACGATGCCGCTGCAGTCGTCGTCCACGCCGTTGCAGATCTCGTCGGCCGCGGGGTGCACCGTGGGATCGCCGTCGTCACAGTCGTTGCCACCGTGCAGCTGGTCCTGGAAGCCGTCGCCGTCGGCGTCGGTCAGCACGGTGAAGCGCTCGTCCAGATCGTCGTCGGTGACCCAGATGCAGGCGGGAAGCCCGGCGGCCATCAGCACGCAAAAGAGGGTGCGCATACCGGCCTCCTAGAAGGTGAAGCCGACCCGGACACCGGGCGCGTCCTGGACGAAGAAGGAGACCCCGGCCGTGCCAGCGCCCGCGGCCAGCAAGGAGATGCCGGAGAGGGCCAAGGCGTGGTTGCGGGCCTGGATGCCCGCCAGGGCGGTGGGATCTTCCTCACGGAAGAAGGCGGACTGGGCGCCCGAGGCCAGCCCCAGCAGCACGCCGCCCACCACCACACCCGCGCCGCCGCCGATGAGCAAGGCGGTGCCGGCGGACCCACGCCCGCTGCTGGGGGGGGCCACGGAGCGCTGGCGGCGCTGGGCGTCGGGATCCACCACCCCCAGGGTGAGCTGGCGGGTCTCCATAGCGGCCACGCGGATCTCGCGGGCCTGCATGGGGCCGTCGTCTTCCTGCCACTGCAGCAGGTGGTGGCCCACCACCACGTCGACCGGTTGCCCCATGGTGACCTGGCGACCGTCGAGCCAGGCCCGAGCCGAGCCGCTGAGCAACAGGGAACCGCCAGACTCGTCCAGCAGCCGACGCTGCACCTGCTGGTAGAGCTGCTCCACGTCACCGCCATACACCGCGTCGATGGGCGTGGTGGGGGAGATGGCCACGGCGCGGGCGAAGGCCTGCTCCGCGTCGGTGGTCTCGCCGTTGAAGGCCGCCACCGCCCCGGCCAGCTGGAACAGGCCGGTGAGCATCACCGTGTTGACGGGCTGCTCCTGGCACTCGAGCTGGTGGATGGCCTGATCGGCCACCTCCTGGGCGCGGTCGATCTCCACCTCGGCCAGGGCCGCGGCGATGGAGTCCACGGCGTCCACCAGGTTCATGCAGTCCTGGGCATGGGCGATGGAGGGCAGGAGCAGCAGCCCCAGCCCCGCGAGAAGGCATCGCGTGTTCATTGCACGTCGCCTCGGGTGCTGTTGTAGGTCCAGATGGTCTTGCCGCCAGGCTGCACCACGATGGTCTGGCGCTGGGTGCGCTCGCCGTCGACGAACATCAGGGAGTGCTCGCCAGGGGTGACCTCGAGGGCCTTGGGGGTCTTGCCCACCAAGGCGCCGTCCAGGTAGACCATCAGCCCGTAGGGCACCGAGCCGAAGCGCACCTTGATGGGCGCCGTGGAGGCTGCGGGCTCGGGCTGAGCGGGCTCCAGGGCCGGGGGCTCGGGAAGGTGTGCAGCATCGGCCGTGGCCGTGACGGGTGCCGCGGGCGCAGGCTCGACGGTGCGCGCGGCGGAGGCCAAGGCGCGCTCGGCGACGGGGGCGGGCTGCGTAGGCTCGGGCTGTGTTGGCGCGGGCTCTGGCTCGCTCTGGGCCGGTTCGCCGTCGGGCTCGGCCTGGACCGGATCGCCAGGATCGCCGGCCGGAGCCTCCTCAGGGGGCGGCACCGGCTGGTAGGTGGCCACCACCGGGTCGAGCTGAGGCGCGGGCGGCGCCTGGACCACCGGCTCGGGGGCGGGTTGGTGGGCGCCGGGCCCCAGGATGAACCACCAGCCACCCACGAGCCCCAGGGCCACTGCCGCGGCCAGGCCCAGGGCCACCACGATGCCCAGCAGCCTGCGCTTGGTGGGGAGCAGCGCCTCTTCGGTGAGATCCAGCTCCAGCTCTTCGGGATCCTGCCGGGTGACCGCGGTGCCTTCCTCCCACAGGGTGTGGCCGCTCAGGTCGGCGTCGGGAGGATCGTCGGGGGTGGAGACCGTGGGCAGGACCTCGCGGGCCCAGATCTCCAGGGCCGGGCCGGGGACCAGGGCTTCGAGCTCGCGGCAGGTGTCGATCACGTGGCTGGCGCTGGGGCGATCCCCAGCGTCGAAGGCCAGCATGGACTCGATGAGCGCCACCGCCCGGTTCCACGCATCGCCCGGGAAGGCGCTCAGGTCCGCGGCCTCGAGGCGAGACTGCACCTGGTTGCCATGCACGTCGGCGGCTTCGCCGGCCCAGCCAAGGCGCTTGCGGGACAGGGCCTCGAAGGTCACCACACCCAGGGCGTAGACGTCGCTCGCGGGCGAGGCGCCCTTGCCCGCCATCAGCTCAGGGGACATGTAGCGCAGAGAGCCCAGCTGGTAGTTCTGGGTGTCGGCCTCGCGCTCCTGGTGCTCCGACCGGGCGATGCCGAAGTCCAGCACCTTGACCTCGCCATCGCTGGTGATGCGCACGTTGCCAGGCTTGATGTCCCGGTGCAGCACCCGCAGGGGCTCGCCCGTGACCGGCGAGGGCCGCGAGTAGGCGGCATGCAGCGCCGAGGCCACGTGTCGCACGATGGACAAGGCCACCGAGGGGGGCATGGCGGTGGCGCAGCGCTTGGGGTTGATGAGCCAGGAGAGGTTGACGCCAGGCACGTACTCCATGACCACGGCCGGCCGACCGGCGATGGTGATCAGGTCGTCGGCCCGCACGATGGCGGGGTGCCGCAGCATGCCCAGCAGGCGGGCCTCGTCGCGCAGCCGGCTGGCCACCTGCTCGTGGTCCTGGACATCCTCGCGCAGGACCTTGATGGCCACGGTCTTCACGAAGCCCGACGACGTGCTCATCTCGGCCAGGTACACCTCGCCAAAGCCTCCCTTTCCGATGCATCGGAGGAAGCGGAACCTGCGCGCGGAGCCTGTCTGGAGCCGGCCTGAGTCCAAGACGAAGTAGCCATTCTATGGGGTCAGTGGTTCGGCTAGCATGGTCCAGCGGGTATGCCCACGTCAACCGGGGAGGATTGGGGTGGGGAGCCCCTTGGCCCCCACGCTTGGCGAGCATCGCCCTGTGGTCCATCGCCAGGCCCCCCACAGGGCCCACCGGCAGCCAGCCGAGAGAGGTTCACAGGGGGTCGCCGTGCAGTGAGTGCTCAATGACCGCGGCCTCCCAGCCCCGGGCGATGTCCTTCAGCAGCGGCCCGCGCGCCTCGCTCACGGCCTCATCCACCGCAGCGTCTCCATCTTCCCGGCGCAGCTGGGCCAGGGCATGGATCAGGGCGCTGTACTCGGGGGGCGCGTCGCCGCCGGTGAAGGCCTCGCAGCGACACCAGGAGTCGGTGCGGTCCAGCAACTGGATGGCCCCGAGAGGGTAGCCGCCGCCCGCGATGGCCTGGGCCTCGGCGACGGCGGAGCGGCACAGGTGGTCCCGCAGCGCGTACTGGCTCAGCCAGGCCACGCCCAGGCCGAGCAGGACGAGGCACACCACGAGGAAATGCTTGGCGAGACGCATGGGATCTCCGCTGCGGCGTCGGCGCCGGGAGGCGACCCGAGTCTACCGCAGGACGCACAGCCTCGCTCCGACCGGCCCCCGCTGGCGCAGGGTCGAGGAGGGGTCGGCCGGTCAGCCCCCACCCGGGGGTGAGACGGGACCGTGAGAGAGAAGCCGGCGCAAGGAGGCCGTCCGCCCAGTGGCTCTTTCCCGTGCTACCCTGGCTCTCATCGCATCGCCCGCCCGGAGTCCCCATGCGCACCTCGAGCCCCTTCCTGCTCATCGCCCTCGCCCTCGCTTGCACCGACTACAACGTGCACGAGCTCGAGGATCCCATCAAGGGTGACTCCGACCCCGTGGTCCGCGACACCGAGCAGCCCCAGGACACCGAGCCGCCCCCCGACGAGGACTGCGAGGACCAGACCCTGCCCGCCTACGAGACCTCCACCGACGGCGACTGCGAGAACTAGGTCGAGACGGGCAGCTTCAACCCTGTGGTCAAGTGGAAGAAGTCCACCTGGTCGGTCGATGCCGGCAGCAACCAGGTGATGTCCCAGCCCATCGTGTGTCAGGTCACCGACGACGACGGTGACGGCGACATCGACACCGACGACACCCCCGACATCATCCTGGTGAGCTACGGCTCCGGCTCCTACAGCACCGGCGGCGTGCTGCGGGCCATGTCCGGGCTGGACGGCACCGAGATCTTCAACATCACCGGCGCGGGCATCCAGGGCACCGGCGGCGCCGCCTGCGGCGACATCGACGGCGACGGCATCGTCGAGATCATCGCGCTGACCCCGTCGAGCGCGGTGGCCTTCGAGCACACCGGCGCCATCAAGTGGACCTCGGGCAGCATCTCGGGCCACATCCACGGCACCTCCGACGTAGCCTCCATCACCGACATGGACGGTGACGGCGATGTGGAGATCATCGCGGGCCGAGCCATCATCGACAGCGGCGGCAACGTGGTGGGCAAGGGCTCCTACGGCTTCGGCGGCGTCAACGGCAACAACGTGGGCTCCTGCTCCTTCGCCGTGGACATCGACGGCGACGGCGTCCAGGAGGTGGTGGTGGGCAACGCCCTGTACCGCAAGGACGGCTCCGCCGTCTGGTACAACGGCCAGAGCGACGGCTACCCCGCGGTGGCCGACTTCGACGGCGACGGCGACGCCGAGATCGCGGTCAGCGGCAACGGCCAGATGCGGCTGCAGGACACCGACGGCACCGTCCTGTGGACCAAGAGCATCCCCGGCGCCAGCTCGAGCTACTACGGCGGCCCCCCCACCGTGGCCGACTACGACGGCGACGGCCTGCCCGAGATCGGCGTGGCATCGGGGTCCCAGTACTCGGTCTTCGACCCCGACGGCACCATCCTGTGGCAGCGGACCACCGACGACTCCTCCTCGGGCAACACCGGCTCGGCCGTGTTCGACTTCGAGGGCGACGGGGTGGCCGAGGCGGTCTACGCCGACCAGACCCGCCTGTGGGTGTTCAGCGGCGTGGACGGATCGGTCAAGCTCGAGAGCACCGAGCACTCGAACGGCACCTGGCTCGAGTACCCCACCATCGCCGACGTCGACGGCGACGGCCACGCCGAGATCGTGGTGGCCAACACCGCCCAGTACGGCAGCTACTCGGGGATCCATGTGTTCGGCGACGCCGACGACAGCTGGCGTCCGGGCCGCAAGATCTGGAACCAACACGCCTACAGCATCACCAACATCAACGACGACGGCACCATCCCCGCCGTGGCCGACCGCAACTGGTTGTCCTACAACAACTTCCGCTCTGGCGACATGACCGCCGGCGATGGCACCTCGGCCCCGGACCTCACCCTGGCCATGGGCGACATCTGCGAGATCGACTGTGACGAGAACCGCATCCTGCTCTGGCTGCACGCCGGCAACCAGGGCGCCGTGGACCTCACTGTGCCCGCCACCATCGAGGTCTACGCCCGCACCGGCGCCATCGACACCCTGCTCACCACCATCACCATGCCCCCCAGCATGCTGGTGGGGTGGTACGGCGAGTCCCGGCAGATCGAGCTGGCCGCCGCGGACGTCAACAGCATCGACTCCCTGGTGTTCGTGATCTCGAGCGATGATCTCGAGTGCGAAGAGCGCAACAACGACCTGATCTGGCCGGGGCCGTTCTGCGAGTAGAGCGCGGCGTTCAGTCCGCCAGCCCGAGATCGGCGATGGCGCGGCCCACGGCTTGGCCTGCCAGCGCGCAGCCGCGAGGGCTCATGTGGTTGGCGTCCAGGAACAGCTCGGCCGCAGGCAGACCGCTGCCCTGCACGGCGGCACAGGCAGGCGCGACCAGGGATCCTGGTGGGAGCTGATCGGCAGGGGCCAGGCAGGTGATCTGGTCGCCCTCCATGAAGGGGTAGTCCACGAACAGGACCTCGAAGCCCTCGCGGGCCCCCAGCTCCTGGATCAAGGCGTGGTTGCCCAGCCGCGGGCGCGGATCGTGGCGGCCCTGCTGGGGGTGCATGCCCTGGGGGGCGCTGGGGCGCAGACGGTCCAGGCCGAAGCGCAGGACCCAGATCAGCCGGCTGTGGAAGGTCAGGCGGTCCAGCAGCGAGCCGCCCAGGTGAGAGGAGCTGAGGTCGTCGCGCAGGCTGTCCTCGGGGTAGCAGTCCACGATGATCAGGTCGGGCTGGTAGTCCAGCAGGGTGAGCTCGATGAGCCGCTTGGCCTGCAGCGAGGTGTAGCCCGAGATGCCCGCGTTGATCAGCTGGAGCGTGCGGCCGGGGTCGGAGAGTCCTCGCAGGGTGGCCTCGGCCTGAGCCGGCCAGGACTCTTCGGCCTGCACCCCGGCCCCGTAGGTCTGGGAGTCGCCCAGGGCGAAGGCCCGCCAGGTGCCTGCGGGCTTTTCACGCTGGACGGGGCCGTAGCGGAAGCCCTGCTCGTTGATGCCCAGGAAGGGGTTGGGCAGGTCGTGGCGCACCCAGCCCAGCTGGGGGTGGAAGGCCATGGCGTCGTTGGCGATGTGGGCGGCCACCGCGTCGGCGGGAATGCTCACGTAGCCCACGCTGCGCAGCACGGGCCGGGCGGCCAGCTCGGCGGCGGCCAGGACCGCGCCGGTGACCACCCCGGCGTAGATCAGCTTGCGCCAGACGGGCAGCGCCATGGATGGCCTACGGCCTGGCCTGGGAGCAGATCACCCCGAGAGAGAAGGGGAAGACCAGCTCGAGATCGAAGGCCTGGGTGACCACGGCGAAGTGGCCGTCGATGCCGTCGGGCTGACAGAGGGGCTCCTGCAGGCGCGCCACCAGCTTCTGGCCCTGGGGTGGCAACCAGGCCAGGGTGGTGATGGCCTGGACCCGATCCGCGGGGAAGCCCTGGGCGGCCAGGCGCTCGGCGTACAGCCCGGTGAGGGGGCCGGCTTGGCCCGCCTCGAACCACACGACGCTGGCGACGCCCGTGGGTTGGTTGGGAGGGAAGATCACGTTCAGGCCGTCGATCCCCACAGGCACGGCCATGGGCGTGGCCTCGAGGCCGGCGCCGGGCTTCCAGCTGGGGTCGTGGTAGCCGCGGGACAGCAGCTGCACCTCGAGCATCTGGGCGTAGGCCTGAGTGCGGGTGACGGCGGAGCGGGCGTGGTCTGGCCAGGCCTCGGCTACGGCCAGCATCACCTCGGGGCCCTTCTCGGCGGCCTCGTCGAACATGGCGGTGATGCGGTTCTGCTCGGCCTCTTCGTAGCGCGGATGCTCCGGAAACTCGGACAGGAAGCGGGCCCAGACCTCGGCGGTTCCGACGGCCTCGGTCTCGCGGAAGGCCAGGGTCTCGAGCCAACGCACCGCATCGGCCAGGCGGGGGTGGGTGGGGTGGGCGGTCATGAAGGCCTTCCAGCCCTCGGTCGTGCCCTGGACCTCGGCCTCGGCCCAGATCAGGTCGTCGGTCACGGCCCGGGCCCGCGCGGCCTGGGGAGCGTCAGGGAAGCGCTCCAGGAACTCGGCCATGGCCGCTGAGCTGCCCTGGTCCACGTAGTGCTGGTAGAGCAGATCGCTGGCGGCCTGGCCGGCGGGGGTGTCGGAGAAGGCACCCCACAGGGCGGCCAGGGTGTCGAGGTCTCCAGCGGCGGTCTCGAGGCGCAGCTGCGCTGCGCGCGCGCGGGTCTCGGAGGCGGCGGCGGTGCCGCTCCAGCGGGAGAAGTGCACGTTGAGCTGTTCGAGGCTCAGCCCGCCAGGGTGGAGCTCCTCGGTCTGTCGCAGATCGGCGGTGGCGCAGGCCTCGACCTCGTCGTCGTACTGAAGGGCTCCCTTCTCCATCTGCTTCTCGCAGGCGCGCCAGGCCGCCTGGGCCTTGCCCGATGCGATCTGCGCCTCGAGCTTGGGACCTCGAGACTCGGCAGCGTGGACCGGCAGGGCCAGCGAGAGTGCGATCAGGAGCGGTGCGGTGCGAAGGCGAAACATGGAAGCTCCAGGCGATTCCCCTCCCCCCTATCGACTCGGTCCACGCTTGTCGGGTCGGGTGAGAGGGCTGCGAGAGGAACGCCCGCCCCCTCAACGCCAGGGGGGAAGCTCGTCGGGCAGCAGCAAGCGCTCGGCCTGAGCGCGGGCGTGGGCGAGGGTGGCGCCGTCGCCCGAGCCGTGCTGCAGCCGGACGGCCGCGGCCGCGTAGCCCAGACCGCGGCCATCCAGAGGGACCTTGGCCAGCAGCGCGTCGAGGCTGGCCGGCGAGCCCAGGTCGGCCTGAGGATCGAGCACCACCGCAGGGCTGACGCTCCCCATGCGCTCCAGGGAGCCGGCCAGCTCGAGGAGCTGAGCCGCCCCGTCGTGACCCAGAGCCTGGGCCGCCGCGGCCGCGAAGAGGGCCTGGGCGCTGGCGGAGGAGGAGATCATCTCCAGGTGGTCGTCCAGGGCCTGGCGGATCGCCGTGTCGTCGCCCGCGCCCAGCGCCAGGAACAGATCACCCTTGGCCAGCACCCAGGCGTCCTGCTCGGGATCCAGCTGCTCGAGCAGGGCCCGCGCCCTGGTCGCGTCGCCCGCGGCCATGCAGGCATCGAGCAAGGCGGGCGCGATCCCGGTGCCCAGCCCGTCGGGGTCTTCGGTCACGCCGCCCAGGCTGGTCTCGAGGGCCTCGAGGGCCTGGTCGAGGGAGGACTGACCCGAGCTCACCGCCAAGGTCGAGCGCAACCCCGCGAGCCCCAGGTCCAACCCCAGGCGGGCCTCGGCCTGGTCCAGCAGGGCGTTGGCCCCATCCAGCCAGCCCGGTGCTGCCTGCACCTGCAGCAGACGAACCCGGCTGCGCAGCACGTCGGCGAAGGCCGCGTCGTCGCTCTCGGCGTAGCGGGCGTAGGACTGGCTGGCCTGGCCGAGCTGGCCCTGTGCGGACTGGTGGTAGCCCAGCGCCAGGTGGGCATAGGCGAACTCGGGGTCCAGCGCGATAGCCTTGTGGAACAGGGCCTCGGCTTCGGGTGAGCCGTCGTCCAACAGCCTGCCCGCCAGGTACTGGTGCATGGCGGATCCGGGGTGCTCAGTGGCCAGCGCCGCGTACTCGTCGCGGACCGCCAGGGAGCTCTCGGAGCCCAAGCTGTTCTGGTAGAGGCGGTGGGCCTCCACGTCGTCGGGCCGACCCGCACGGGCCAGCTCGCCCACCGCCACGAGCTCGGGATCGCCCGGGGGCTTGATGGTGCTGGCCAGCGCCAGGGCTTCCCGGTCGCCCGGCTGCACCGCCAGGCGCGCGCGCAGCATGCGCCACGCATCGTCGGGCCCCACCATGGCCTGGGTGATGAACGCGGCCACGGAGAAGGAGACCTCGTCCTCGGCGTTGTAGATCACCTCATCGACGATGCTGCTGCCCTCCTTCACCGACTTGGACTCCGGCGGATCGCGCAGCAGATAGTCCACGTTGCCCACCCCCACGAAGGCCTGGCTACCCAGCAGATCGTCGTCCCGCGTGGAGCCGGGGCCGTAGACCACCCAGCTGCGCACCAGGGACGCACGGCTGGCGACGTTGTAGAGCAGCTCGTCGTCCCCCAGCAGATCGAGGTTGGCATCGGTCTGCTCGAGGGGCACGGCCCAGCCCTGGGGAGTGGCGGTGATGGGCACGACGCCCACCGGGTAGTTGCCCGCACGCACGACACGGTGGGGATCGAGGGAGTAGTGGTCATCGCCCACGGTGACCTCCACCGGCAGGTCGAAGCCGTTGTAGACCCACAGCTCGACGTGGGCCTTGTCCCAGGCCACCTGCGCGGCGATGGCCACTCCCGCCGCCACCGCCAGCCCCGCGAAGCCGAGACGCCAGAAGCGCGCGAAGGGCGGCAGCGGGGCCTTGGCGTAGAAGTTCCAGCTGTTGCCGCCAGCCTTGCGCACCACGTAGGCGGCCAGGGGGAAGACCGGCAGGAACACGAAGACGAACCACAAGGTCGCGATGTGAACGCCGTCTTCGTTGGGCTTGTAGTTGCCGTACAGCGTAGTCCCGATGCCATTGATCGTGTGCATCGTGGGGGCCTTGTCCAGCGGCTCGAGCCACAGGTACACGTCGTCCAGGTATTGCTGCTGCCGCCGCTTGCGCGCCGAGTTGAGCTCCTTGGGGACGTGGGCGCGCAGCGCCGACTGGGCCTTGCGGGCCTTGCCTGCTTCGAAGAGTCGGTGGACCTCGGCGGGGAACAGGCCAGAGTCGCCGGCCTCACGGCTGATGCGACGCAGGGGAGTCTCTTGGATCTTCTCGGGCATGGCCTCTCCACAGGGGCGAATGGACGACAACTCTCACAGTGGACTAACGCCCGCTGACCGGTGTCACACAAGCCTGATAGGCAGGTGTCACCAGCGTGCTACGCTGCAGCGCAGACTGAGGATGGAATGGGCCGCACACCGACCGAGCTGGACTCTACTCGCCAGCGACTGCTGCGCTGGATGCTCATGGGGCTGGCCCTGTGCGGGCTCCCCGCGTGGGCTCTGCACAGCATGGCCATGGCACAGCTCGAGATGTGGAGCAACCTGCTCCTCAGCAGCCTGGGCTACGCGCTGATCGTGGCCTGCGCCCTGCTGCCCAGGCAGGTCCCCTTCGGCCTCCGGGCTGCGACCCTCGAGATCGTGCTCTTCGCGCTGGCTGTGGCCACCCTGGTGCGCTTCGGGCTGGCAGGCAGTGGATCCGCTCTGCTGCTCACCGTGGCCGTGCTGGCCACCGTCCTGTTCGGGCTGCGATCGGGGCTGTTCTTCGGCCTGCTGTGCATGGGCAGCATGGCCCTGGTGGGCGTGGGCTTCGCCAGCGGCGTGTTCGAGCTGAGCCCGGACATCCCGACCAGTATGAACAACGCCCAGGCCTGGGCCGCGGTCACGGCCACCGTCAGCACCGCTTGCCTGGTGCTCGTGCTGGCGCCCGGGCTGCTGCAGCGCGACCTTCTGCGGACCCTCGAGGAGCGCCAGCAGGCGGCCAAGGCCCTGGTGGACGAGGCCAACACCAACGCCCAGCTCCTGATCGAGAAACAAGAGCTGGCCGATCAGCTGCACCAGGCCCAGAAGATGGAGGCGGTAGGCCAGCTGGCCGGCGGCATCGCCCACGACTTCAACAACGTGCTCACCGCCATCCGGGGCAACATGGAGCTGGCCCTGAACAGCCTGGACCCCTCCAGCCGGGCCGCCCTTCGGATCGAAGGCAGCCTGCACTCGGTCGACCGGGCCGCCGAGCTCACCGGCAGGCTGCTGGCCTTCAGCAGGCGCAAGGTGATGGCGATGGCGCCCACCTCGGTGCATGCCTGCCTGCTCGAGCTCGAGCCCATGCTCCACCGCCTCCTGGGCGAGGAGGTCATGCTCGAGACCCTCTACGGCGCCACCCAGGACGTCGTCCAGGCCGACGTCAGCCAGCTCCAGATGGTCCTGATGAACCTGGCCCTGAACGCCCGCGACGCCATGCCCGGCGGAGGCAGGCTGATCATCTCCACCGGCAACACCCCCCATGGGCCTGCTACCCACGCGCTCCCCATGCTGGCCATCCAGGTGCGGGACAGCGGCCACGGCATGGACGCGGACACCCGCGACAGGATCTTCGAGCCCTTCTTCACCACCAAAGAGGTGGGCCAGGGCACCGGGCTGGGGCTCACCATGGTCTTCACCATCGTCCAGCAGCACGGCGGCAAGATCCGGGTCCAGTCAGCCCCCGGCCAGGGCACCAGCTTCACCATCCTGCTGCACAGCTGCGGCGAACAACCCGCGGCCGAGCGGGGGCCCCGGCTGCCCCGGGCGCCGGCGGGGGGGGACGAGCGGGTGCTGCTGGTCGAGGACGATCCCATGGTGCTCGAGACCACCCAGGCCATGCTCGAGGAGCTCGGCTACCTGGTGGACTCGGCGGCCTGCCCCGACGAGGCCCTGGCCTTCGTCCACGGCTCCGACAGCCCTCCCGACCTGCTGCTGACCGACGTCGTGTTGCCAGGCATGAACGGCCGGGAGTTGGCCGAACACCTGCTGGCCTTCTACCCGAGCATGAAGGTCGTCTTCACCTCGGGCTACACCGAGGACGACATCCTGCGCCGGGGCGTCGCGTCCGAGAAGGTCCACTTTCTGCCCAAGCCCTTCTCCCCCATCCGCCTGGCCCGCATCCTCCGCGAGGCCTTGGACACCGACCTGGACGACTTCCCAGACATCACCGAGGAGGTGCCGCGGCACCGCGGGTAGCGCCTCAGGCCTCACCCTCGCCCCGGCAGGAAGAACGCCACCCCGGCCTGCAGCACCAGGTTGTTCTTCATCTCCAGCACCGTGCCCGAGATGGTCTCGATGTAGACCAGCGAGCGCGCCTCCACACGGACCGCCACGCTGGGCCCCAGCAGGATGCGGGCACCGCCGCCGTAGCGGGTGGTGGGGTGGAGCTGATGCTGCGTGGCGAGGGCCCGGGGATCGTCGGTGGACCCGATCACCTCGAGGTCATCCGCCGTGCGCACCACGCCCATGCCGAAGATCCCGAACAGATCGAAGTGGACGAGGCGGCGGGCCACCGCGAGCTTGCCATGCACCGGCGTGAAGGCGACGCTGCCGCCCCCGAACAGCGTGAGCCGCGACAGATCCGGTGCCACGTGGTTGTGCTCGATCAGCTCCGCCGTGATTGGCTTCCAGTCCGACTCCCCGAGGGTGGGCGAGAAGCCGATGTCCGCCTCGACGGCGAAGATGTCGGTGAGGTGGTAGCCCGCGTCGAGCCCCACCACGTAGCGCCGCAGGAAGGGGTCGTTGGCCACCCAGGCGCCATGGGGGACCAGCTCCAGGCGTCCCAGCTTCAGGTGTGCCTTGGGCTGGACCACCTTGATGGGGGTGGTGGCGGCTGTGGCAGGACCGTCCTCGGCTTCCTCCCACGCGAGCGCCGGCGGTGTCCAGGCCAGCAGACAGGACAACACGAACAAGACGAAGATGGAGCCCCCACGGGCCGAGCCGACGCACATGCACACCTCCTGGGGACAGATCGGTTCGCGACGAGCCGCCCCTGTTCGAGAGGTGTGTGTCACCGAGACGCTCGAGCCTTCACCAGAGCGTGGCAAGCGGACTCTCCGGCCCAGGATGCGTCATCCTCCCGCGGAGAGTCACCCCTGCGGGCCCCAGAGCGGACTCTCCGGCCCAGGATGCGCCATCCTCCCGCGGAGAGTCACCCCTGCGGGCCTCAAAGCGGACTCTCCGGCCCAGGATGCGTCATCCTCCCGCGGAGAGTCACCCCTGCGG
>CALDOK010000182.1 GCA_937912125.1 uncultured Pseudomonadota bacterium
CCGTGACGGTTGAGATCGATGTCCGAGCCGAGAGCCCGGACGGCGAGGAGGTGATGTTCGCATGAAGCCCTCGATCCACTTCTTCCGACCTGACGGTACCAAGCCGGAGTTCTACGCCTGCGGAGACTGCGGGCTCGTCTTCTCCAGCGTGGAGATCGCCGACGAGTGCTGCCGACCCAGAGCGTGCTCTACCTGCGGCAAGCCGATCCAGGCTCGCGGCTACTGCCGCCCGTGCTCCGACACCAAGATGGCGAGGCGGCGCGAGTCGAGCTTCGCCAACGCCCGCAAGCTCACCGAAAACGAGTGGGGTGGCCCGGTGTTCGACCCGTTCGGCGACGGCGAGAGTTCGTTCCACCACTCCCTCGATGAAGCTCTGGAGCACTACGAGCAGGAGGACGAGAAGCCGCCTCGCTGGTTCTGGGGGGCCTCTCGGATCAACGTGGCTGTCTCTCAAGCGGACATCGAGACCATGCTCGAGAACTGCCTGAGCGACCACCACGAGGGGGCGGAGTTCCATCACGTCGACGAGCTTCTCCAGTTCGTGAAGACATGGAACGACGGACAGCCCGAGCACAGCTTCCACTGCGATGAGACCGTGGCGATCGTTCCCGCCGATGGTGAGGCTTGGTCTTCCTGATCTCCATCTGGCCCACCCCATCCCGGTGTGCTATAGGGAACCTATGCCGTTCGATGAGCAGCCCCAGAACCTTACGATGCCTCAGGGCCTATGGCGTGCCTGTTGCCTCTACGGGCTGTCTGGCTCCGAGTGGGAGTGCATGATGGTCGTGGTGCTCCACACCATCCACGAGGAGCGGGTACGAGCCCGGATCGGGATGTCGGACTTCTTGCCGTGGTCGAGCAAGTCGAAGGTTGGGATCTACGCCTCGCTCAAGAGGCTCCGAGACAACGGCATCCTGAAAGTCATCGACGGCTACGACGCGCAGCACAGTTACGAGTACGAGATCGCAGACCCGAAGAAGTGGAAGTGGGAGAGCAGCCGGTCGAAGTTCATCCCCGATCTTTCCCTTCTCGACCCGATCGTACCCGCGCGACCTGCCAACGAACCGATCAGCGTGGAAGCGCAGGAGTGCGCCGCGCTGCTTCGAGAGCACTGCCTGGCCAGCAACCCTGCAGCCGACGTACCAGAAGCGAACCTCGAGGATCACGGGTTCGCCGCGTGGTGCCACTACTTCGACCGCATCCTCCAGCGAGGGAACACGCACCTGAGCATTCTCGGCGCGATCCGCTGGATTCACGCCAGCAAGAATGGAACCTCGAAGTTCTGGGCCGGAAGGGTCCAGGGTAGAAAGGCGGCGTCGATCTTCTCCAGGAATGTCGACCAGATTCTTGTGCAGTACAAAGCCGGCTTCAAGCCGAGGAGAACCTGATGAGCAACACCACCGACAGCCAGATCCCCACCTTCTCCAAGGGGGATCTTGTCGATCTCGTTGGCGGCAAGAACGCCATGCCCAAAACCGGGCGGATCACCGGATTCTACACCTTCGACGGCGAGGAAGAACTCGACGGGCCGTGCCTCAGTAGCGACCGAGTACGGGCGCTGGTGAAGCTGGACACCGGCTCGTATGTCTCCCGCGCAGTCATGTTCCTCGAACACCACCAGCCCACCCTGTAGGAGCTTCAATCATGTTTCCGTTCTCGAACTCGTCCCCCGTCTACCCGTACACCATGCGAATCCCGAAGAAGGCAGCCACGGGGGTTGTCCTCACCCTCGAGAAGCTCCGCGAGCTTGCCGAGGAGCGCTTCCTCGTGGGTCGCGTTCCCGAGTCCCTCACGTTCACCGACGCCTCGATCTGGGGCTGGTGCTGGTGGATGGACACCCCTGAGCCCCTCGACCTGGGTCGCTGGATCGTCTTCGGGATCCGCCAGTGGAAGAAGCGCCCCCCTGCCTCCCTGATCTCCGCCATGCTCGACGAGAAGGTGGCAGCTGCCAAGGCGGACGGCATCCGCACCACCAAGGAGTGGAGAACAAAGGCGCGCGAGGAGATCGAGAGGGTGGTCACCTCTCGTACCATGCCCGCTGTCGAAGAAGACCCGATCGCCATCGACACCCAGACAGGTACGATCTACCTGTTCTCCCTGTCGAAGTCGGTGCGCGACTCTCACCTCGCCAAGCTCCGCCGCATCCTCGACCCGGTGTACGGCAACCAGATCGAGTTCGTGCCCTGGTCCCTGTTCTGGCTCTTCAACGAGACCCGACCGAGCGCGAACTTGCCCGAGGAGTACCACTACGAGTTCATGGAGTGGGTGGCGAAGAAGGCCATGAACGAGAGGTTCCTCACCGCTACGCTCGACAACGGCGACGTAATGCGCCTGGGTCTGGCCCTGGACGACTCGGTGCGCCTCGAACACTCCACCGGGGGTGACATGGCGGTGACGGGCGAGGGAGCCGTCCTCGACTCTCTCGGCGATCTCTACGAGGAGGAGCCCACCAAGAGGGTCTCCCGGCTCCGCCTGTTCATCACGGACAAGGACGGAAGCGACCTGCGGGTGCTGATCGACTCCTCGGGCGGCATCCGCAAGTGCTCCGTGCTCGAGGGTGGGCGCTACTCCAAGAGGGTTTCCAACCTCGACGCCGCCTGCTTCGAGCGCTGCGAAGCCTACGACCGCGCTGCGCTGATCATCCGCGTCCTCATGCAGGCGTTCGACCACGGCCCCCTCCAGGAGATGCTCGACACCGCGCCTCAGCGGATGCTGTGGCCCGGGGCCGCCTCGGGTCAGTTCGTGTGGACCAACACCGATCCGAACCCGGACGACATCGACACCGACACCGACACCGACACCGACACCGACGAGAACCCCAACCAGTTGAAGCTGGTCTGATGTTCACGGTAGTCGATCTTTTCGCGGGTGGTGGTGGAGCCTCGGTGGGGCTCCGCCACGCTGGGCTGCGCCATGTGCTGTCGGTGGACTTCTGGGAGAGAGCCGTCGAGACCTTGATCGCCTCGGGCTTCCCTGGCTACCACCACGACCTGTCGAAGCCGATCCCGGGATGGCTCCCGCCCGTGTGGGCGGTGTGGGCGAGCCCCCCTTGTCAGCCTCACTCCCGCAACGGCAAGAGGCTCGGGAAGGAAGACCCCCGGGACGGCTACGGAGCCCTGTTCGATCAGATCGATCGGATCAAGCCTCGATGGCTGATGACCGAGAACACGAGCCACCTGGACGGCACGGACTACTGGGCCGAGGTGCTCGAGAAGATCCGGGCTCGCTTCGAGTTCGTGGAGGCTTTCGTTCTCAACGCTCGAGACTACGGGGTGCCGCAGGACAGGGCTAGGCTGATCTGCATCGCCGGCCCCCGACCATTCGAGCCACCAAAGATCGCATGGGGCCGATTAGCTCCATCTGCGTTCCTCGGCGATGGCTTCCTTCGCGCCGAGCAGTCCGGGGCGACCGCCAGGAGCACCTCAGAGGTCTGCCAGACCATCACCGCAGCCCGCAACCTGTACTTCTGGAAGACCAACCCGGGGCGCAGGCTTCCTAGAGACACCTGCAAGCACCCCGACGCCCGCATTCTCTCGCCCTACGAGACTGCCTGGCTGCAGGGGTTTCCCCTGGATCACCCCTTCCGGGGCACCCTCGGTGAGATGCAGACCCAGGTCGGGAACGCCTGCCCGCCACCTCTTGCATACGCCGTGGCTCGGGCTGCCATGGAAGCCGATGGGTTCTCATGGTGAAAGAAATCCTCGCCTGCGCCTCCTTGCTTCCGCTGTCCTCTGGTCAGCGTCTCATCTTCGCTCCAGCCGGCCACCGTGGCTGGCTACGAGAAGTTCAGGAGATACACGGGCCTCGGTTCACCTCGACCGCCTGCGAGCCTGACGCGAGGTTTCGTGAGGACTTGGAAGCCTGCCAGCGCTGGTTCTCTGATGGGGCTCCACCACGGATCGGACGGTTCGAGACCATGGTGAACCGGGACGGTGGGCACGACTGGGTGCTGGGCACCCCTTCCGCAAGGCTCGCGGCTGCCTACGTTCGGCACGCCATGTTCCTGCTCAAGCGAGGAGGGCACGCCGCCTTCTTGCTTCCGGTCACCTTTCTGTCGGGGAACGCAACCCTCTTCGACAGGCACCCCCCGAGGTTCGTTCACGTCCTCGAGGAGAAGGCGCTGGGGTCCAGCATGGCCCTGTTCGTCTGGCAGAACACCTCGACCCCCAACCGGACATCGGTCGACTTCGTGTCCTGGACGGACGAAAGCCGCCTGCTGGTGGACAGGCGGCGAATCCTCCGCCTCGACTGGCGGACTACGATCCCGAGCGAGGACTAACGCCCGACCCGCTTGAGCAGCTTGGCGTGGAGCTTGCTCACGTTCATGACGTGCTTGCTCTTCCCCATGCGGCGCAGGCGGCGACGGATGGCGGCCTCCCAGATCGGACCGTCGATCATCTCGGCGACCATGCCGATGCCCATGCCGGTCGCGCCGTAGGCGCGCAGCGCCTCGTCCAGGTCGATGGCGTCGTCGAAGTCCTTGGCCAGGTCCTTGATCGCGTCGTCGTCGGACATGCAGTCGATCTTGGTCAGCCTGTCGTAGGCGTCGGACAGCTGCTGCAGATCGATGGCGTCAGCGGTGTCCTCGATGATGTTGTAGATGATCAGAGGGATCTTGACGGGGTTCATGTCGTACTCCTGGGGTGTGGGTTCGCCTGCTGGCGGTGATCACCCTACCACGAAGAACGACACCCGCGCATCCTCTTGTCGGAAGGGCGCGCGGGTGGTAGGTTGTAGGCGTCGGGCTACCTTCGACGGGACTCCTCGGTAGCCCTACGCCCCCGGCAGCTGGTTGGTTGGGAAGCCTGGCCTGCTGCCCCCGGCGTGGCCTACGAATCGAGGAACGCCTCAGCGATCATCATCTCCGCCCGCTCCTCTCCTGCGTTGGCGACCAGCGCCCCCTCGGCAGCTTCGTAGATCACCTGAAGCTCCGCGGCCTGCTCTGGCGTCTCGCAGTCGTCCTCGTTCACCATATCGAGCATCTCGGCAGCGATGATCGCAAGCGTGGTCGGGCGCATGAAGTTGAAGGCTTGGTGGATGTTCACGAGGTCTCCTTTGACATGAACTCTTCGAGTTCCCGAAGGTTGTCTGGCCACTCGGGCGCGTTGGGGTTGTCGATGCAGTTGCCGACACCGTGGTCGACCTTGCCGCTCGGGAGGCGCATGGGATTCCACTTGGGGCAATCCGAACCGCGGCACAGAACCAGTGGGCTGGCCTCGATGCCATCGAGGATCTCGTGGTCATTGAGGCGACCTTCGACGACGAGCGCGCTGACCATGGCGTTGTAGGTGTCGTGGCACTTCATGGGTGTTTCCTTTTTGGAAAGAGTTGCAGGGGGCCAATGCCCCCCCGGAGCGGCCTAGTGCTGGAAGGCGGGAACGGAGCGCCGACCGTTGCGGGCGCGGATCTCTGGTGGTAGCTCGGGTTCCGAAAGCTCGTGGGTTGGCACGCTCATCTGCAGACAGCCCATGATCACGACCGCAAGGCCATCGATCTGCCCTCGGTACTGGACGAGCGCCACATCGCCGTAGCGGTTTCTGTGCTGTACGATCTGGCCTACCTGGAACCTCATGCCTGACTCGCGCCGGCTTCGTCGCGGCCCTTCGCTCTCCACTCGCTGCTCTCCTCGTCGATCCAGGACAGCAGGCGCGCGATCTGGTGGTGGTCGGCGTCCGGATCGGGCTCGAACATCTTCCAGCCATCGGGCTCGAGATCGATCACCGCCCAGAGGTGCTCCTCGTACTTCTCGTCTCCCCCGGAGATCGACAGCCGGTTGGCGAGCCGGAGCACCTGCACCTCACGACCAGCTGCAGCGTAGGCGCGCTTCAGGATGATCTGCGTCTCCTCGGGGTAGGTGTGCTGGAGCGCCTCGAGGATAGCGGCGATCAGGGTCTTGTTGTTGACTTCGGGGTTCATGGGGCCTCCTGGCCTACTGGTGGAGCATGTAGCCGACGATCTCGTCGGAGAAGGTGTAGCCGTCTTCCCACGACCAGCAGCAGAACGTGATCCGGACGCGGGTGCCGTACATCCCCGAGCAGATGCGCACGACTCCGCGCCCTGTCTTGCGGATCCGCACATAGGCGAAGCCGTTCTGCCGACCGATCGCGTGGGTGGTGCCCTCGGGCGGCTTGTCCCACCGCAGAGTCTCCTGGGTCGGGGTGTAGACCTTTCCGCTGTGCCAGAATCCGCGCCCGTCGATTTGCCAGACGACTCGCTCGCCGGTGTCGGCGAAGTTGGGGTTGCGGGGGTCCTGGTAGTCGGCGTCGGTGTAGCCGGCTTCGTACTTGCTGACGGTGAGACTCATGGGGGGACTCCTTCGGGGTTCGCCTTCCTGACTTCTCTAATATAGCACGATTCGTGGCGTTAAACCGTCTCTCTGGAGAGTTGACAAGTTCTTGACGAGAGGGAAAAGGGGGCCTAAGCCCCCCCTCGAGACTGCCCTACTCGACGACGATCGCGCGGCGCACCACCTGGAGCCCCATGATGTCGATCGGGTCCTGGAACGTCCTCGCGATGAAGGCGTGGGCCGCCCGCGCCGTTGCGTAGTGGGCGGGCCGGTTTCCCTGGGTGGCCACGGAGTCGGCCCACCAGCCCGCGCGCCGGCCACGCACCCGCCGGATGAGCAGGGGACGGCTGACCCCGAAAATGCTCTCGAGCCCTGGGCATCGACCGCCCTGAGACTCGCACACCCAGCGCGTGGTGACCCTCCGGCCATGCGCCGCGGTGATCGAGGTGTCGGCGACGATCCGCTCAGCAGCCCGCATGAGCCGCACTGGATCGGCGTGGCGAGAGAGCACGAAGCCGTCGCGCACCGAGATCAGGGCGTAGCTCCCCCTGCTGGGGTCGTACCGCACCTGATGGGTGCCGTAGTCGGTCCAGAGCGTGGTGGTGTCGGCGGAGGAGATCGGGAAGGTGGGGTGCATGGTGACTCCGTGGGTTGTCGGCGGTCTTCCTGGGTACGTCCCCAGTATAGCACACCCTGAAAAGGGAGGAGGACCGCCTGAATCCTTGACAACTTCCTTACATTTCGGGGGTGTTGACAGGCTCCCCCGGTATGCTATGTTCGGGGCGTCCCTGCTTCCCTCTGCTTCCTCCTGGAGTCCCCTTGCCTTCCCTCGCGCCCTCCATGACTACCAAAGTTCGCGCCCTCAGTCTGGTGGCGGCGCATCTCGGTACCGACCTGACCAGCCTGCGCTGCAGCGGCACCCGCCTGCGCTGGCGAGGTCTCGAGGGGGGCGACCATGTAGTCCAGGATCACCGCGGTCGGTGCTACCGCGTCGATCTCGTGCTCGAGTCCGTTTGCCTCCGGGTAGGCGTCATGCCTGCCTGCTGCCTGTAGGAGTTCCGCCATGTCAATCCACAAAGATGCCTTCGAAACCGTCAAAGCCCTACTCGACGCCAAACCCGGGCAACAGTACACCGCCAGGCAAGTGTCGATTTTCACCAAAATCACCGAGTCCACGGCTCTTCGTGCGCTCGACGCGCTGTCCATGCGCCCGGGGTACCGCGCCTACTGGACCCAGCCACGGAAGTTCCGACGACTGACCGACGAAGAGATCGCTCACGACGCCTGGACTGCAGAGCGCCGAGCGAAGGTGCAGAGGGCTCACGACCGCCTCGAGGTGTTGGGGCTTCGTTTCGAGATCGGCGCTTCCGGTCGCTGGTGCAACGTCAACCCCGACGATCTCGAGAAGCTCATCGACTGCTACGAAAAGCACGGTGGGCTCAAATGAGCACGACCACCAAGGCCCTTTTCTCCACTTGTAAAGAAGTTGTCAAGCCTTGAGACGGGCGGTTTAAGGGGCCTAATCGTGCTATATTAGGGGTGTCAGGAAGAGAACGAACCCCGAAGGAGTCCCCCCGATGCTTCCCAGCCCCAACGAAGTCCCTACCACCGACGAACTCTCGATCGAGCGCGCCCGCGCGCTGCCCTGCCCCGCGGGGTTCTCCTCCAAGGCGTGGCGCGACGACTGGCAGATGGTCGTCGCCTGCCTGCACAGCGATCCGAGCCCTCTGTCCGCCGAGGAGCGCTTCGATGTCCGCACTCATGCGGACGGGTTCGGCGGCTACGCCTCCATCTACAACCTGGCTCAGACGAGCCAGGAAGAAGCCCAGAGCGTCTTCTGGGATTGGTCGAATGTCCGCGACAGCACCCCCTTCGCTGTCTCCCGCATGGCCTACGTGTGCCGCACCCGCATCGCCCGCCGCGTCTTCGCTGGCGAGTCCGCGCGATAGCTACGCCTCTTCCCTCCAAGGAGTCCCCCATGTTCACAATCACCCATATGAGCCCAGTCACTCTCCCCGACGATCACCCGAGCCAGATCCCCTGGAACCAGTGGCCCGAGAAGTTCACCCAGTCTCATCTCATCGAACTGGACAAGCCTCACACGATCGGCGGAAAGTCCTCGGCCCCGAGTGGCGATCTCTTCCGTCTCTACGACGACGACGGAAACCTCTACGCCCAGGGCATGATCGCGCTCGACGACGACGACGACGGATTCGAGCCACTCGACTGGGCCATGGGAAACTGGGGCTGCACCGAGATCCGCTACCACACGCCCGGAAAGGGCTGGGTCACCCTGTAGGAGTCCATCATGACCACCATCGAAACCATCACCGCCAAGATCGTCGGGCTCCGAGAGCAACGCCAACAGGCACTGATCAGAGAGGACTACGACGAAGCCAGCCGCCTGGACGCTTTGATCAGCGAAGCGGACATGGACTTGAGCCAAGCCGAGGAGGAAGCCACGCCCGTCCACGCGCTCGCCTCGGCTCACACCTACAACGGGCACCATCAGCGAGTCGACGCTCACCTCCTCTCGAACCTCGAGGTTCTCATTGAGGTCAACTCCAGGCTTGCTGGGTCCGGTAAGTGGGACGGCGCGATCTCCGACTGCTACGCCACTCCAGGCGCGGACGCCGACGAAACCTCTGATCTCCTCGATGAACTGTCCGGACTTCTGCTGGAGGAACTCGCGCGATGAGCGACAAGAACGAAGCCTCGATCGGCATCTACGCCAACTACGTCCAC
The DNA here is from genome assembly GCA_937912125.1 of uncultured Pseudomonadota bacterium. Classification (GTDB taxonomy): domain Bacteria; phylum Myxococcota_A; class UBA796; order UBA796; family JAFGLY01; genus CALDOK01. Next base: position 9,032 of record CALDOK010000182.1, read on the forward strand.
GTCTGCCTGCTGGGCCTCCTCGATCGTCACATCCGAGATCACGGGATCGCCCTGAACCTCGACATCAAGAAGGGCGAACTGGGCGTGTACTACACGCTCTCCATGCGCCACCGCGGTTTCCTCGTGGCTCTGGTGCCCATGGTCCTGCTCCGGAACTCCGGTCGGCGCTCGTGCATCGTGAAGTACTGGCCCACGCAGTACTCTCCACCAAAGCTCGACGGCGACGACTGGGCTGAGGTTCTGATCGTTGCTATGGCGCAGTGCTCTGAGCGGATCACGGGCACCCCAGCCCGATCTCTCGACTTCCTGCCCACCGCCGATGCTGCCGAGGCTCTCGACCGCGTGGCATCCAGAACCCCTGCCCCCCCATGCCCCGATCACCCTCTGTCCGCTCTCGCGTTCGCCGGCATGTGCTTGGCGGTGTTCGTCGTCGTCGCCCTGGCCTGGTCCCAGATGGGTGCGGCGTGGTAGTCGTCGGCTGCGACCCCAGCAGTAGCTATGTGGGCCTGGGCCTGGTGTCCTCGAGCCCCGAGAGCCGCCTGGGCTTCGGCCTCGACGGTCTGCTCTCCATCCGCCTGCGCACGGTTTCGTGGCAGGAAGTGGAGGAACGGATCGGGCCGGTCATCGAGCGCTGGAGCGCCCCTGGTGTCGTCCTGGCCATCGAGCAGCCTCCACCCACCGCCAGAAAGGACCGGACGAAGACAGTGCAGCAGGCTGCCGTCTCGTGGCCGATCGGTCGCGTGAGTGGGCTCCTGGAGATGCACGCGAAGCTGACAACGGTGTACGCTCTCCCGGGTGACTGGCGCGACTCCATGCTCACTCTCTCCGCTCGCGCCGGGCTGGTGAGGCAGAAACCGCGCCGCTCTGGGATCACCAGACCGAGCCTCTGCTCCACCCCGGTTCGCGACGTGAGAGCGGTCGGAGACGGCAAGTTGCTGATCACCTTCCGAGGGTGCGGGCACGCTCACGAGGTCCACGGCTACGAACGGCTCAAGGAGGTCGGCGGGATCTGCCCCCAGTGTGGCTCCGCCGCGAAGAACGACACCCGCAGCCATGCCGAGCAGATCCGGGAGGAGTGGAAGAAGCTCGCCTGCGAGATCACGCGCGTCCACTTTCCCGCGATGTTCGCCACCCTCGAGAACGACGCCAGGTCTCGAGCAAGAGACCACGGGAAGGAAGCCTGGAGGCTGGCAGGGGTACCGGACGCCTGCGAGGCGGCCTGGGTCGCCGCCCATGTCGCTCGCTCGATCGCGCCGCGTTAGTCTCACGATACCGTCCAGCTACCGGAGAAGCCTCATGCCCACCTGCCCAACCTGTGGAACCCGCTACGCCCTGCCCCAGAACTCACGGGGCGGTCGTCCGCGCGAATACTGCGACTATCAGCCATGCCGAGAAGTGCGCAGCCTGCTGAACCGGCTCGACACTCTGATCCCGGGGATCGCAAAGCGCGCGGCTGCGTCGGACAGCGAGGTGAAGCTCTCCATGCTCCGCGGCGATCTGTTCCGCCTGGCGAACCTCTGCAACTCGGTCGGTCGCCCCGTCCCTGGGCCTGCTCCCATCCGGAAGAAGACCCGCGACGGCTGGCGAGGGCTCAAGAAGTCGGACTAACCGATCTCCTGCACCGCCGTGTCGATGTAGCCCGTGGTCATGGGTCGTAGCAGGTAGCTCACCGAAACGTCGGGGGTGCCCCCGTTGTCGTGGGCCATCGCCAGCATGATCGACCCATCGCGAAGCTGCCGCAGCTTGCTCTTGAGCGAGAGCGAGGTGCCGTTCGCCGTGGACACCCGGAACACCTCGCGGTTGGTGATGCAGGACACCGCGCCGAACGCCGAGTCGTCGTCCCCGACAGTCGCCACGCGAACTCGCTGCGCGTTAGCGCCGTCCTCCTCGTTGAAGACCACCGCCACCACGTTGTCCGGAGACACGTAGATCGCCGGCCCGTGGTTGTCCCATCCGGTCCTCCCGCCAAGAGTCCAGACGAAGGTCGAGTACGGCACACCCAGGGTCCACACGATCCCGGTCTCGTCGTCGGACACCTTCCCGCGGATCTCGACCGACACCCCGTTGTCGCGAACGTAGGCCAGATGGATCAGCCCGTCCGGCCCCTGCGTGACCGTGGGTTCGGTGTCGTCGGTGCCGGCTGTACCCGTGACGGCGTTGAACCCTGCGTTGGCGTTGGTGTTCCAGGTCGTTCCGTAGTCGTCACTGTAGATGTAGCGGATCTGCTTGTAGGTGTTCGCCGGTACGGCGTTCCACACGTAGTAGGAGCCGAACAGGAACAGCCGATGGTTCCGGCCCATGTAGGCGACGAGATCCTGCACCCTGTCGTTGGGGTTGATCGCCGTGGGATCCCACGTCGCCACAGCTGCCGCGAACGCCTGCCCGTTGTTCGCGGTCGTGCTCCGGTACACCTTGTTGTCGCCTGTGTTCTCGTAGAACGCGATGTGGGTGTTCCCACACTCTGGGGGCAGTTGTTCGATCGCCGGGTAGGTACCCGCCGCGGAGAGAACCACCGCACCACCACCTGCTGGGTCCTGCCAGAGGTCCTCGAAGTTGTCGAACTCACGCACATGGATGGTGGTGGTGCTTGGGATCTCCACCAAGGCGAGCATGCCGTCGTTCTGCTCTCGAGCCAACGCGACGTTCCTGGCGTGCGCTCCAGCTGGCAGCCCGGTGTAGATCGAGGCGATCTGCATCTGGGCATCGCCAAAAGGTGCCGCGGCAGCGCCGACGATCTCCGGTTGCAGCGCCAGCCCTCGGCTTGCCATCCCCTGGGGCTGCTCACGGAACAGGTTGGCGGCCCTGCGGTCGATCAGCGTCACCTTGGGCGCGAAGGCGTCGTCTCGCTTCACGTCGAAGAGGATCAGGTCGGAGTTCGACGGGTCGCGAACCCTCGCCACCACCTGGAACTCGGGCACCCACCGCTGGCTCCGATCGGGGTCTGCTGGGGGAGCCGTGGAGAAGTCGCCCGCCAGCGTGAAGGGAATCCCGGTCTCGTTCGCCGAACCACCGACAGGCGCGGTGAGAATCACCTGCCCGTCGTTGATCACCTGATCCACCTCGTAGGTCCCGTCGTGTCCGTGTGCCGTGTCGGCGGCGTCGATCCGGATGAGCGACCCGCGCCCGTAGCCGTCTGTGGTCACGCCAGAGAGCCTGGTGAACTCGGTCCCGGTCCCGTTGACCACCGCGCTTCCCACCGTCACCGACAAGCTGCCGCGGTCGTAGTCGGTCAGCGCCCTGCGCATCACCACGGTGTACCAAGTCGCGTCGTTGGGGAGGGTCGCCACGATCTGATCGTTGTCCATCTGGATCGGCACGCCGTCCTTGTCCACGGCCCAGGCGTGCTCCTGCGAGCCGTAGGACCCGCCGACCACGCGACCCATCGAGGAGTAGATGCTGATCGTGCCGTCGTCGTCGTCGTCGTGGACCTTCCAAGCCCGCCCGAGCGAGTTGCGGCGCGTCCTGCCGGTCACAAGACCGTGGCTCATGAACCTCGCGAGCATCCGACGCATGCGCCGCTCGTGCTCCTCGTACTGGAGCCACTGCAGTTCGTCGATCCCGATCTTCAAATATTGCAGGTACTTGAGCCCGTGGCTTTCCTTCATGGCGGTCTCCTATGTGACGGCGAGAGTCTTGCGGATCGTAGACCCGGCAAGGTAGGCGGAGGCGAGCAGCACAACATCGAGAGTGGTGCCCGAAACGATCGAGTCGACTGTCGAGGTCTCGATCACGGTGTTCGCTGCATCGTGGATGGTCACCGTATCACCCGCCGCGAACTGCGAGGTGTCGGGAATGGTGATCCGGGTCTTCCCGCCCACCACCGCGGTCGGCGCGGACATCCACTCGGCCACGCAGATGTAGTACTGCAGTTCGACCACCGACATGGGCACAAGATACCGCGCCGCGAGATCCGCGATCTGCTGGGCGGTGAAGTTGGTGGATCGGTGCGCGAACTCCACGAAGACATCCAGCAGGGTGCCCTCCATCTCGAGGTAGATCGGTGTCACCTCGGGGTAGGTCTCCTCAAGGTACCAGTTGCCCTCTGTCTCCTCGGAAACAAGCTCAGCTCGGGAGCACCCCGCGAGCTTCCGCATCTCCATCACGATCCCGACCGTCGTCCCCCGTGCCACCTCGACTCCGTGGTGGTGCTCGTTCCACATCTGCAGTTCTTCGTTGGTCTCGCACCCCGAGACGAACATGAGGCGCTCGACGCAGTTCTGGAGCAGCAGGGTTCGGTGGTGGATGTCCGTGGTCCGTAGCTCTGCCCGGAACAGGCGCATGCGGAAATCGGCGACCGCTCCGCCTGGCCCGTAGGACCCCACCGCAAAGTCGCGAGTGGCGTGAGCGGGGAACACCCCGTAGCTCATGCGGCCCACGATCTTCCCGTTCACCAGGAGGAGCACCACGGCCTGCCCGATGGACACGATCTCGACTTCGTGCTCTTGGTAGGGGTCCACCACCCACCTGTAGGTGTCGTACATCGTGAGAGCGCCCGTCAGCGCCGCGTCGGTGAAGGCCCAGTAGTGCTCACCCGGGCTGGCGTTGTTTCTGATCAGCTGGGCAGTGATCCGCTTGTTCCCGTCCCTCAGCATCAGGTAGGGGCCTACGCGCCCCGCCGCGTCTGGCGTAGAGCTTCTCAGCTGAAACCGTCCGCGGATCGTCCAGGTCGCGTAGGTGGGGATCGTCACCGCAGGCGCTGGGATCGCGTACTCGCATCTCGCGTGCGCCGCGCCAGGGGTGTTGATCCGCACCCTCTCTCTCGCCACCGAGAAGACACCGCCAGTGAACAGGGTCCACGCTGGGTTCTCCTGGCTTGGCAGCCTGTCCCCCTCGAACTCGACCCTGGTGTCCACTTGTCGGCCTGCGGTGAGGTCCGTCCAGAGGTCCGTGAGAGCCTCCGTGACATGCTGGACCATGCCGAGCCCCGCGCGAGTCAGCGCTCGGGCCTCCTCGGTCCACCTGTTGCGGATCGAGGGCGCGATGGTGTTGAAGGTGCGGTCGACCTTCCACTGCGGGGGAATCGAGTAGTTCGTGCCAAGCTCGAACTGATCGAAGTAGCCCCGGGAGGTCCCCGCGGAGTCCAGTGAGCCGATCCCAGCGATGGCCGGAGTGGTGGTGCTGTCGGCGGCCCGCTCGTAGCCTATGGTGGCAAGCACCTTGCCGCTCACCTCGATCTCCCAACGCTCCGTGCCGACCTTCCGGAGCAGGTAGACCTGACGGACGAGCCACTGCCAGTTGGTGCTGATCGTCTCGATGATGTCCCCGGTGATCGGGTCGATCACGTCGAGAGAGGAACCGATCCCGATCCCGAGCCGCTTGTAGCCGTCGTCGATGTACATGCCCTGAGGGCTGGCCCCGCTCGCCCACCCGGGAGCCTCGGAGACCCCCTGGAACGATGCCTGCATCTCCACCGAGTCCCTCGACCTGGCCCCGCTCACGCTGGTGTCGGCGGGCACCAAGTTGCGCCGGAAAACAAGAACCTCGGCGATGGCGTCGTTGATGTCCACGCCCTCGTCGGTGAGCGCCACCGCCTGAACCCCGATCTTGGTCCACGGCCTCTGTGGGTGGGCGGAGGGAAGCACCCCGCTGTCGGAGTGCCACCAGGACAGGTGCTCTTCGCGTCGGTGCATCAGAAGCTCACTGCGAGTTCGGCGTTGTAGGTGGCCCCCGTGTCCATGTCCTCGAGAGAAAGCCGAGCGAGAACCGGGAGGCTGTCAGCGGCGACCGTGGTGTCGGCGGCAGGAAGGAAGGAGGAGGTCTCGAGGCTGGCAACTCCGGTGGTCGCGTTCACAAGCGAAAGAAGATCGGCTTCGTCTACCGTCCCACCCCACGCCCACCGCCTGTAGTCCAGGTAGGTGGCGAGGGTATCGGCGGCTGAGCGCCACACCTCCTCGAGGGTGTACCCAGGCTCCAAGGTGATCCGTGCCTCCACCTCGATCGCCGTCAAGGTCACGTTGCTCGACGACACCTGAAGGTTCGATCGGATGCGAGCTTCGGCGTAGAGGTCCAGAGCAGCGAGCTGAGCCACCGAGAAGGTTCCACCGTTGCGCCGGATCACCTTGACGTACAGGGTCCGGATCGCCGTCCCGGAGGTTTTGACCACCCGCAGCACGTCCAGGTCGCCCGCCTGGAGAAGCGACTCGAGCCAGGCAAGAGTTTCCTGGTTCGCGATCGTGGGGGCGTGGACCGTCCGATACTTGAGTTCGTAGTCCTCCTCCTCGTCAAGCCCGCCGCTTCCCCTCTCGGGGTTGAACGCTCCAGCGATCCTGTAGGTGGTCGCGAAGTCGGTGACGGTCCGCGCGTCGATGTTCCCCGCGGCCCCGGACGTTCCGGCCTCGCACCACACCTTGTCCGCCAGCGCCAGCGAGGTGCTCTCGCCGTCCATGATCGGGTTGGAGTCGCCCGTGGTGAGCGAGTCCAGTGTGTTGAATGGCACACCCACCGAGGTGTTGACCAGAGCGCCAGCGGGGATCGCTGTCCGGAGCAGCACATCCACGTCGTCCGTAGCAGGGGTGTAGGCCCCCGCCAGAGCGCCGACGATCTCCAGTTCGTCTCCACCTGTCGGCCCTGTTCCTACCGTGATCCCCGCGATCGTCGCGGTCTCGGTCACGGTTCCATCTCCGTTGCGGATGCGGATCGAGTCCGCCACCAGGAAGATCGAGGAGTCGTCCACCTCGATCTCGTCTCCACCAGCGATCGGGCCTGTACCGACGCTCACCGCGGTCGCGTTCGCCGTCAACGGCTGGACGACCACATAGACCTTCGCGAGGTTCTTCTCGATCCGGTCCACCCCGCGTTCGGCGCACACATCGGTGAGGGTGTCTCCCGCTCCTCCGCGGACGGTGTACCGGCGCACAAGCCCCACATACAGCTGATAGGTACCCTCGATCCAGGCGGAGAACGCGAGCGCGATGGCTCGGATCACCGAGTTCGACCCGAACCAGGACAGGAGCGAGGTGTAGACCAAGATCCGCCTGATGAACTCGGTGACAAGCTGGCGTCTGGTCTTCAGGGTCGGTTCCATTATGCTCCTCCGCCGAGCCGTAGCGTTCCACCGTTGACCGTCTGCAGGGTCATGCTGGTGTTGTAGCCGGTCCCGGTGTCGTCGGGCTCCACCGAGATGTCGGTGATCGCCCTGATTCTACGGTCGGTCCGGAACAGCTGCTCCATCTGCTGGCCGAGGAAGTCGGCGCGAACCACGCTCGGGATCGTGTTGAGCAGGCGCAGAATGTCGTCGCCGAGCCACTCGACCAGGAAGGTTGCCCCCTGCTCCACGCAGTCCTCGTACTCGACAAGCTCGAGGTCTCCGTTGCTGCCGGCCTTGATCTCCATGGCGATGTCCCGCCCGAGAGCCTCCTGCCCGACGTGCGACCCGAAGGTGGGCAGCCCACTGATCCCGGTAGGTCCCCTGGGCCTCACCCGGGGGATCTGTAGCTCCGTCCCCTCGAGCATGGCCTCGTCGGGGAGAAGCCCGTTCACCTCGAGAATGCGCTGCCAGGCGACGTTGAACATGGACTCGAGGCTCTCGGGGCTGTCTGTCGGGCGGACCGAGTGGTAGATCGAACCCAACAGGTCTGGGGCGATCTGCCCATGAGTGCCTCCGCTCATCACGAAGTCCCGGTACACGTCGCGATCCATGCCGAACAGCACGCCCGCGATGTTCTGGTAGCTCGCCGACTCGACGAGATCCTCGAGGTCGCGACGTTGCTCGAAGGCTCCAAGCTCCCACCCGCCGTCGTCGTTCGTCCAGTCCACCGCCCCGGTTTCTTCCACGTTTCCACCGCTCACGAGGGTCTCCAGCAGGTCCAGCAGTGACTCCGCCTGGGCCTTGACCGACGCCATGGTGACGAAGAGAGACGCGGCACCGTCGTTTGTGGCTGCAGCTGTGGCCGACCCGTAGCTGCCTCCCATGAGTTGCGTGACGCTCTCGATCTGGGTGCTCACCCCCGCCAGGGTGTCCGACAGCTGCTGGGCTGCGATCCCGACCGCCGCACCGAACGAGTCGATCAGGTTGGTCGGGGTGTAGGAGGTCAGCGCGTCGTTGACCGACGCCCATGTGGTTAGGCCCTGCAGCAACGCCGAAATGATGGACTCGCCAAGGCCCCCTGTGACGATCGGGCCTACTTCCTTGAGCACCATCTGGTACCAGCGCAGACCAGAGGCTCCGCCCTTGGTTGCCGTGATCCAATCGTTGAAGCTCGCGATGTTTACCTGGAAGCTCTGCTTCTTCCAGAAGTCGTAGACGTTGATGTAGAACACCGAGTTGTTCTCGTCGTAGGGCAGCGTGAACGCCCGAATGCCCGGGGTGCCGTTGATCACGTCGATCGCCGCGTCCACGTCCCCCGCGGACATGGCCTCGCCCATGCGGACCACTTCCTTGTAGAACCGCTGAAAGCGCATCTCTCCCGTGCCGAGGTACCCGAGCAGTCCGCGCTCATCGACCCCGAAGGTTCCGCCCATCACGATCTCACGAAGCGCTCGACCACCTACCGTCAGCTGGCTCGATGTCCCCGACTGCTGGATCGAGCTTCGGCTCGCATCGCTGTACCGCACGGAATCCGGCGCAACCAGGAGCGGGTGGACGCTCACGGTGTTCACCACCACCACCTCGACCCCGAGGATCTCCGTGGTGGTCTTCATGCCCACCTCGAAGACGATCACGTTCAGCTGGCCTCCGGCGTTCTCTCCGATCGGCATGGTCTCGTCCTAGCTGATGGTGCCGCCGTTGGCGGTGAGGTTGTTGTGGCTGTCGCCGCTCGGGGCGTCGTTGCCGCTGATGTCTCCAGCGCCGAACGATACCGTGCCCGTCTTCACATAGGTGTCGATCGCGTTCGCGAAGTCGTCCGCGGCGTCTGCGGCGGTCTTGCCGCTCGTGATGTCGGTGAAGATCGCCTGCAGCGCGTTCTTCAGCCCTGTCTTGTCGAGAGCCATCGTTCTACTCCGTGGAGACCTTGGTGGATAGTTCGCTGCCGGTCAGCGGGACCAGGGGGGGGCCGCTCGGTCCTACCCCTGTCGGGTGCGTGTGAGCGTTGAACAGAACCTGGAACGTGTTGCCCTTGATCACCTTCTCGACCGCGTTCGCTCCGAGCTTGATGGACGTGGACGCCTCGAGCACCACCTCGGTCGGGGTAATCCGGAAGCTCGCCGTTGGGCTGTCCAGGTTTGTCCCTACCTCGATCAGTACCTCGTGGGTCGCCTCGAGTTCGACCGTCCCCTCGCCGTCGTCTGCAACCTTGAGCCGCACCTCTCCGCTCTGCTGCCCGTCGCTGTCGAGCGGCGTGAACCGCACGCGCATGCGGTTGGCCTTCCCGGCTGTCTCCTCGTGGTTGTACGCAAGGAAGTCGGTCGTCTTCGTGGTGCTCCGAGCTACGCCCATCACCACCGGCAGCGCCGGGTTGCCGTCGATGAAGTCGATCAGGAGCAAGTCACCGCGAACGATGGCCTTGCCGGTGGTCTCGTCGTAGCGCCACGGCCTGGGGAGTTTCTCCGTTCCCTCCGAGACCGACCCCCATCCACCGACGTGGAACGATACGCTCGCGAGCGACCACGAGTTCCCGCGGCGGTCTCGGAGCGCAAGCTGGTCGGCACCCTTCCAGACGAGTCTCCCAGTGGTGAGCCCTCGTGTGCCGCGTCCTCTGTGCCTGGGGATCGTTGGGTCTCGCATCAGGTCGCCGCGAAGTGGTCAGGGTTGGTGGCTGGCGCGTCTGCGAGGATCTCCTCTTTGAGCGCCGTGATCATCGAGTCGTTGTGGCCTCGAGTCAGTTGCAGGCTTGTGGTGTAGTCCCCACCATACATCCACGACCACGAGACCCCCACCGTGTAGTAGACCATCCCGATCTCGTCGTCCTTTCCGGACTTGCTCGCCACAGGGGGGATCGCCCATGCAAGGCGCACCCGGTCTCCGATCCGGTAGCTGTCCCTCCCCATCACCTCGATGTTGCCCGTTTCCATGCGGCTGTTCAGGCGGTTCCAGTTGAAGATCCGGCCTCGGAACTGCTTGATGTCTGCGTCAACCTCAGCCGTGTAGTCCTCGTCGCCGGCTGCTTTCTTCGTGAGGTTCGCGCCCACCAGATTCAAGCTGGTGTTGTAGCTCTTCACCCCGTGCTTCTTCGCGTTCCAGGTGCAGACCAGAGGGTAGCTGAGCCCCTCGGCGTCCATCTGCTCGTTCCCGCACAGCGAGTGCTTACCCGTCACCTTGAACACCGAAAAGGCGTCGGCGTCGGAGATCCCGAGGTTTTCGGAGAACACCTCGTCGAAGCCGATCTCGTGGTAGGGCTTCTGGTCCACCATGGTCCGCAGGTCGGCCCACGTTGCTCCCGTCTGCTCGTCGATCGGGTAGAACTCCAAAGCTGGCTCGTCGAACGGCTTGGGGCGGATCATCAGCACAATGTTGGGGAGCGGCCCAGCGCTGGGCACATAGTCCATCCAGCACTCGTAGAAGTCCTGATCGAGCACGCTGCCCATGAGGAAGCCGTAGATCGTGCCCTGGTAGGTGTGCAGCCCCTCTGACCAGATCCGCGCGTCGTTCCAGGTGGTCACGTCGTCCCCGACCAGCAAGGTGCTGATGTTTCCGGTACTGCTGATCGTCACGTAGTCCCCGATCTTGCCTCCCCCTCCGGACACGTCCTCGAGGATCGGGATGTTCATGGTCGGCGCGTGGTCGATGAACCACCGGACGACATCGAGCACCGTGGTGCCGACGAACACGGGGAAGCCCTGCTCGTCCTCTGGCCCCCACGTCCCCTCGAGGTCGTAGATCAACGGGTGGTCCGCCCCGAGCGCCGCAGCCACCTTTGCACGGAAGGCGACGTACTCCTGCACCGCTGTCGTGGCCTTCACGAGGTTGTCGGTGAACGCCTTTCCACAGCAACGCCCGGTGATCTGCAGACCGTACATCACCTGGGAGCCGAACTTGCGTGTGCGCCCGATCCGGTCCACAAGCCCGAGCAAGATCCCGCCGTCGCGTTCCATGCCGATGCTGATCGGAGCGTTGGGCTTGATCGCCTGGTACAGCTTCGCCAGCTTTCGGAGGTCACCCACGGTCTGAACCCTGTCGCTGGTCCTGGGCAGGATGTCGATCGAGAAGGTGCCATGCGGTCCGAACGACTTGCTGGCCGAAAGCCGAACACAGTCGCCACCGATGGCGATCTGGTCCATCCCGTCTCTTCCGGTCCACACATAGACCCTGGGGAGACCCTTGACCATGCGGGCCTGAGTCATTGCTGTCCGGCCTCTACCTGTTCAGCCGGAACTCCGTTCACATACCCCCCGGTCGAACCGTACAACTCCCGACGAAGCGCAACGAGGAACTCATCTGGTGAAAGGTATCGGCTTGGTGACGTGATCACGGCCTTGCCCTCCGCACCTGCTCTGGTTGTCGCCTCGAACGCTTCTGTCAAACCCTCGATCGCCCCCGTGAGTTTCGGAATCAAATCCAGGATATCGGTCGGGTTGAATCCGGTGAGGTTCTCGAACGACCCCGCCATGTTCACCATGATCCCCTGTAGGTCGATGATCGTGCGAGCCAGTGGTTCTCCTACGGCTACCCGGAGATCCTCGATCGATCCTCTTGACACGTCCCCTTCTGGTACCGCTTTCCTGCCGGTTTCCAAGAAGTCGATCGGGCCATCGCCTTTCCACTCGGCTCGATTCGCAAGCGCTTGCAGCGCAGGGTCGTCGGGAAGCGCCCCGCCGCCCGCCCATGCGTTCACCTTGTTCTCGTCGGCGATGAACCCCGACAGCGCCCGAAGCTCGTGGGCCTTCAACTGTCCGCCGAACGCCCCCTCCAGCCCGCGGTAGATCGCGCCCTGTCCGAGCCCTTGCGCCGACATGAACTTCGCGATGTCCTTGACGTTCTGGGATCCCATCTCCCCCATCACGCCAGCGTCGAGACGCTCGCGCATGGTCATGTAGTCCGGGCCGCCCTTGCGACCGTAGCCCATCGCCCTCATCATGTAGGACTTCCACGGGCCGCCGCCAGAGAACGCACCGCTGAGCCGCTGCGTGAAGTCGAGCCCCTCCATGCCTTGGGATCTCGGGTCGTCCTTCCCGAACACCTGGCCAGGAAGGGCCATGGTGGTCATGGCCCCCTGTAGGCCCATGTCGCCAGCGAAGTCTGCTGAACTCGCGCCGAGCGCTGCCCAGTTCGAGCCGATCCGCCCGGTGCTCTTGAACTCGCTCTCACCAAGAGCCGAGAGCACCTGCATGTACTCGCCAAACCGGCCCTCTCCCATGCCAAGCCCAGCTGCCTGCGCACCAAGACCATGCATGGCCGCCCTGGTTGGCGCGTGTCCACCCATGAGGCGCTGCAACCGTCCGAGCCCGCCTACGGTCTGCGACGGATCGAGACCAAAGGTGCGAGCGAACCCCATGTACTGGTGCGCCGTTCCTCGGTTCAGGGTGTTCGTCTGGGCACCGAGCGTTTCCATCAGGGCTCCGCCCTCCGCTCTGGCAAACCCAAGCGCTCTGCCTACTCCAGTCACGTTCCCCTCGAACGTGGCGAACCTCTGGTTCAGAGTGACCATCACGCGGCTGAGTTCCATGTAGGTCTGAGCCGAGTTCAAGAAGAACCCGACACCAGACCCACCGAGCGCCATGCCGACAGTTGCCGCCGCCGCGGTCTTCACGAACGATCCGCCCTGTCTTTTGTCGGGATCAGGTGGCGGCCTTCCACTTCAATTATTTCTAGTGGTACGTTAGTTAATAG